>URQW01000002.1 GCA_900550105.1 uncultured Pelosinus sp.
AGAGCCGCTACCGAAGCAGCTTAGATAGTTTACCATCTTTCGAACCAGTTTGTCAAGCACTTTTTTCAAAGTTTTTTCGAAACCGTTTCGCCTTCGTTTTCAGAAGCGATGATTCTTTTCTGTTTTCGTGCCGCCCATCGGCGACTTGTTTATAATAACATAGGGGTAAACTTATGTCAACACTTTTTGTGAAACTTTTTATCTTTATTGACTTTGGAGACTCTTGGCGTATTTACAATAATCGTTCTTATAAAAAAACATGCTCTACTCTTAGAAAATCAATTGACACTTTTTCTATTTCGCATCTATAATAATCATAAACAATCACATACAGTCACATTCAGTCAATAAAACTCATTATTTTGAAATAAAACAACCAAAAACACGCAATTATTCCATTTTTAAGGAGGTATCTTATGTTTGCCGAAGAGCGCAAAGCGGAAATCTTACAACTTATGAAAATTGGACAGACAGTAAAAGTAATTGAACTGTGCCAACACTTTGATGTATCTGAGTCAACGATTCGCCGCGACCTACAGGAGATGGAAGATGAAGGGTTATTGCAAAGAACCCACGGCGGCGCCATACTAGCGCAATCGGGTTACGAGTTCAGTTTCCACGAAAAAGAAGTACGTCATTTAAATGAAAAACAACAGATTGCAAAATATGCTGCTTCGCTCGTCAAAGATGGCGAAACAATTTTGCTCGATGCCGGAACAACGACTTTAGAAATTGCTCACTTCTTACAAAATAGATCTATTACGGTTGGTACAAACAGTATGGATATTGCCCAAAAGTTTGCCGATGACGCTACCGTCGAAGTTCTGCTAATCGGCGGAACCTTTCGTAAGTCTCCTAGATCGCTTGTCGGCTATCTCGCCAACGAATCACTGAAACGGCTACACTTCGATAAGGTTTTCTTAGCTGCTAACGGAGTGGACTTACTAAAAGGCGTAACAACTCCTAACGCAACGGAGGCTGAAACAAAACGCTATATGATGCTAGCCGCAGAAGAGCGGATTTTAGCGGTTGACCATAGTAAGCTGAATCAAAAGAGCTTATGCAAGATTTGCGACTTAGCTGAACTCAGCTTTATGATTACAGATCAAACGGTAAAAGCAGAAGTACTAAAACAATATGAAGGAAAAGTCAAAATTCATCTAGCTAAAGAGGCCTAACAGTAAACTCTGCGCAATAAAGGCTCCTCACCCTTATTACTTTCTATAGAAAGGAGGCTTCTCTAATGGTAGAAACAGCGAATATCATCACGGTCACCTTAAACCCAGCCTTAGATCATTCGATTTATCTCCCTTGTTTTCAAATAGGTAAAGTAAACCGTGTTCAGGAAGAACGCCTGGATCCCGGCGGCAAAGGAATTAATGTTGCGAATGTTATTCGTTCACTCGGCGAAAAGGTAACTGTCACTGGCTTTTTAGGACAAGACAACGTCAAAAAGTTTCAAGATTTCTTCTTAATGAAAGATATTGAAGATCATTTTATTACTTTACAAGGCGCCACGCGTAGCAATATGAAGCTCATTGATCAAACAAGCTGCACTGTCACAGAAGTAAATTTTCCTGGCCTAGCTTTTCAAGCAGCCGATTATAAGCGCTTAGAAGAAAAAATCGCCTTTCTGGCCTCATCGAATTCGACATTTATCTTATCAGGCAGCCTGCCGCCGAATGCCCCCTCAAATATTTACGCTCAATTGATCGCTCAAATTAAAACAGCTGGGGGTCGCGCTTTCCTGGATACAAGCGGCGAAGCTTTACAACAAGCCCTGACAGCCAAACCGTATGCCATCAAACCGAACGTAGAAGAACTTAGTCAACTCTACGATCTAGACTTAACAAATCCTAGCAACTTACGAAAGATTATTGATGAACTCCTCCATAGTGGAATCGAACTTGTTGTAGTATCGCTCGGCGCTGATGGCGCAATCTTTGCTAAAGGGAAAGAAAAGCTTTTAGTCAAATCACCTACCATTTCGGTAAATTCTACAGTCGGCGCAGGCGATGCCATGGTAGGCGGAATTGCAGTCGCAACGTTACGAAACTTCTCCTTACAAAATCTAGCCCGCTTGGCGACAGCCTCTGCGGCTGCCGCAGTTGCCACAGAAGGAACACAGTCTGGTTCCTTGGCGGAAGTCCAAAACTTAGAGCCCCTTGTTCAAATCACAAACTGGGAGGAATCATAAATGAAAATTACAGAATTATTGAACGAAAGCTCCATTCTACTGGATATAAACGCTGTCACAAAAGAAGCTGTTTGGGAACAACTAGCCGATACTTTTCATGCAGCAAATGTCATAACAGATAAAACAGCTTACTTACAAGCTGTAGCCAAACGAGAAGAACTTGGTACAACCGGCGTTGGCTTCGGGGTTGCTATCCCTCACGCTAAATCAGGCGCTGTCGCCAAACCGGCGATCGGCTTTGCCCGCATAAACGAGGGAATTGACGTAGCTTCCCTCGACGAAACAAAGGCGGATCTGTTCTTTCTCATCGCCGCACCACAGGCTGGTGACGATATTCACTTGCAAGCTCTATCCCGCTTAGCCAGGATGCTAATGCACGAATCCTTCCTTGCCGAACTCCGCTCCGCTCAAAACAAAGCAGACATCTTTGCTGCAATTCGTTCCCGCGAGGCCTGATCATTTTACCGAAATAAAAATTGAACGATAAGAAGGAGGAACTACCATGAGCAAACTGATTGCTGTTACATCCTGCCCGACCGGAATCGCCCATACCTATATGGCTGCTGAATCGCTTAGCAAGGCAGCGGGAGAAATGGGCCACACGATCAAAGTGGAAACACGCGGTTCCGTAGGAATCGAAAATGCGTTAACGCCGGAAGATATTGCCCAGGCTGACGCTGTCATTATTGCTGCTGATACAGCCATTGACACCACGCCTTTCGCTAGCAAACGTCTCTATAAAATAGGCGTAGGCGCCGCCATAAAAAGTGGCAAAGATGTTATCAATGCCGCTTTAGCCTTAGAGACTCCTACAGTGGCTGCTACAAAAGATCAAGATTTTCTCAGCAAAGTGGCTGATGGCAAACAAGAAAAGTCTGCTGCTCGCACCGGCCCTTACAAGCATCTCATGACCGGCGTATCTTATATGATTCCGATGGTAGTCGCTGGCGGTCTTCTCATTGCTCTTTCTTTCGTATTCGGTATTGAAGCGTTCAAAGAAAAAGGAACTCTAGCTGCAGCCCTTATGGATATTGGCGGCGGTTCAGCCTTCGCCCTTATGGTGCCCGTCTTAGCTGGCTTCATCGCTTTTTCCATTGCCGACCGTCCCGGCCTGACACCGGGTCTCATTGGCGGTATGCTTGCTGCCAAAATTGGCGCCGGATTTCTCGGCGGAATCATCGCCGGATTTTTGGCAGGCTATACAGCTCATTGGCTCAAAGAATCGATCCGCCTCCCCAAAGCCTTAGAAGGCCTAAAACCCGTTCTTATCATTCCGCTTTTCGCTAGTGCAATTGTCGGCCTTCTCATGGTTTATGTAATCGGCACTCCTGTAAAAACCATTATGGACCTTATGACGGAAACGCTAAAAAGCATGTCTTCAGCTAACGCTGGCGTGCTGGGACTTTTACTTGGCGCCATGATGGCCTTTGATATGGGTGGCCCGGTTAACAAAGCCGCTTATGCTTTCAGTGTAGGCCTTTTGAGCAGTAACATTTTTGAACCAATGGCAGCAGTCATGGCTGCTGGTATGACGCCGCCTTTAGGCATTGCCTTAGCCACCTACCTGAGCAAGAATAAATTTACACCAGACGAACGAGAAGCAGGTAAAGCCGCCGCTGTCCTCGGAATCTCCTTCATTACAGAAGGTGCCATTCCCTTTGCCGCCGCTGACCCCTTCCGTGTCATACCCTCCATCATGGCTGGCTCTGCCGTTACAGGCGCTCTCTCCATGATCTTCGGCTGCACGCTTCGCGCCCCCCACGGCGGCATCTTCGTCCTTCCCATTCCCCATGCGGTTGGCAATCTGGGCATGTATATTGCAGCCATTCTTGCCGGAACAATTATCACAGCTCTCTTGCTTCACATTACCAAACCGGACCTCAGCAAAAAAACGAGCTAAATAGCTGCCTAAATAGTAAAGCCGCTAAGAAAAAAAGCCTGCAATGACTAAGCATAATTTGCTCAGTCTTGCAGGCTTAAATTTTATCGATTCAATTCACCTATTTACTTTAGCTATCTGATTCGGTTTTCTTCTCGACAGCTGCTAAGGCAATCACTTTATCGTCTTCGCCAGTCTTCATCAGTTTCACGCCTTGCGTGTTGCGACTGATTAAAGAAATGTCTTCAATATCGATTCGAATGACAACGCCATCAATCGTAATGAGCATTAATTCCTGGCCAGGACGAACCACTTTAAGACCCACAACTTCACCAGTCTTATCAGTTACTTTAAAGTTAATGATCCCTTTGCCGCCACGAGTCTGCAAGCGGTAATCTTCAATATCAGTACGCTTGCCATAGCCGTCGGCTGTAACAGTAAGAACTTCACCATTTTTATGCGCCGTATCCATACCGACTACTTCATCATCGGTATTGAGCGAAATGCCTTTTACACCGTGAGCAGTCCGGCCCATCATGCGCACATTGCTTTCAGAAAAATGAATGGCCATGCCGCTACGTGTACCCATAATCATATTTTGCTCACCATTTGTCAGCTTCACGCCGATCAGATCATCGTCTTCATCAAGATTAATGGCGATGAGTCCACCCTTACGGGTTGTATCAAATTCAGTAAGCTCCGTCTTTTTCACGATACCATGCTTCGTTGCCATAAACAAAAAGCGATTTGGCGAGAATTCTCTGAGCGGAATAACTGCCGTAATCTTTTCATTTTGCTCAAGCTGCAGCAAATTAATAATCGCTGTACCTTTCGCCTGACGCGAAGCTTCGGGAATTTCGTAGCCTTTTAGGCGATACACCTTCCCTCGCGAAGTAAAGAACAACAGATTATGATGAGTTGACGTCACGAATAGATGTTCTACGAAATCGGATTCTTTCGTATTCATACCATTCACACCGCGGCCGCCGCGTTTTTGACTGCGGTAGGTGTCAACTGGAAGCCGTTTGATATAGCCGAAATGCGTCAAGGTGATCACAATATCTTCTTCAGCGATCAAGTCGGCAATATCGAGTTTCGACACATCGCTCGTAATCACGGTGCGGCGGTCATCGCCAAAACGACGTTTTACTTCCGTCAGCTCTTCTTTTACGATCTGGTAAACTTTCGCTTCATCAGCCAGTACACTTTCTAAGTAAGCAATCGTTTCCAAAATATCTTTGTATTCCTGTTCGATTTTCTCACGTTCTAAGCCTGTTAAGCGTTGAAGGCGCATTTCCAAGATAGCCTGCGCTTGCTTTTCGCTTAGGGAGAAACCTTCCATCAATGCTTTTTTGGCAATATCGACAGTCTGCGATTGACGAATTGTAGTAATAACAGCATCTAAATGATCTAAGGCTATTTTCAAGCCTTCCAAAATATGAGCCCGCGCCTTCGCTTTCTTCAGTTCAAACTGCGTCCGGCGAATAATGACTTCCTTCTGATGCTCTAAATAATGCCATAAGGCCTGTTGCAAATTAAGCACTCGCGGCCGCCCATTCACAAGAGCCAGCATATTGACACCGAAGGTTTCCTGCATCTGCGTATGTTTATAAAGCTGATTTAAAATAACGTCAGGATTCACGTCACGGCGCAGTTCAATAACAATCCGCATACCGCTGCGATCACTTTCGTCTCGTAAATCGGTAATACCCTCAATGGCTTTATCGCGCACTAAGTTGGCAATGTTTTCAATCAATCGCGCCTTATTTACCTGATAAGGAATTTCCGTAACTAAAATACGTTGTTTGCCGTTGGCCATATTTTCAACACGAGCCTGCGCTCGCATTTTCACACTGCCTCGGCCAGTGAAATAAGCCTGACGAATTCCTTCACGGCCTAAAATTAAGCCCGCCGTAGGAAAATCAGGGCCTTTTATGGCTGTCATGAGTTCTTCAATCGTCACATTCGGATTCTCAATCATCATGACAAGACCGTCAACGACTTCCCGTAAATTATGAGGCGGAATATTCGTTGCCATACCTACAGCAATCCCGGAAGACCCATTAACCAACAGATTAGGAATCTTAGCAGGAAGCACCGTAGGCTCTTGCAAGGACTCATCATAGTTCGGCGTATAGTCGACTGTATCTTTTTCGATATCTGCCAGCATTTCTTCGGCTATGCGCGACATTCTTACTTCTGTATAACGCATAGCTGCCGCCGAATCGCCGTCAACCGATCCGAAGTTACCATGACCGTCTACCAAAAGATAGCGTGTGGAGAAATCCTGCGCCAAACGAACCGTTGCATCATAAACGGAACTATCACCATGCGGATGATACTTACCGAGAACTTCACCGACGATACGAGCCGATTTCTTGTATGGCTTGTTCGGCGTCATCCCCGCTTCATGCATTGCGTACAAAATCCGCCGATGCACTGGTTTAAGACCATCTCTAACATCTGGCAAGGCGCGCATGACAATAACGCTCATTGCATAGTCAATATAGGAGTTCTTCATTTCCTCTTCGAGACGAACAGGCAATACCTTACCTATACCTAAATCCACATTCTCACCTCAAAAAACATAAAATCTCGAATTATATACTTTCCCGATCCATGCAAAAAATTCCTGCTTGTCTTTCAAAGAAAAGCAATTTATATGCCAAAACGTCCCGTATGATGGAACGTGCAGACATTTTCCTGCCCCTCTTCAATCGGCTCACCATGAATTCCTAATAAAATCCGACTAATATAATCTACCTCTTGCTTACTAAATACAGGTTCCTTGCCGCCAGTAAAATCAAGGGCTGCCAAAGTTTCTAGTTTTTTCACCGGAACCCCGTCGACAAAGAGTGGTAGCTTCAGTTCAATGCCTTCATCCGAAAAAAGCACTACCGAACGAATCGGAATGTATTTATCAAGATGAAAAAGACTAATGACTGATTTAATCGCCGCCTCATGCCCTCTAGCCTGCAGCGTTGGACTATAAAACTGTTTTGTATCATAGCGTTTTTCTTGCGCCCAATATTGTTTATTATCGGTTAGGGAAATACGGCCCTTCACATTTTTCGTTTCAATTAACACAATGCCATAAGGTCCCACAAGCAAATGATCAATCTGGGCTGTCTTTTGATTTGATTGAACTTCCAAGTCATTTAAAATAACCCAATCATTCGATAACTCTTTTACTAAAAAGGCGGAAACGCGCCGTTCTCCCTCGGCTCCCGACATACAGGCGCCATAATGCTGCAGTGCCAACCGATTTAAGAGAATACCAATACCAATACCGACTAAGGAGCCATATTTGAGGATAGCAGGAAGATCCCCGTGCATTAGAGTGATGAAATGACAAATTACAAATACTAAGGAAAGCGCAATCCCGCCATTCATTAGGCGCTTTCCTTTCATAGCCTCTTTTTCCAAGAGAGAGTCTGCTTTTAATAAATACGCCATATATTACTCCTTTACTTTACAGCAAGCTTACGTTCTGACCGTTCATTGCGACGCTGTTCATAGAGTTCTAACAATTTTGCTGTATTCTCTGAAGCAAACATGTAAGAGGTATACTCCGGCGCCTCACGGCATTTTTCTATAGCTGCCTTTAAATCATAAAATACGTTCCATTTTGCTGTCACCAAGGGCTTCCCGGACAATCGCAGTAAATAAGCGGGATGAAACGTGGGAATCGCCCAAATTCCTGCTTCTGTTTGAAACCATTTTCCCCGTTCTTTCGTAATCTTTTTATCAGCTCCGTAAAGATATCGCAGAGCCACGCTCCCTAAAGCCACGATCGCCTGCGGCTTTACTAAAGCGATCTCTTTGGCGAGCCACAAGTCCGCACAAAAACAGCCCTCTTCTATCGTCGGCGTTCGATTTCCCTGAGGTCGGCATTTGACTACATTGGTCGTGTATACCCGGTCCCTAGTCACGCCCACACTCCATAAAGCTTTATCAAGCAATTGACCTGACGGCCCCACCAGCGGCACGCCATACTCATCCTCGACGCCGCCTGGCCCCTCGCCGATAATCATTAAGGGGCTTTTAGCCGTACCAGTATAACTTGTCGGTCCACGATTCGTCGTATTGCACAAGTCACAGCTGCGACATGTTAATAAGCCCGCTTCTAATTCTTCTATTGTTGCATAGTTTTCCACTGTAGCCACCTGCCACAACTTAAGCATTCGCACTTAAGCTTTTCCTTTTATTGTGACATAATTTAAAATAAATGTACAGATTCTTTCATAGCGACACGACTTGTGGATAAACCTTGTGTTTTTTGTGGATAATAGCGCTTTTTCGTGGATAAGTTGTGGAAAATTGCAATAGTCTATTTCCTTATATTGCAGTTTTGTGCACAGCTCTGTGTACAAACTGTTGATAACTCTGTTTATAACTGCGTTTTTTTGTGTATAACACTGTAGATAAGAGAAACTTCGGACATCAGAACTTTTGACTTCCTTGGAATAGTTGTGGACTGGCCCATTAATAAATCTACTGCTAAGAGTTGACAGGGCAAAGAGAGTATGGTTTTATGTACAAAAGACACTTTCTAAAATGACTGAAAGGAGCTTTCTTATGCCAAAACGCTTGCTATTGCTCTTTTTCGCAGCCTTCTTACTCCTAGGAACCCATCCGGTCTTTGCCGCCATCTATATAGATAAGGACAATGCGTTCCAAATGACAACACCGCCGAACTGGACTGTCATGGAGCAATATACAGTAACAGGTAAAACGATCGTGCTCACGCCTTCTGGTTTTGGCACAACGGCAATCATTGCTAGTGTTGCTCCCGTTGACCCGCTGGATGATTCCCATAAAAGCTTTGCCGACTATAACGAGGCTGAACTCACAGAGCTTATTGATGGAATCAAGCAAGAAATTTTTCATACGATTCCCTCTGTCACTTTTGAAAAATCGCAAATCCGCCTTTTCGGAAACAACAAAGCTCTACTGCTGAATTACCGCGATAAAGAAAAAAAATATTGTTTAGCCGAATTTTTGCAACAAGATCGACTCTATATGTTCATTTTTTCGGCACCGCCGCAGGAATACCAAGAAACAGTGCCGCCCTTCTTCCAAATGCTTACAAGTATCCAATTTCTTGCCGAAGCTGGGCCTAACCAGCCTTCCCAAGACATTCCGTTAATTTAAAAGAAGCCTCATAATGCGTTGCGTTTTCCTACTGTTTCTTGTTTTCTTTCTTGCCTCGCCCCCCGTCTTTGCCAACTCTTTAACGGGTACAACAAGCTACGAGTATACCAAGCAAGCTGGTCAATCAAAGCAGCTGACCCAGGATATTACAGCAAGTATGACGATCAATGCCACCCCCTCACTTTGGCTTGGCACTACCGTAGAGTCAAATCATACTAATGGACAAAATCCCGTGAATACAGTAAACGATTTTTATCTCCGCTTTCATCCCGCTGACAATGAATATACAATTGGTAAACAAAGCTGTATTTTAGGCAATGGCCTAATCGCCAGCATCAGTGGCGCTACTGGAATTCAAACTTATATTAAAACTGCCGACCACCAAACAATTTCTCTCTTCTATGGTAAAAAAAGTCGACCGTTTACAGCAATTGAAATTTCCCCTGACATAGCGCAATCTTTAACCGTAGAGTTAAGCTACTTTCGTGAACAAAACAGCTATGTGGGGCTTACGGCACAACAACAACTCTCTCCCCGACTATCCCTTACTGTAGATGTAGCCACAAATCTTACGCAAGGCTCCAAAGGCTATCTTATTACTCTTGCCCAAGGCGATTTACAAGTTCCTGGCAGCACCCTCTTGTCTGTGGAGTATCATAACATTGCCGCAGGCGCCGTATCAGCCTACTGTACTGATTCCACTTATGATAATTCTACTGGCCTGCATCTAGAATTAAATCGTAAAATAGGAGCAAACAGCATCCTAACAATATATCGCGATTTTTCTCGCTCCTTTACAGCTACCCGCAACGCTAAAACTTATCTCGCTTTATCGAATGTCTTCTAGTTATAAAACGTCATTGAATCACGCTAAGACAAAAATCCTCTAGTGATTTTGCCATTTGGCAGTATCCCTAGAGGATTTTTATTTTAGATTAATTTCCCGAAGAGGCAATGACAGCACCAATCAAAACAGCAGCTATAATCCGCATTTCTCGTTCATGCCGTTCTCTTTCCTGCTCCTGCCGCCTATGCCATTCTCGTTCGCTTTCATGAGGATGACGCCGCATTTCATGCTCATGTCGTTTCTGCTCTTCCCGCATTCTGCGATCATGTTCACGCTGTCTTTCTTCATGCTCGCGCTCTCGTTCCATGTGATGCCGATCGTCTAATTGAATCACTGAGCGATTCTCCTGAGTGAGCGGCGATGCCTCAAGTACTGAAACGCCCCAGCCGATCTGCATCATGCCAACAAGCGAATAAATCATTATTTTTTTCCCCACTCTTTTCATAAAGTAGCCTCCCCCTAAAAATTCCTTGCTTATAAGATAACAGGAACGTATGACAAATTAATGACACCTTAATAGTCCCAAAAGAACCGTCCTTTCAGTAATTTTTCGCTTAAAAGATTCCATTCATCAGCAGGCAAAGTGGTTTTCATTTCAGTAAGCAGCGCCTGTTTATCAAAACGATCATGAACCATTGCAATATGAGCCCCAGATGCATCGGCGTCAAGTTCCAAGAAAGCGCCTTGCTGTTTATTTTTCGGCCACATTTCCCATTGTACGAATCCCGAACTATTAGGGTTGCCTGTATAAAGAAAATTCTTCACATACGCAGCCAAGGCTACACTTAGTTCATCTCTCCCTGGTTTATTGGCCTTGGTATAGTAGATATTCGGAAACAGCTTTTGAAAAGGAAACTCTTCATGCCCTGTATAAAAATCAATGTCAGCAGCATGGGCTGCGCCAAGCAGTTGATTCCACGGCGCAGCAATGGCAGCTTCATTTCTTCCCCAAGCAAAACGATAGACATATATAGGCGGTTGTTTAGCATTCCCCCTTAATAGATCGGCTGCTCGTTCCGACACAAACCCAGAGAACATTTTACCGCCAAATTCGACGCTAGCTTGATACAATTTAAACTTAGCTTCGTCCTGCAAAATACTGCGATCTTTTAGCGCTGCCGCAAAATAAGGTTCAACGACAGTATAGTAGGCAAACTCACGAGCCATGCTACCTAGCACTAGCGGAACTTGATTATAGTTGCCGCTTGTAATAACGGCGGCGCCGTCTTTAGGAATAACATAGCCATCGGCAAACAGATGGGGAAAAGGCGCCATGCGAATATTATCAGGCCTTGGTGGCGTTACTGACGCCATATCAAGACTACGCAGGTAGTTCGCAGTTTCCGTCGCCGAATGTGCAACAAGCCACTTTTCAGCCGCAGCTTCGTCAGCGGCTTCGCCTGTTTTCACTAGAATCTTTTTCACATAAGCCTGACTAAAAGCCTCTCCCTGCTCCGGTTTAGCAAAGGTAAATCCGCCGCTCAAGGCCATGGCTTTTTGAAATAACCCCTTCCCTAAAGGAGAAAGCAGAGCCGCCATCACATCGCGCGCACCGGCAGACTGACCGGAAAGAGTTACATTATGGGGATTACCGCCGAAACTTTCAATCGATCCTTGTACCCATTCCAAGGACTTCAAGATATCTAGCAAACCGTAATTTCCCGAGTCATCTAGCGGATCTCCCGTCTTTAGGGCGCTGTAATTTAACCAGCCCAAAGCTCCCAACCGATAATTCACGGAAACAATAATACTATTTGTACGCGTCGCTAAAAGATCGCCTTTAAAGGTCTCACCTGATCCATTGAAATTCCCACCACCATGCACAAAAACAAGGACAGGTAGATTTTGTTCATTCGTAGCTGGACGCCATATATTGAGATACAAACAATCTTCGCTCCCAAGCAGTTTTGCTCCCGCAAGCTGCGCACTAGCCTTTGAAAATTTCTTAGTCGACAAAACGCCGCTCCAAGCGTCCACAGTCTGCGGCGCCCGCCAGCGAAGCTCGTCAATTGGCGGTTTCGCATAGGGAACCCCCAGCCAGGCAAAGGTTTTCGTTGTTTGATCTTCGACGCCTTCCACGCTGCCATATTTCGTTGCTTGCAAAACTTTCCCCTGATAGGCCAAAGTATTAGGGCTTGTCTGACCCGCGCCATAGGCAACCGTACCAAATAGAGCGATGGAAACCATGGTCATCAGCAAAGTGCGGATTTTTTTCATAAGGACCTCCTATTATCACCGAATCAGCAATCTTTTTTTCAGTATAAAATAAGGCTAGGAAATAAGCCACTATTTTTACCTTTTCCCGCCCCCATAAAGGAATTGACTGAAAAAAGCGGAAATAGTAGCAAGAAAGCAAATGGAACCCGTAAGGGAAAAGGAGATGGTGAAAGTATGTTTCGCGGAATTATTACACCAGTCATTACCCCATTAAAAGAAAATCGAGAGCTTGACTTTGCCGGCATGGAAGCCGTCATTGAACATCTAATTGGCGGCGGCATGAACGGCTTGCTATTTTTAGGAAGCCTTGGCGAATTCTTTGCTTTGACAAGCGCCGAGAAAAAAGAACTCATTCGCTTTGTTGTAGCGAAGGTGAATAACCGAATTCCCGTTCTTATCGGCACAGGCGGCACTGTTGTATCGGAAGTAATTGAACTCACCCAATTTGCTAAAGAAGCAGGCGCTGACGGCGCCGTGCTGATTTCTCCTTACTATTTCAGCCTCAACGAAGCAACGATTGCCGCTTATTATGAAGAAATTGCGAAAAACACGAGTTTACCTTTACTTATCTATAATTTTCCTGACCGAACCAGCGTGAATCTCAGCCCGCAGTTAATTGCTAATCTGGCCAAAAACTATCCTCAAATTGTGGGAATGAAGGACACGGTAGATAATATCAGCCATACGCGCGAATTAATTCAAACGGTTAAAACAGTTGCACCAGACTTCTCCATCTTGTCAGGCTTCGACGAATATTTACTTCCTAATCTTATGGCAGGCGGCGACGGTGTCATCTGCGGTCTGACTAATATCGTTCCGGAGCTGTTCAGCGCTCTGTTAATTAACTACCAGCAGGGGAACTTCGCCGCGATCGGCCATGGTCAAGAAAAAATCAATATTCTGATGAATCTTTATAAAGTTTCGCAGCCCTTCATCTCAGGAATCAAAGCAGCAACCGCCCTACGCGGGGTTCCCGTGACTTCTCTCTGCAAGGCGCCATCCTTGCCACTTACGACTGAGCAGGAAACAGAGGTCAAATTGTTGCTGAACAAAGCGCAAATTCTCTAAAGTGGAGGAAGTCTGTTTATGGAGACCACTATAAATGCCTTAATTGTCGATCCGAAAGACAGCGTAGCTGTGGCAGTGACACCCCTTATGGTCGGCGATCAAGCCTGTTTTCTCTTAAATAATAGCAAACAAGAGTTGCCGCTAGTAACGGCGGTTCCCATCTATCACAAATTCAGCCTCATATCCATTGCGAAAGGCGAAAAAATCTATAAATACGGCCAAGTCATTGGCCGAGCTACTTGCGATATTGCGCCAGGCACGCACGTCCACAGTCATAATCTGATGAGTATCAGAGAAACGCTTGCCTCTCAAGAAGGAGGGCAAACCAATTGAACTTTTTAGGTTATAAACGGCCCGATGGAAAAGTAGGCATCCGCAATCTCGTTTTACTTTTGCCTACCTCAGCCTGCTCCAGTGAGACTTGCCGCATGGCCGCCAGTCAAGTTCAGGGAGCGATCAGTATTGTCAACCAAAACGGTTGCGCACAGGTAGAAGGCGATCTAGCAATTACCAAAGAAGTCCTGTCAGGCCTTGCCGCCAATCCAAATGTATATGGAACCATCCTCATCGGCCTCGGCTGTGAAAATGCCCAACCTGATGATATGGAAAAACTGATTCAAAGTAAAACGAACAAACCCTTGCACAAACTTGTGATTCAGCAGGAAGGCGGCACAATTGCTACCATAAAAAAAGCAGTAGAACTTGCCCGTCAGCTTGCCACGGAAGCATCCTGCCTGCAGCGGAAGTCTTTCCCTTTATCAGAATTAATTGTGGGCACAAACTGCGGCGGCTCTGATCCAACGTCAGGGCTGGCAGCAAATCCGGTTGTGGGAAATTTAAGTGACCGCCTTGTTGACCTTGGCTCAACTTCGATTCTCTGTGAGACAACCGAGTTTATCGGCGCCGAACACATTTTAGCGAAACAGGCCGCTACGCCGGAAATCGCCGAACAAATATATACCATTATCAAACGCTATGAACAACATTTAGCCAAAGTAGGAGAAAGCTTGCACAATGGCAACCCTTCTCCAGGCAATAAGGCCGGGGGTATTACTACGTTAGAAGAAAAATCACTTGGCTGTATTCATAAGGGCGGACACCGCCCGATCAGAGAGGTCTTCGACTACGCCCAACGCCCTACTAAAAAGGGCCTTGTCATTATGGACACGCCAGGCTATGACATCGCTTCAGTAACAGGCGTAGCGGCGGGCGGAGCACAGGTTATGGTCTTTACGACAGGCCGCGGCACGCCAACAGGCAATCCGATTATGCCAGTATTAAAACTCACAGGAAACAAGGATACCTATGAATGTATGAAAGACAACATAGACTTTGACGCCAGTCCAGTTTTTCAAGGCGTAGCAATTGAATCCCTGGGTGAAAAACTTTTACACGAAGTACTAGCCGTCGCCAATGGAAAAATAGTAAAAGCAGAAGCCTTAGGATTTAATGATATTGCCATCAGCCGCCTCTGTAACTACGTGTAAAAAAAGAGCAAGAGCCGATTGGATTCGTTCCAGTTGACTCTTGCTTTTTCACCATTCCCGAGAAAAAACGACTCAGCTATTAAGAAATCCCTGAAAATAGTCGATATTTACTATATAAATATTATTTTAATTGGAGATGACGAATGAATGGACTTATCAGGAATTTCTTCGTTGACCGGATCTCAGTCGCTAGAAAATCAAATACAAAACAACTCATCGCAAGATGACAGCAGCAACGCTTCCGGCTGGAGATATGTAACGATTCAGGAAGGCAATAAGATTTGTACATATATTATGATTGGCAAAAACATGAAGATTCTTGTCGGCGAAACTGCTGCTAAAGACAAAGACGATGATCCACAGAAAGCAGCAAAAGATAGGCAACAGACCGAAAAAACAGCCGATCAGTCAAAATCCACAGAACAAGCAACTGCCACAAACCAGGCCAAAAGCAAAACAAAAAAAGCAGAAGAAGTAGTGCCTTTTCTTGCTGATACGAGAATGCTTGGCTTAACAGCGTTGCATCAACAACGAATGTGGGAAATAATGGCTAACCTGGGAAACCAGACCGACACTGACAAAGTAGCAAAAACAAGTGAGTCTGATACGAACAGTACCCTTAAATAATCAAGAACAGCCAGATAACGGGTGGAATTATCTTTTCCATCAGCCCCTATAAAGGGGCTTTTTTTTATGCTTTACGCGAACAAGGATCCAGTGTCGTTGCATGATCTTTCACTGTAGTTTTTCGGTCAAAAGACCAGCTTACTAAGGTGATCATTAGTCCCGCAAAAGTAACGGATGCTGCCGCCATTGGAATAGCATTTAGACCCAGGCTGCTATTGATAACAAGCCCACCGAGAAATGCCCCGCCGGCATTGCCAAGATTAAAAGAACTAATATTCAATGCTGCCGCAATACTTGGAGCTGTCTTTGCCACTGCTAATACTCGCATTTGCAATGCTGGCACGATAGCAAAGGCTGCAATTCCCCATAAGAATATGGTAAGAAGCGCCGCCCATTTTTCATGACTAGTAAAGGTGAACCCAGCTAATATGGCAGCTAGTAGTAGTAGCATCCCCGCCAGGGACGGCATCAATTTCCAATCCGATAATTTACCGCCAATCAGATTTCCGATTGTCATTCCCAATCCGAATAAAAGCAAAATGGGAGTAATAGCCGCTTCGCTAAAGCCAGTAATGTCGGTCAATAGGGGAGCGATATAGGTGAATGCGGTAAAGACTCCGCCAAAACCTAGCACGGTCATTAATAAAGCCAGGATTACCTGTTTATTATATAGAACCTGTAGTTCCTGACTCAGACTCGCTGGTTTATCCGGCTCTAAGTGGGGAATGAGCAGGGCAATGCCTCCTAACGAAATACCGCCTAACAAGCTCACAAAACCAAAGGTCATCCGCCAGCCCCAGTTGTGGCCAATATAAGTACCCAATGGAACGCCTAAAATATTGGCTAACGTGAGTCCAGCAAACATCATTGCTACTGCCCGGGATTGCTGTTCTTGTTTGACTAACCGTGTGGCGACAACAGAACCTACACCGAAAAAGGTGCCGTGAGTAAAAGAAGCGACAATTCGAGCCGCCATAAGTACAGTATAGTTAGGAGCAACTACAGCTAATACGTTTCCTGCAATAAAGACTAGCATCAATCGGAAAAGCAATTTTTTGCGTGGTAATTGCCTTGTTAAGAACGTGATCACCGGCCCGCCCAGCGCTACTCCAATGGCATAACCGCTAATTAAAAGACCCGCAGCACTAATAGATACTTGTAAATCGGTTGCAACATCTAACAATATCCCCATAATGACGAATTCAGTGGTTCCAATGGAAAAAGCACTGATGAGCAGGGCAACGATTGCCAACGGGATTTTGGGTCCACTTTTATTTTCAATCATAAGAATCTCTCCTTTATTGATGTATTGTTCGTTGCCGCTATTATAAATCGTTTTATTCTTTTTAGGAAGAAGTGATATTTTTTTCATATAATTTCCCGAAGGAAAGTTTAGCAATATTGTTATTAGAGAAACAAAAAGTTGATGATTTGAAAGGACCGCAGCAAAATAAATAAGCAAGGTCCTTATAACTATCCTTTCGGAAATCATGTGAATTAAAATACACTACTTCACAAAATGAAGTTAAGCCATTACAATAACCTCAACAACCCTCAAGGGTATTTAAAGGAGGTTTTTCTAATGTTACAAAGTAAACGAGTTGTTATAATTGGCGGAAGTTCAGGAATTGGTTTAGCAGCAACAAAACTGACTCTAGAACAAGGCGCGGAAGTGGTTATAGCAAGCCGCTCTGCGGAAAAACTGGAAAAGGCAAAAGCAGAACTTGGCGGACAAATCAAAACTTATCGTCTAGATATTAGCAATGAAGATCAGGTGAAATCATTTTTTGAAATTGTCGGTACTATAGATCATCTAGTAGTTACGGCTGCCGAAACCTCCGGTGGACCCTTTCTTTCTGCAGACACAACAAAGGATCATACGATGTTTGAAAACAAATTTTGGGGACAGTATTATGCAGCAAAGTATGGGGCCTCAGCAATTTCTCCCGGTGGGTCGATTACTTTGTTTTCAGGTATTGTAGCCTATAAAGCCATGGTTGGCTCAGCTACTCTTAGTGCAATTAATGCAGCGGTGACTGCGTTAGGAAAAACTCTTGCGTTGGAACTGGCCCCCATTCGCGTCAATGTGATTTCACCGGGAATTATTGATACTCCGTCTCGAAGCAAAATGCCAGAAGTAGCACGTAACCAGTTCTATACAGAGCTAGCCGGTAAGCTGCCGCTAAAAAGAGTCGGAGCAGCAGAAGATGTTGCAAAAGGAATTGTTTATTTGCTGAATAACGACTTTGTTACTGGCACGGTATTGCATGTAGATGGTGGCCATAGACTGATTTAAGATAGTGATCGGTCTACTATCTCAAGTGGTATTCACTGAAATATTGGCTATAAAAAAACGTTGGCGTGCTGCCAACGTTTTTTACTATTCCTCTAGTTATCTCGTTATTAAAGTTTGCACAAAATTTGAGATAGTTCCTGCACGTTCTTTGTTTTCAGCTTAAAAGCTATGACGAATTCCCATATTAATAAGCCATGGCGTTTTCGTTTTATCGCCGGTAGCCTTCTCTATTTCGATATAGCTACTTGTTTGGCGATTGAATCGATTGGTAAATCCTACAATAAATTCTAACCAAGTTCCCTTAAGATTTTGTTCCAAAGTGACAGGCCTCAGTATCCCATTAGACATAGTAATTCTACTTCCCGCCTGAAACTCTCGCAATATCGATACCTTCCCATAAAAGCTGCTTTGCGCTGTTTGTCGCCCTAGGGCTAGCCCCAACCGACCTACTAAAGAATGCAGAACGCCATTTTGCACATTTGTCTGATCACTTGTCACATAACTCGCTCGGCCAATTCTTCCCAAAGTCCACTCTGTCTGCGGCTCTATATACCATTGATTCGGCAGTTTTTTGCGATAACCATATTCTACAGACAGACTGCTCGTCCAAGCTGCGCTACTGCCGCTTACCTTCGTATTTGCAAGGTTCTGTAAATAGCTATCATAGTTATTCCGCTCTTTCCCGCCCTTGACTATAATGTCGAGATAATGCCCTTTCCGTCCCAGCCAACTGCCATAAAGACTAAGGCTGCTATTGCTAGCCTTGCCGCTTCCTCGCGCCAGCGTTATATCGGAAGAAAGATATCCGACGGCATAACCGCTATACCAATCGCCCGCTTTGACCGTATGTTTTGTATCATATCCCCCTTGAATGGCTGTATAAGTTTGCGTCAAGGACCGTGCTTCATTATCTTTAAGTTCTTGCGCCCCGCGATAGATTCGAGTCCAAATCCCCTGCTTGCCTTGGCTACCGCGTAGTTCTCCCAGGCGTTTCTCCAAGCTGTTCGTTGCTGCTCGCCACAAAACCAGCGAACCAATTCCCATATCGCTAGCTGTATAGAGGGTTTCACTGGGATTCACTGGTGTAGGCGCGGGTTGCGGCGTTGATGGTTGCCCTGAGCTATCTTGATTACTAACTAAGGCATTAATGCTCCAGGTTGTCCCAGCATTATTAACCGAGAGACTTGGCGTATAGCGGTAAGCCCCTACATCGGTCGCCACTGCTGTAAATTTCGTTTGGCTGCTTGGCACATCGGCAAAGATAGCGCTCCCTGTAACCATTTTTCCACTGGCAAAACCAGGATCATAGGCTACCTGGACTGTATTTACATTCGTCCCATTTGCGCTTTGAATCGTAATTCGATCAGACTGCCCCTTCGCTAGATTGGTATTAATAGTAAACGCCGCATTCCCAGTCAGCTTGCCGATAGTCAGATGATTTCCCACCGTCTGGCCATGGGCTAACTGAATCAGACTGCCTTGATCTACCATAAGATCGGTTACAGTATAGGTTCCCGCGCTTCCTGTTAACGCCAATTCTGCTTGCGTTAATGTCGTTGTGCCGCCAAGTACTGCCCCGTCCGCTAAATAAATAACTCCACCGGAACTCACCCTAGTGCCGCTGGCTATGCCGCCGCTCGCCAAAGTCATCGTACCGCCTTCTAGCTTAGTGTCGATAGCCGATCCGCCCTGGCTCACATTTTGGTCGCCGCCGCTCTGGACCAGCGTATTACTGGCTGTCCCGCCACTCGTAATAGTTTGTGTCCCCCCACTGACCACTGTCGACGAATCAGCTTGGCCTGATATGATCTGTGTTCCCGAAATGATCGTGCCAGTAGCTTTGCCGCCAGATGACGCTGTCTGTGTGGCCCCGGAATTGATCGTGCTGCTTGTATCACTACCGCCAGGATCTACAGTCTGCGAACCAGCATTTTGAATCCCAGTAGCGCTACCACCGCTATCGACAGTTTGAATGCCGCAGGGATAAATCGTAATGCCCTCTGCACTGCCGCCGGAATAAACATGCTGCGTTCCGCCAGCAGAAATCGTAGTGCTTACTGCCCTACCGCCGGAAGACACATTTTGCAAACCACTGCGGTTGATCGTCGTACTCGTTGCCGTGCCGCCTGATGAAATCGTTTGCGTACCTCCACTGTTAATGATCGTAGAAGTCACCTTGCCATCACTACCCACTTCTTGATAGCCGCCCGCAAAAATCGCTGTACTCACCGCCTCCCCGCTAATATATACCTTTTGCCTCCCGCCAGCAGAAATCAGCGTATTTGTCGCAACGCCACAGCTATAGACAATCTGCTGACCACCACTTAGCAGGGTATTCAGCGCACTGCCACTCGTATAAACATACTGCTGACTACCGCTATGAATCGTGGTCCCCATTGCAATGCCATCGCCATATACAGACTGTTGCCCACCGCTCAACAGCGTCGTATTGATGGCCTGACCACTACTATAAACTACCTGATTGCCATAAGAGATGGTCGTATTTTCGACTGCCCCACCCCTTACCTGCTGCTTACCATTACTGACTATCGTACTCTTTGCATTGCCACCACTACACACGATCTGAGTTCCGCCAAGATCCACTTCTGTACTTGTGGCTATCCCGCCACCAGAAAGAACCTGTGTCCCGCCAGCAATAGTTGTACTTCTGGCACTACCGCAGTCATATATGGTCTGACTGCCACCCTTATAAATCATCGTATGTATTGCCTGCCCGCCACTCTCTATCGCTTGATAACCTCCTGCCGATACAGTATGACCGCTAAAGCTATAAACATTACCAATTACTGTGCCGCTGGCTTGACCGCCATTTGAAACAAGCTGCGTACCACCACGCAGCAGCGTGTCCTTTGTTGTGCCATGATCGACACTCTGCGTACCGCCACTTTGAACTGTCGTACTTGTCGCACTGCCGCCATCTTGAATCTTTTGCGTTCCACCATTCACTGTTTCTCCCGAAACCTGCGCCTCTGAACCGCTTACCTCTGCCGTAAAAGCAGCATGTACAGTGCTAAAAAACAAGCTATCGACCACCTCGCCGCCGCTTTCAACCAGATTCGCCATGATATAAGGCTCTTTCTCTGGCATGGCTCCTGCCAAGGGCAACAGAGTTGCTACATTCACTTGCACACCGTTCACCATAGCTAAAACTATAGATAGGGCCTTTTGCTGCTGCAATGCGCTCTTTCTCTGCTGTTTACGCATTATCTTCGCCTCGATTTTTTGATTTCTTCCAATCTCCTTCTAGTTCATACCAGCAAATTTCTCAATCATATCGTCTGACTACGTTCTGCCCCTTACCGTTTTGTATTAAGGCTTAGTAAAATAACCGATCCAAGCATGCTGTCTCAGATTGGCTGGAGCCCCCGCTAAATCAAAACGATATTTCGCTACAAGCTCCAATTCTTGACTAAGGTGAGAAAATACATTTTTCCCATCATTAACCCAGCCTGCATTAGTCGGCACGGCCCGATGATTCATATCAACAATAAAAAGGCCACCGCCCGGCTTCAATGCTCTAATAATCTTCCCGGCATCACCGATCAAATCATAGCAATGCTGCAAAACCCACACCGATAAGGCCAAATCAAACTGTAAGCCTGCGTCTAGTAATTGGTCCAACATAGCTGGCGATATCGCCGTAAACGCCTCTCCCATCACCTCCTCATTAGCAAACCTGCGCATATTCTCCGATGCATCGACGCCAACTACAGAATGTCCCAATGCAACTAAAGGGTTCGACATTCGCCCAACGCCGCAGCCAAAATCTAAAACAAGGCCCTTCGGTTTCGTAAAATGCCTGCACAAAAGCTGTAATAACCAAGCTGTTTCTTCGGCCCAACGCTTTTCTGTGGGCACGCCATTTTCTGCGGTTAATATAATCTCTTTAGCCGCTTGCAGTGATTTACAGTTAAAAATTCCCGAATCATATTGCGTCACGTATAGCACTTCCTATCTTGTTATAGTACAAACTTATTTCAAACCTCGAATAAATTGTTAACATTTGCAACCATTATTCATCAGGGAGAAGTAGGGCCTTCTGGACACTTTCTAGTAAAGAACCGTCTTCAAAGGGCTTAATAAGAAAATTGATTGCACCGGCTTTCAAGGCCTCGAAAAAAAAGGCTTTCTGTCCCATAGCACTAACGACAACTATTTTCGCTAAAGGATCACGCTCAATAATTTTTTTCGTAGCCGCAAGTCCGTTCATGGTAGGCATCGTAAAATCCATAAGAACTAGATCCGGTCGATATTGAAAATAAAGCCGAATCGCCGCTTCGCCATCGCCAGCTTCGCCAACAATTTGATACCTGCCGCTTTTCTCAAGAATATTCTTTTCATGCGTACGCACAAACAAAGAATCATCACAAAGTAAAATATGCTTCATGTATAACTCCTCTGCATCATCTTTTTAGCCCTTTACAGAAACTGTCCTTTAAAAACTGCGACGAATACCAATATTAATAAGCCAAGGTGTTTTCATCTTATTCCCCGTTGTTTTCTCTAGTTCAATATAAGTGCTTGTCTCACGATTCCATTTTGCCGTAAAGCCTACGACAAATTCCAGCCAAGTTTCCTTTAAATTTTGTTCCAAAGTGACAGGCCGTAATGCGCCATTAGCCATGGTAATTTGACTATTCGCGGTAAACTCCCGCAGCACCGATACCTTGCCATAAAAACTGTTTGTCGGCGTTTGACGCCCGATCGTGAGCCCTAGTCGCCCGACCACCGAATTTAAAGCATCATTTTGCACATTTGTCTGATCGCTCGTCATATAGCTGGCTCGACCAACTCGACCGAAGGTCCATTCTGTCTGTGGTTCCAGATACCACTGATTTGGGAGTTGCTTGCGATACCCATATTCTACGGATAAACTGCTCGTCCAGGCTGCACTATTACCGCTAACTTTCGTATTGACCGAATTCTGCAAATAACTGTCATAGTTATTTCTTGTTTTCCCGCCTTTCGCAATAATATCAAGATAGTGTCCATTATTGCCTAGCCAACTGCCATAGAGACTAAACGTGCTAGTACTCGCCTTGCCAGTTCCTCGCGCTAGGGAAATATCTGCGGAAAGATATCCTAGAGCATAACCGCTGTACCAAGCGCCATCTTGAACAATATGTTTAGTATCATAGCCACCTTGCATCGCTGTATAGGTTTGCGTTACCGAACGATCTTGACTATCTTTTAAATCCTGCGCCCCACGATAAACCCGAGTCCACATTCCCTGCTCGCCCTGATTGCCCCGTAGTTCCCCTAGTCGTTTTTCCAGACTATTAGTCGCTGCTCGCCATAAAACCAAGGATCCCACTCCCATGTCACTAGCTGTGTACATGGTTTCACTGGGCTTCACCTGTGCTGGGATTGGCGTTGGTTGCGGCGTGGGATTCGGCGTGACGTTATCTTGATTGCTTACTAGCGAATTGATACTCCAGCTTGTCCCATCGCTACTCACGGAAAGAGTCGGCGTATAACGATACGCCCCCACATCGGTTGCAACAGCAGTAAATTTCGTTTGACTACTTGGCACGTCCGCAAAAACAGCCCTTCCGGTCACAGTTTTTCCACTAGCAAAACCAGGATCATAGGCTACCTGGACGGTATTGGCGCTTGCTCCTGTAGCGCTTTGAATCGTAATTCGATCAGACTGACCTTTCGCGAGATCCGTATTAATCGTAAAGGCCCCATTCCCAGAAAGCTTACCAATAGTCAGATGATTTCCCACGGTCTGCCCTTGAGCCAATTGAATCATACTGTTACCGTTTGCAATAAGATCCGCCATAGTATACGAGCCAGCTCTGCCTGTCAGTTTCAGCTCTGCCTGCGTCAAAGTCGTCGTACCGCTAAGCGCTGCGCCGTCTGATAACTGAATCACCGCCCCGGAATTTGCCGTAGCACCACTAGCAATCCCGCCGCTGGCTACCGTCAAGGCGCCGCCATTAAGCTCTGTGGCTATAGCTAAACCGCCCTGCGCCACACTTTGCCCGCCGCCACTCGCTACAACCGTATGAACCGCTGTACCGCCATTCTCTGTGGTCTGCGTACCGCCGCTTGCAACAGTTGCCGAATAAGCCTGACCGGAAACAAGTTGCGTACCCGAAATGAGCGTACCCATGGCCGTAGCTCCGTTGTAAACAGTCTGGGTAGCCCCGGCATAAATAATACTGCTCGTATCACTACCGCCAGGATCCACGGTCTGCGCCCCCGCATTTTGAATCCCAGTCGCACTGCCGCCGCTATCTACGGTCTGTATGCTGCCAGAATAAATCGTAATGCCATTGGCACGACCGCCAGAATAAATATGCTGCGTCCCCCCCGCCGATATCGTCGTATCTACTGCCAGACCGCCGGAAGATACATTTTGCAGACCACTACTTTTGATCTTCGTATTCGTCGCTGTGCCGCCCGCAGAAATCGTTTGCGTACCGCCGCTATTGATTGTCGTGCTCGTAGCCTGGCCGTTACTGCCAATTTTCTGATAACCGCCTGCCATTATAGTAGAACCGCTAGATGTATAGGTACCACCGATTACAGTACCGCTTACCTGGCCGCCACTTGAGACAAGTTGCGTGCCGCCAAGTAGCGTTGTATCACTGACTGTGCCACCCAACAAACTAGCAACCAGGCCCACTCCCGTACCATCATCTACAAATTGCGTCCCACCTGTATAGATCATAGTATTCGTCGCACTGCCGCCCGCAAAAACTGTTTGCGTACCGCCGCTAGTAATTGTCGTACTCGTGGCAGTACCATTCTCAGATACTTTCTGCAAACCACCTCTAGTGATCGTCGTATCTGTCGCATGGCCGCCAGAATATACCCACTGCCATCCGCCGCTATTGATCGTCGTATTCGTCGCTCTTCCTCCACAATATACATCCTGCGTGCCGCCGCTATTGATCATCGTATCTGTCGCATCGCCACCAGAATATACCCACTGCCATCCACCGCTATTGATTGTCGTATCTTTCGCATCGCCGCCAGAATATACCCACTGCAAACCACCGCTATTGATTGTCGTATCTTTCGCATCGCCACCAGAATATATATCTTGCTCTCCGCCGCTAATGATCGTCGTATCTGTCACATGGCCGCCAGAATATACCCACTGCTCTCCGCCGCTATTTATCGTCGTATTCGTCGCTCTGCCGGCACTGCCGACTTTCTGCCAACTAGGTACAAAAGAGCTGCTAGAAATATGATAGGCACCACTAATCACTGTACCGCTTGCCTGACCACCATTGGAAACGAGTTGCACGCCTCCGCTAAGCAGTGTTGTGTCGCTGGCTGTGCCACCGGAGCCGCCAGGAAACCCTACTGCCGTACCATCATCCACAAACTGCGTACCTCCATAATAGATCGTCGTACTCGTCGCACTGCCTCTATTATATACAGTTTGCGTACCGCCACTATTAATCGTCGTACTTGTTGCACTGCCACCTTTACCGACTGACTGATAGCCGCCGACTGATACAATAAAGCCGCTAGATGTATAAGTACCGCCAATCACTGTGCCGCTCACCTGACCGCCTTTTGAGACAAGTTGCATGCCGCCAAGCAGTGTTGTATCGCTTGCTGTGCCGCCGGAGCCGCCAGGAAGCCCTACTGCCGTACCATCATCCACAAACTGCGTACTTCCATAATAGATCGTCGTACTCGTCGCACTGCCTCTATTATATACAGTTTGCGTACTGCCGCTATTTATCGTCGTACTTGTTGCTCTGCCGCCAGAATATACAAACTGCCATCCGCCACTATTGATCGTAGTACTCGTCGCACTGCCACTATTACGTACATACTGAAAACCGTCGCTATTGATCGTCGTACTCGTTGCTATGCCCCCATCATATACAAACTGAAAACCGCCGCTATTTATCGTCGTACTCGTCGTACTGCCACCATCATGTGCCCACTGCTGCCCGCTAACTGCCTCTCCAGATACAATAGTCCCTGAGCCGCTTACATCTGCCGTATAAGCAGCATGCACAGTGCTGAAAAACAAACTATCGGCCACCTCGCCGCCGCGTTCGACTAGAGTCGCCATGATATAGGGTTCTTTCTCTGGTACGACTACTGCCAGTGGCGCTAACATCGGTGCATTGACCTGCACGCCATTTATCACTGCCAAGGCGACAGATAAAGCTTCTTGCTGCTTCAACGGCCTTTCCTTATGCTTCCTTCCCATGGTATTCATCTCTTTTCTTCTGGCTTTTTGCCACTATTATCTTTTTCTATTTGCTGCTTCCCATTATTCATTTATAATCCAAGCCATAATCACGTCGCAACTTTTCGATCGCACGAATCACCTGCTGAGACGTAATCAGACGGGTACATTCAAATTGCCGCGGTGTCTCTTTCCAACGGGGACACCAGTCAAACGCCTGATTGCTAAACTCAATCTTGCTATCATTGAAACAACTGTTGCAGACATGATAATTGATCACCCGATAGGGTGTATAAAATTCATTAATTGGCAAGGTAAACCCACTGATCATAACAACAGGCTTACCGACTGACCAGGCCAGCCACGAGAGCCCGCTTGACAGACCGACAAAAAAATCCGCATAGTACAAAAGATTGACCCGCTCGCTCAAGGGACGGTCTCCCGTAAAATCTTCGGCGCCATAGGGGATCGTATTCCAACGATTTCCTACGCCATGGCTGTTTTCTTTACCGATGCAAATCACCCGATAGCCTCTAGCTTTGAGATAGGCAATCGTTTCAAGCCACCCGGTCGGATTGTTCCAATATTTCGCCTGACTTGTCGCCTGCGCGGCAATACAGACGTAGGGCTCTGCAATCAATCGTTTTGTCGCCGTCGGCGCAATCTCCGTTCGTACTGGCGCGACGTTGAGACCAAGAATAGCGGCAATCGCCTGCTGCAATCCCACGACCCGCCAGTCCACTGGATGATAGATACGTTCATTGCAGGGAAAAAAGTAACCGATGTAATAGGTGGCATAAATTCCATTAGGTCGCTCATCCACGTCGATAAAGTGAATATCCGGATAGGTTGGCTGAAGCAGCGCCGCCAGTTTTCGATCCATGGCGCAGTAAACCTGACAATGATGTAGATATTGAAAGACCTGACCGTAAGCAAAGGCGGCCAAGGTATCACCGATAATACTCCGCCTCGGATATTGCAGTAAAACTTTCCGCTTCGCCGGATTAAAATTATGTTCTAAAACAAGTCGATCATCACGATATATTTCTAGCCGAAAGTTGACATAGTATTTTTTCGTACTTGTTACCATACTGTTATCTACTTTGTCATCATACAGTGTCAATTCGGCATCACGGTCAATGATTTTAACCCGCCAGTTTCCTGGCGGCACCTTAATTCTTGCCCCATGGTTAAAGTCAAATTCCAGACCTTCAATGTCGGTTTTACAAGTGAGCGGTCCATTGTAAAAGGTCATATAAGAATTCATTTCGCTTGCGTCACCGCCGCTTCGGCCAAGGCTTTAGCCTGTTCTGGCTGCAAGTGATAGTCCTCCATGAGCTGATCAATGGCTTTTTGCACCTGCACCTCCGTAATAAAGCGCGTACATTCAAATTGCTGATCTGTATTCTTATGACGCGGACACCAGGCAAAATCATGATGTTCAAATTCAATGCTACTATCGTTCCAACAGCCATTGCAAATATGATAATTGATCACGCGATAAGGCGTATAAAACTCGTTAAGCGGCAGCGTAAAGCCGCTAATCATCACAACTGGTTTGCCTACCGCCCAAGCCAGCCAGGAAAGGCCGCTTGATAGCCCTACAAAAAAGTCAGCATGATAAAGAAGGTTGACTCGCTCGGCTAGCGGTCGATCTCCTGTAAAATCTTCCGCGCCATAGGGAATGGTGTTCCAACGGCTACCAGAGCCATGGCTGATTTCCTTGTCAATACAAAGCACCCGATAGCCTTTCGCTTTCAGATAAGCAATCGTTTTCAGCCACCCCATGGGATTATTCCAGTATTTCGCTTGACTTGTTGCCTGCGCGGCAATACAGACATAAGGCTCGGCGATCCTGCGACTCTGATCGGTTGGCCTAATTTCAGTCGGCACTTCCACTGGATCAAGCCCCAGAATGTAGGGGATATTCTTTTGCAAGCCTACAATCCGAAAATCAACTGGCTGATGATGTCTGTCATTACATGGAAAAAAAATCCCCATATAATAGCTGGCATAAAGGCCCTCGGGCCGCTCATCAGGACCGACAAAATGAATTTCAGGATAGCTAGCTTCAAATAGCTCTGCCAATTCTACCGCCATAGAACAGTAAAGTTCACAGCCGTGGCGCGCCTGAAACAGCCGCGCATAGGGAAACCATGCAATAATATCGCCAAGCGTCCCCACTGGATATTTTATAAGTACTTTTTTCCCGCGAAGATCTAAATTATGTTCTAAAAAAAGCTTGTCATCTTTATATACTTCAATGCGAAAATTGACGTAGTACTTTTTCGTACTTGTGACAACGACGCCTGACGCTGGAGCTTCATATAAAATAATGGCCGCATCGCGATCCATGATTTTTACTCGCCAATTTCCTGTTGGCACCTTAATTCTCGCTCCATAGTTAAAGTCAAATTCCAACTCAGCAACACCGGTTTTTCCCGTAATCGGCCCGGCATCAAACACCACAGGCGCTGCTTTCTTCCCGCTAGCTTCTTGTGCCTTACTTGGCTGCACTTCGCCATTCGCTAGTTCCGTATTCGCTGCGTCATTCATTGGTTTCGCCCCATTCTATTTATTGTTTTCTAGCCCGTCCAGGCGATCCATTCACGATTTCATCGATTCTAATAGAATTTGGAGCAGTTGTTCCCCCGAAGTAATCGTTTGTTCCTGACAAGAAATCACTGTTGCTCGATCCCGCTCTGCTTCCAAACCAATCAGCTTAATGGCGGGAAATTGCTGCATAATACTTGTAATCACCGTTTGGCTGGCCGATCTATTTTCAAATAAGATGATATGCGGCGATAACATTACAATCTCCCATAGAACTTCCTCTAAGGTATTGCCCAGCCAGCACACTCTGATTCCTTCCTGTTTTTTGAGTACGGCTTCAATTCCCAGTAAAAATACACTGCGGCCATAAACTCCGACCTCTAAATACGGCTTCGACACCCTCGCCTCGCTTTTATCCGACACTTTCGGTTGTATCTCTCTTCTAGACTACCAAAATTTTCTTGTGCTGACCCCTACCTTTGGGATAGTCAAAAAAATAAAAAATATAGCTGAGACTATACTTTCGGATAGTCTCAGCTATACTTTTGCTAAACTCATATTATTTTATATTTTGTTAGAAACAGACGATGACTTTCGTTCCTTCGCCCGGTTTCGTAGCAACAGTCAGTTCGCCGCCCACTTCTTGGGCGCGTTCCGCCATAATCTGCAGACCAAAACTTTTATCTTTTCGCTGAAGCGCTGCTTGATCAAAACCGCAGCCGTCATCAGCAATGGTTACCACAATTTGGCTGCCGGCTTTCTCAATGGCTACCTTGGCCTTGTGAGCTCTGGCATGCTTGCGAATATTCGTAAGGGCTTCTTGGATGATTCGCAAAAGCTGCAGCTTCACTAAATCACTAAACAAACTATCAAGCGATTCTTCCGGTAAAATCAGCTCTACGGCAATCCCGCGATGCTGTTCATACCAGCTTACATATTCACGAAGTTGCGTCATGAACTGACAACGAGCTGTATTCGTCTTTTTCAGCCCCACAATGGACTCGCGAATATCCGTATTGAGCCCTTTGATGATGTCTCGCAGCCGATCCACCTTTGCCAGTGCCGCTTCGTCCTGACTTGTTGTCAGGAGGTGTCGCAGATTCTGTAGCTCCAGCCCCAGGAAATTACTAACCTGGGCCTTATCATCATGCAATTCTCGCCCGATCCGATCGCGCTCATTCAGAATTGATAAGGTCTTTTCTTGTTCTAACAGTTTTTTCTGCTGTTCCCTTTGTTCCGTAACATCTTTAAGTACAAGTACGCGCCCAAGCCACCGCTTACGACTTTGTAGCGGCGTCATTGTCAAACGATAATAGCGAAGTCCTTGCGGCTCATGGCGAAACAGCTCCAAGGTTTTGACGGCGTTACCGGTGCAGACAGTAGCCAATTCCGGCCAGAGTGAGGTTAATCGCTCAAATTTACCGCCTATTTTTACCGGAACATCTCCGAGAAGGCCTTTCATGGCTGGATTCATATCGGCAATATAACCATACTCATCCACAACGACAAGCCCGTCGATCATATCCCGAACAACCACTTCCTGCCCTAGAGCTAGGACGGTGTAGGTATGCCACCGATAAAAGCCCCACGTAATAAGCAGCGCACTAATCAAAAAGCTTACGGGCAGTGGCGAAAAGGGCGCGCCCTTTGGTAATAACGCGACGATAGAACCGATTGCTGAAAATCCCCCCGCGATGGTAAACCAAAGCGCTTGCCGCCGCCGTAACCCGCCGGTAATCACTACCCACCGGATACTAAAGCCAAAAGCGAGCATACATAATACATAGCTATTCAACCGCGACAACCAAACACCAGGTCCCAACAAAACCTGGAATCGTTCCCCCTGCAAAATCGCTTGCTGCCAAAATAGTCCATGCCATGAATTAGACACAATCGCCGCAACAATACAGCCCGTTAGGGCAATCAGACTATACTGCAGCGTCTGCGGTACCTTATCTTGCTGACGGCTAATTCTTATGACAAAACGAAACCAGAAATACGGCGCAATTGTACTGGCAACTTGTACTACCTGTGCCCAAAAAAGCTTATAAGATGCCCCAGTGCTCACAGTAATCATCACAAGCCCTGACAACCAAATGCCTTTGAAAATTTCGATGTAGACTTGTTCCTTCACGCCTGGAGCTTTGCGAAATTGCCAAGTGTACGTCGCCATAGCAATAAGAGAGCCTACGACTAATAAGTAGAACCAACTATTGGTAATCAGACGATATTCATGAACTGACACTACGAATCATCCCTCGAAAAATACTATAATTTCAGCACAAAACAATGTGAAATTATTAAAAAGATTCGCTGCAAAGAAAAAAGAAACCTTTATTTTCTGAGGGAAGTTCTACGTTGAAACAGCCAGGCTGCCAGCAAAGCGGTCAGCGGAATAGAACAAACCAGACCAATGCTGCCGGTTAAAGCCCGCACTATCTCTGTGGCGATCATATTAAAATTCATCAATTTTTCCATGCTCATATTTTTTTGTACAGAAATAAGTAAGAGCAGCGGTAAAGACGAACCGACATAGGCTAAAATCAACGTGTTGGCCATTGTGCCCATAATATCACGTCCCACATTCATTCCCGCGCGAAATAGCTGCCGAAATGAAGAATCAGGCAGACAGCTTTTAATTTCAGCAACAGCCGATGCGATCGAAATAGTCACATCCATAACCGCGCCTAAAGCTCCGAGCATCATGCCCGCGAAAAGGACTCCCTGAAAATCAACATTCGGCAAAGCTGTCGCTTTCAGCATCATCGCTTCTTCACTTTCAAGGCCCGTCAAATGCATCAAACTGATAGCTATGTGCGCCAAAATTCCGGCAATCGCTACGCCGCCAATAGCCCCTAAGATGGACGACCGTACTTTCACATTCCAGCCGCTAATAACAGTCTGCGTAAACAAGACAATGACACTGCACAGCAGAAAAACCAGTAAAATAATGTGATCTTGCCAACTAACAAGCAAGCTTATAAAGACCTTTAAAATTAAGCCACAGGACAAAGCAATGACTAAAAGCGCCTTTAAGCCAATTTTCCCGCCAAACAAAATAAGGGAAAGAGCAAACAATGCCAACAGTCCATATAAATAGGGTTCTCGTTCGAAATCACTGATATGATAGACTGTCTCGCCCGAATCCTGAGAAACAATAACAACCACCCTATCGCCCACAGCCACATCAACGGCGGAAAAAACGGAATGCAATGGCAAATGATGCACTGTCGTAACGGTTTCCCCTTGGTGCGGACCTGTTTTCAACTCTAACGCAACAAGTTCCAACTTTTCTGGAAAAGCTGCCTTTTTCTCTGTTTGCGGCAAAATCATCACTTGTTGTACCACTGCTTTTTCGTACTGCTCAGGTGCGGCTTCCACAGTTTGATAGCTCATTGTAAATAAAACCACCAACAGCAGCAATATAGCAATTCCTAGTCGCATAAATAGCCCCGCCTTTTTATCATTTGCTAAGTTATGATTTACTAAAAAGCTTCACTGTTCTTTGATTTTGACGATCCACTTTTTCAGGATAAATATAGGCAATCGTCATCCCCGCTGGCATAGTATCTAATTGAAGCTGTTTTTTCTCAAGGTGATCCGCTTCACTCCAAAAACGATATTTCACCTGCTTAGCGTCAGCATTACAAACAACTCCCACTTCCATCACCTGCCCTTGTTGCTTCACTAAAATAATCGCACCCTGTTTTCCTTCGCTCGCCTTAGTTTTTTCAGCCCAGCCTTGTCGTGCCGCCTCTAAAAACCACTCCTCCTTATCACCAGACCAATCCACGCCTGGTGCAGGCGCTGTCTTATCAAACTCCTGTGCTGCATAGGCCAGCGCTTTCGTCGCAAAGTGTTTATAATACGTGGCTCCTGCTTCATCACAATCACAGGCAAAACAGGTGAGCGGTGTCAAACAAAACAACCCTATCCATAAACAAACTAACCATTTCAATACTTTCTCCTCCTTACATACCTTCAAATTAACTTAAATCCAAGATTAATAATACAATTCGCAAATAGTAATATTATTATTTACGTGATGAGACAGGAAAACCCTGCTAAAAAGTTGAGTAAAAATAAAAAGCTCTGCGGTAAAATCCCGCAAAGCTTTACCTAGGAAAGCGTTATTAAGAATGAAATAAGGTATTCTCATTCTGTTGTCCCCATGCTAAAATCGGACGAATTACGTATTCCGCTATTAGAAAACATAAGATCAACGAGCTAATTGACACGCTGCCATATTTTATCCAAATATTAATATCTAATTTTTGTACCATACAGCTGATCGGAATATAGATACAGGGATGAATGAAATAGATGGTATAAGAATTAGCGGCGAGTCTGCGCCACAAGGAATGATTCTTGTTAAAGTAACGTTGAAATATAGCAATGAGCGCAAAGGTTACAGTTAAGCAGAACGCAGCATGAGTCAGCGCATGACCGGCTTTGAAGAGTGTCGGCACATCTGGCACAAGTGTAAAGGCCACACGATAACTTAGAAATACAAATAACATAACCATAGCAGCCGTAGCCCAGGGAATCAGACGAGGGTTATAGCCACCAGAGGTAAACCAAGCATGCTTCCAAGCATATACGCCTAGCCCGAAATAGCAAAAGTGTAGAATCAACCGTACTGGTTGAACCATGAAGAGAAACTTCACATTAAGCCAAGTATCATTCCAAAAAAATAAATTACTACAAAAAAACGAGACTGCCGTAACTAAAACAAAGGCAACGAAAAAAGACGTCGACGGTGTAGTTTTTACCGTTGCTTTTGCAAGATATCCAGGATTGTTACGATGGAATATTGTGAGTATTAAGAAAAATAAAGCTAAAATTCCCAAGAACCAATAGGGACCTTGCTGGTAGTAAGGTCCCCAGAAGCCTTCCCGCCAAAACACAAAATAGTTAGGCGGTATCTCCATGCGACTAAAAAAGGTGCTATAGGCAATAAGTGGTGCAAGAAATAGCGTACCACCCAGCCAAGGAATCACAATGCGTCTTACTTTAGCCCGCCAAAAAACGGAGATTCCGTTCTTAATTAATACATGAGGCGCGAAATAGCCCGCAATCATGAACATAATTGGCATAATATATACGTCTGTTTCCAATACAAAATAATCAAAGAACGTACTTTTCTTAATGTCGTTTACGCACCACCATGCTAAGTCCCAGGTGGTATAGCACATTCCAATATGAAATACAACTACAAGTAGAATAATAAAAGCCCGTAGATTATCAAAGAAATAGAATCGTTGCTTACCTAGGGGTTGCCCTTCCATGTATTCCACCTCCACTACCATTTTATGTCTTTCTTCACCATCGGTTGAAAAACACCTGCAATAGCTTGGTAAAATATGTAACACAAAAAAAGACTCTCATATATCGACATGCAGAATAGCTGCTAACGCACTCAATAGATTTAAAAACTTGCTTTGAATTATTAGGACACTCAACGCATAGCAATTATTTATGTTGGACCACCATAAAAGGCAGGCAACGCAACTCAGGCGTCGGCCACATTAACAATTCTACTTATTTATTAGATCAGTACCATATGAATTGTCTATTGCACAAAGCCATTCTCCTAACGAATTTTTCTTAAACACATATGTTGCCCTTCTATCCATAGAATATTCCGAGTCCTTTTTATCGGCAGCAATTAGCGTTTGAGAAAGAACTAACGCTGTGTCTCCTGCCTCTAGAATTATCATTTCCCCTTGCGTTGGTGCAATACTGTTATTAAAATATTTTGCTATTGCTATAAATGCTTTTTTTATTTCCACTTTACCTCGTGCAATCATGCCGGGTTTTACAACCAAGATTGCATCATCGGCATAATAATTCATCAACGTATCAAAGTCTTCTTGCTTTATCGCTAAGTCACATCTTTTGATAAGTTCATTTAATTCATGTTCCATAGTTTATCGCCTCCATCATACTTATACAAATTAATACTATATTACATTAAATTATACACTATATACGTGCTAAGGATAAATTGGCTCAAGTTAGACATTGTCTAAAGACCGTGCAACACTTATGGATCCTTGCAGTACCTATCTTTTCCTATGGTGGGGCATACTAGTTTCGAACCAGTGACCGCTTGAATATGAATCAAGCGGTCTCCCTCTGAGCTAATGCGCCTTAAGAAACTTACATGCCTTATTATATAACTATCAATTTGCGATTCCGTCTTAAATAGAGGATATGTGGAGTCCGAAAGGTTTACAGCTTCAGTGTAAATAAGGTATACTTTAATGTAAATAGTAATTTATTTCAATATACTAGCAATTCCAGTTTCATTGACACACATTTGTCATATATTTGCTGTATACTGAGAAAAAGCTACTAAAATCTCATTCAAGGAGGCGGTCTTATTGATTTTACTGTGTTTCCTCGTTGCAATTCTATTACTAGATTTTCGCTTTGTCTATAAATAAACTAAACTTCCCAGTATACTGCTAGGATTGCTTCTATAGATTTACTTATGGGTTCAACCAGTTATAAATTGTTGAAAATATAAGTTCGTCTATATGCCCTAAACAATACGGCAAGAGTACGGACAAAGTCTTGACAGCAAAAAAGGGCTGTCGCACCAACAGCAGATTTCCTTCTCTATTGTGCTTGCGTAATACGCAAACTTCACAGTAAAGAACCGAAAAATGCCTCAGTGCGACAGCCCTTTTTGTTACTGACAATCTCAGATCTCAATCAATTCGTACTGCTGTGTACCAAGCCCCAGCTTTTCTGCATGTTCCAGGCAGCCTTGCCAGTTGGTCGTCGGATGCGCATGCGTGAAATGATCGCCAGATTGCAGCTTTTTCGCATCGTCAGCAAGCTTTTCGCCTAAGAAGCTTTCCGCGATGACCGGAGCGGCCATGGCTTTATCGGCGCAGGCCATATCCAGCGCTACGGGGTCAAACGAAGCAAACATGCCTACATCAGGGATAATCGCCACATCATTTTCGGCGTGACAGTCACAGAAAGGCGCCACATCAATCACCAAGCTAATATGGAAATGCGGCCGTCCATTTAAAACAGCCCAAGCGTATTCCGCCATTTTCTTATTCAAGATATCATTGGAAGCATCCCAGGCAGCGCCAATCGCATTGAAATGGCAAGTGCCGATGCAACGACCGCAACCCACGCATTTGCTATGGTCAATCGAAGCTTTTTTATCGGTTAGCGTAATAGCGCCATGAGCGCAAATCTTCGCACAGCTGCCGCAACCAACACAATCTTTTGCTCTTACACGCGGTTTGCCATCACTGTGCATTTCCATCTTGCCAGCGCGAGAGCCACAGCCCATACCCACATTTTTCAAAGCGCCGCCAAAGCCAGTAAGCTCATGTCCTTTAAAATGAGTTAAACTGATAACAATATCGGCGTCCATAATAGCTCGGCCAATCTTAGCTTCTTTCACATGCTCGCCAGCCGGAACGGGAACATAAGCTTCATCAGTTCCCTTCAGCCCATCGCCAATAATAACCTGACAGCCTGTCGTAAAGGGATTATAGCCGTTTTCATAAGCAGCCTCCATATGTTCGATCGCATCTTTGCGACGTCCCACATAGAGGGTATTACAGTCTGTCAAAAATACTTTACCGCCAAGACTTTTTACTACATCAGCAACGACTTTGGAATAATTTGGCCGAAGATACGCTAGATTACCAGGTTCACCAAAGTGAATTTTAATCGCCGTAATCTTCTTATTAAAATCAATGTTTTCAATGCCCGCCTTGCGAATCAACTTTTCGAGTTTCTGCAACAAATTCATATTCTGCGTTGCCCGCAAGTTCGTAAAATAGACTTTCGACTTTTCCATGTAGAACCTCCTCAATAATATGTGTTGTCATAAAAACAAGAGTGCTTTCCTCAATGCTTCCCTAAGACAGTGTTAACAAGCAATTAATGCTGATTTGTCCATCCATTCTTTGCACCAAGCTTACAGCAAATACCGTTAGAGCTTCCCGCAACCACTTCATCATAATAGGCTAATTTTTGTTTAATGCGGATCAAGCAAGTATTCATGTGAGAAATTTTTTCTTCTACAGCTTCTTTATGATCCACAATAATTTGACGCCGTACTTCTGTTGTTGCGTCTCCTTGGCGATACAGCTCGACATACCGCTTAATTTCCTGCACAGGCATTCCCGTGCTGCGTAAACAGCGAATCAGCGTAAGCCATTCCAGATCTTTTTCGGTAAAAACACGATTGCCCTGGGCGTTTCGATGGAGATCAGGCAAGAGTCCTGCTTTTTCATAATACCGGAGCGTATAGGCTGTAAGCTCCAATTTTTCTGCAGCCTCTTTAATTGTATAAGGCACTTTTTCATCACCTGCTCACTTTGTAACACTTTGCTCCATCATACACCCTAGAGTAAACTCTAAGGCAAGTCTTTCATCAAATTCTTCAAAAATCACTTATGGTTTTATGGTAAAACAAGATTGTCCTGTTTCTCTACTATAGGGAAATTCAAAAGTTAGAATTCCGAGCGCCCCAGCACCAAGGCTGTATTTTTGAAAAATAATCCCCACCTTGTTATCGCCAGTAAGATAAAAATTAGGTTGATCAGCTACGCCTTTATAGGGAGTAAAAATATAAAGTTTGCGCGCTTGCACCTGCTCTAGTACTTTTTGGCTAAGCTCTTGTTTCGCCGCATCATTCCAACAAAAAAGATCGCCAAAAGCAAGCTTCTGTCCTGTTGTTAAATCAAAAGTATAGCCAGAGGAATAGGGCGAACCATGAGCCCCACCGGCAAACACGTAAGTATTCAAGGTAAGGCTAAGCAGATTTCCCTCATTACGATACACCTGGTACTGCATCGTTGCTGAAAATGAAAGGCCACGCGCCAAAGCCTCTTGATTTTGATCAAAGGTATTTTGGGTTTCCGCAATAAACTCGTCTACTTTTGCTTCAATTTGCTGATTGATTTTCGCCTGAACTGCTTGATTTTCCAGCCCGTCAATATGGGGATACTTTAAAGAAAACCAGCCGTCCTTATAATCATATTGATCCACGATGACGGCTGGCGCCGCCTCAACTTGAGACAAACTCGGCGAAAAACTCCAAAGCGCGCCTAATAGCAAGAAAAACCAGACCATAACCATTTTTCTAAGCAAGAAACTCCCTCCCCTTCTATCCGCAAAATGATCTTGTCTATCTTTACTATATACGGAGTTTTTTCGAAAGAAAAGAGTTTTCGCCTATTCTTTAGCTAATTTTTCGGTCGAATTAATAGCGTAAAAAATCCGCCGACAAAACAAAGCAAAGCCATCGTAAAAAACACATCTTGAAAGGAAAGAATCGATGCCTGTCGTGTTACCATCTGACTTAGCATTGCTTTAAGTAAGGTGTACTGCTGCGGTAAAAGTCCGCTGCCTGTCATCCAGCCATGAGTTGCTTTCGCAATCTCGCCGCTTGTCATGCCCTGATTTCCCCATAAAACCTGTAAGATGCGAAAAATATCTTGAGGGGCGCTCACTGCCGCATTTAAATATTCTTTCAGAACAGCCGTATGGTAAATTTCCCGCCGGGTAAGTAAGGTTTCGGCAAAAACAACGCCCATACTGCCGCCGATAATTTTAGACAAATTAAAAATCCCGGCGCCAACGCCAATCTTGTCACGCGGCAACGATGAAACGGCACAGTTACTCAACGGCGACATGGTAAGACCCAGCCCGACGCCAAAAACCATGAGTCGCACAAAAAAATCATTTGTCGCAAAGTTCTCGTTAATCGAGTCAAGCCAGTACAGCGAAAAAGCTACAAGCATGACGCCAATAAAGGCGGGAATCTTTGAACCAAGTCGATCAGCCAACCGTCCGCCGAGCGGCGAAAAGACCACCATCGTCGCTGTCAACGGAAGCAATACAATCCCTGCTGTAATGGAATTATAATTCAAGATCGATTTAAGAAAAAAGGGCAACAGAAACATGCCGCCATAAAGCGTCACAAAAGTAACAAACCCTACGATATTGGCTGCAACAAAATTGATATCGCGAAACAATTCTACTTGAATCATGGGCTTTTCAACACGAAGCTCCACCACAATAAATAGTACTAACGTGGCGAATGCTGCATAGAAGAGCGTAGAGATATAGAGAGAATCCCACCCTTCTTTCTGGCCCTGATTTAGGGCGACAAGCAGACAGCTAATACTGGCAATCATAAAACCAGCGCCAATATAATCGACGCTAGCCCCTTTTCTTTGCTGTGAAGCCGGAATGACAACAAGTCCTAAAATAAGGCTTAAAATACAGGCAGGCTCCACTGAAAAAAAGACAGATCGCCAATCAAACTTTTCCAGTAAAAGTCCGCCAAGTGTCGGCCCCATAGCACTGCCAGCTGCAGCCATGGCGCTCCAAATTCCCAAAGCCGCACCACGTTCCGCTACAGGAAATGTTTCAGCTACTATGGTCATTGCATTCGGCAGTACCATACCTGCGCCAATGCCTTGTAGAATGCGAAAACAAATCATCATGGATTTACTTGCCGCTATCCCGCAAAGCAGCGACGCTGCCGTAAATAAAACAATTCCGAAGAGATAGATTCTTTTCGCGCCAAACCGATCACCTAGTTTACCGGTCAATGGCAGTGTCGAACCATAAGGCAACATATAAGACAGAGATACCCACACAATGGAATCCATATTAAAGTTCAGCGCCGCCATGATATTGGGCAATGCAATATTGACGCAACTGCTTACGTAGGCAGTCAACACAGTGCCCAGGCAAACTGTGCATAATACAGCGTATTTATTCATAAAAGCCCCTTCTGACTACATTCATTCTTAGCGTACCTTGATCGTGATCAGCGCCGACATGCCTGGTTTCAACACGCTATCACTGGCATCTGCTTTGATTTTAATGGGCAAACGCTGCGTCACTTTCGTGAAATTAGCTGAACTGTTTTCCGTTGGCAGTAAAGCAAACTGCGAACCCGCAGCTGGTCCTACTTCGCTTACATGACCGGTAAATTCCTTACCAGGATACGCATCGATGGTAAAATCAACAGCTTGACCGACTTGAACTTTGCCGATATAGGTTTCTTCGATATTGGCCCCAATCCAGACATCAGCAAGATCACTGATGCTAAAAAGCTGCTGACCATAAACGATAATTTCACCGTCTTCCACAGATTTCAGCCCAACGACGCCGTCAACAGGAGCTTTAATTTGCGTATCTGCTAACTGAATCTGAGCATTTTTGAGCGCTGCCTGGGCCTGCTTTACTTGCGCTTGCGCCAGCATAATATCTTCTTTTCGCGCGCCTTCGGCGCTTAAGCTATATTGCTCGTTGGCTGCACTATGCTGCGCCTTAGCGACTTCATAAGCTGTTTTGCTAGCGTCGCGCTGTTGCACTGAAATGGCCCCTTGCGCATATAGCGCTTCATCACGCTCACTATTCTTGCGATAATTTTCCAGACTAGCCAGTGTCTGAAGGACATTAGCATTGGCCTGAGCTACCTCTTGCGGCCGATTTCCGGCTTGCAACGCTGCAAGTTTCGCCTGTGCCATAGCCAGATTGGCTTCGGCCTGCTCGACTTGCATTTCGAATTCCGCTGTTTCTAAGGAAGCAATTGTTTGCCCAGCTTTCACCGGATCGCCTTCTTTCACAAGCACTTTCGCAATCCGACCATTTACTTTTGCACTGACTGCCACAATCGTTCCTTTCACGCGAGCATCGTCAGTTGCTACAATGCGACTGGACCGCACCCACCACCAAGCGCCGCCAATCAATGCAATGACAATAAGCAGACTGGCAACAAAGGCCATCTGCCGATTATTTAGTTTCGTTTTTCCCTCACCCATAAAAATACCTCGTCCTCTACGTAATCATTATTTTGGTTGATTCTCATAGCTACTTTTTATAATTCATTCTTAAACCCAAGTAAATCTTCCCGTAACAAAGCGATTTTTACCTCAATTTGCTTTAACCGTTCAGCCAGCATCGCTTCAAGCTCTGGGAGTCGTTTTATCCCATCGGCAGTAATCTCATAAATCCGCTTGCTTCTCGTATTGGGATTTTGCCAGTGTCCTGTAACATAGCCCTTCTCTTCCATACTTCGCAGCAGAGGGTAAAGAGCATTCGTATTCGGACGATAGGCCCCGCCAGTGCGAATCACAATTCGTTCAGCTAACTGGTTGCCATGCATTTTTTCCTGCTCCAATATTTTTAAAATATACAATCCTAAAACTAGTTTCATATAACTGACATACGCTTGATCTGGCATCCATGATTCCTCACTTTCCACTTTATAAATGAACGTTCCTAAACATATATTTCCCATAAGTATATGTACTACGCTTTTTATATTATAGTTATTATTATTAATAATATCAACTTTTACTTTTGTTTTTTATTCTTTGAATCGCCTGCTTTGAAAAAGCGGGCCTACTTACCCTCTATTTTCAAAGGTTCCCCTTTGTAAAATTTCTCCTTGCGCAATCATTTGCTGACCGCGCGCCCATACTTGTTCAATGGTTAAGTCAGGCGTAACGACTAAAAAATCAGCGTCAGAACCCACTTGAATTTCCCCTTTTTGCGGCCACAGTTTTAAAACTTTTGCTATATTGCTTGTCGCCACCGCTAAGGCCATTGCTAACGGAAGTCCTTCGTTCTGCCATAAATCACGGATCTCTTCCCACAAAGTTTGCGGTGTTGCCACTGCTAAGCTGACGGGAGCGCCTGCTTCATCAAAAACGGGCAAACTGCCATTTCCGTCGGAACTCATGGTAATTCTGTCTAAGGGGACTTTTGCTGCAAGCGCTCGCATGATCGCCTGGCTCGCCCGTAGGGCTTCCCAACAGCCTTCCGACGGATATACGCCTGAAGTCATGTCAATTACCCCGCCGAGTCGGCCCCAACGAAAAGCTTCCTGCAATAAGTAGGGATTACGATTCACATGAGTGGGCACCAGTTGTGTAATCGGAATTTCGCCGCCTTTAATGATCGCAAAAAGTGGCTTGAGCGCTTCATGGCCATCGCCAATATGGCAATGAACAATTCCTGCCTTGCCGCTAAGCAGGCCGCCATTTCTCGCTTCTGCCACTAATTTCAAAAGCTCCGTTACGGTTGGCTGTGAAGACCGATGATCGGAAATAGCCACTTCGCCAGCACCAAGAACCTTATCGATAAAGAGTAAGTCAGAGCGCACCGAGCCAGTAAGTGTCGGTCCCGGCACTTCATAGGCGCCAGTATACAGATATGCCGATAAGCCCTCTATTTCTAAGGCTCGAACCTTAGCTAAGAGCGAACTCATATGACGCATCGTTCCATCTGTGCCAAGACAACCTACGACCGTCGTAATACCAGCTCGTGTAAGATCAGAGAGGACAACTTCCGGCGTCCGCGTGTGATATCCGCCCTCGCCGCCACCGCCAATCAAATGAATATGACCATCAATTAATCCGGGAACCAGCCACTTGCCTGTTGCATCAATTCGCCGACAATACTTTTCTGGTAAAAAGTCAAGATTTTGTCCAATTGCCGCCACTTTTTCCCCGGCAAGCAATAAATCTTGCGTGCCTAGCTCTTGGGGTGAAAAAATCCGAGCGCCTTGCAATAACGTGAAAAAGAACGTTTCCTCTGGCAAAGTGATGCACTCCCTTATCGGTTTTTCTTAGCATGCGCCGATTTTGTTTTTTTATCGACCACATTAAGTCTTGTAATGCAGAGTGAACCTTTCTCGCACGCCAGAACGAACGGGGAGACAAATTGCCACCTATCCTGGGAAACAGTATAATAGAGTTAAGTATAATAGAGTTAAATCTACAAGAAAGCAGAGGTGCTAATATGAACTACTTGCCCAAAAGAATTTTTCTCTCTGTGTTGCTCTGTCTATCACTTATCCTTTTCGCGATTCCAGCTCTTGCCCATGAAGGACGAGAAGGCCACGGCGAGGGCTTAAGTTGGGAAACTACGAATGTCCATTTTCGCGGTGATCGCTTAGTTGTCGAAGGTTATTTTCAAAATAATACGGACAGAGAAATTATCGATAATATCAATGAATTCTATGTCAAAGTAAAACTGAAACATCGTGGCGAATGGCGTCAGCATATGTCTGTCCGCTATGACAATATTAACGTCTTTATCCGTCCTGGTGAAAGTCATCCCTTCCGCTTTGTTATTGAAGGTGTAGAACCTCACCGCATTGACGACTATCGCGTCTGGACCACAGGCAGCTATCACTATCATAACCATCATGGTTGGGAATATCACCGCCACGAAATCGATTAAACCCTTCTATAAATGAAACAGCGGCTGTAGGAAAATCCTGTAGCCGCTGTTTCATTTATAAGTTACTCTATGTAATTTTTTCCTGATCGAAAATAGCCCTCTTTATTCGGCTTCCATCGCCTTTAATCGTTTCAGAAGTTGATCATATCGTGTTAAAACGTCAGCCTCCTCTACCTTTACTTTAGAATGATAATATTCAATCTTGCCGCTGCCGTCGCCAACTTTTCCCGTGGCCTGAAGTGTGCGAGCCAAATTTTCCGCAGTCCCGATCCCCCCATCTAAAATGGCCACGTCAGGCGGCAGAACGCTTGCAATGATATCACGAAACAAGGGAAAATGGGTACAGCCAAGCACCAACGCGCCATACTGACTCAGATCATAGGGAGCTAGCTGCTCTCTCACATAGGGCGCCACCACTTCCGGGCGAAACTCAAAGCGTTCGGCAAACTCAACTAACCCAGGCATTGGCAGCCCGTCTACCATGTGACATTCATCAAGATTTTCTACTAAATGATGATATTTTTCTTCGCGTAGCGTCAAAGCCGTCGCAAAAACCATCACTCGCTTGCTGCAAGGTACACTCTGCAAAATAGCTGGCTTTACCGCCGGTTCAATCCCGATAATAGGAAAATCATACCGTTCACGCAGTTCTTTCGCCGCAGCGCTTGTCGCTGAATTGCAGGCAAGTACAATGGCCTTAACGCCCTGCTTGGCAATAAAATCTATGGCGGAAAAAACAAGCTCACGCACTTCCTCTGTTGACTTTTCGCCATAGGGTACGTGAAGCGTATCAGCAAAATACACATAATCTTCCTTAGGCAGCAAGTTTAATGCCCGATATAATACGGTCAATCCGCCAATACCAGAATCAAATACACCGATTTTCATATTCTGTCCCTACCTTTTCTCGATGGTCAATCATGATTTTTATCATACACCTATCTTTTCCCCCTGCCAAGACAAAAAAATTCCCCTTAGACGTTACGTCAAGGGAAATTTACTTTCTTTTATAAGATGAAATAATTTCTCAAATCAGCATTAATTCCTTCAATGTATCAACGCCTCGTTCAGTAACATGAGCTAGGCTGATATTGGCCCACACCGGTCCTAGACCGTAAGGACCATCCTGTACTAAAGCCCCTTTGATGAGGCACTCGCGTTTTAAATGATCTACTTCCAAAGCGTAGCTTTTTGCATCGCGGCTAAAATCAAAGGCGTCGACATCAGCTAATAACTGCTCGGGATTTTGATCAGCTTTGTACACCTCTAGTAAGATAGCCGTGCTTAATTCGTTTAGCAAGATCCCCATCTCCCTTTTGCCATTTTTAAAATTTTTTCGGCAAAGTGAACAGTTTTCCTGCTAAAAAAGCCCCTTCCTCGCGCAAGTATACAATATATTCAAAATTATCATTAAAACGATCCTCGTTAAAGAGCTGTAGCAACTGCCGACTGATTCGCATCGCCGCTAGGAAAACGGACGGTAAAGATCGTTCCCTTCCGATTTGTCTGTACTTCAATTTTAGCCTGATGATGTTCTGCAATCCGATAGCAGACCACCAGGCCAAGACCTGTACCAGTCTCCTTTGTTGTTACAAAAGGTGTCCCAAGCTTTTTCAGTACAGCTGGATCAATCCCCTTGCCTTGGTCAGCAACGACAAGGAGTACCTCATCTGCTGTTTGCTTCAACCGAATCGTTACGATTCCGCCAGTCTCCATGGCTTCGAGACTATTGCGGACAAAATTTAAAATGAGTTGACGAATTTCATTTTTGTCAAGTAATAGCGGTGTCGCTTCATCTAATTCAAGCGAGATCACTTTTCCCTGACGAAGAGCATCAGCTTGCAGGAGCGGCAAAAGGGTCCTAATAATCTCCTGTAAGGGCATTCGTACAAAATCAAGGCGCTTATTTTTAGCAAGTGACAGAAATTCCGTAATAATCCCATTGGCTCGATCAAGTTCTTCAATCATCAGACCGAGCTGTTCTCTTTGCTTCATATATTCAGGCTTATGCTGAAATAATTGCAAATACCCTCGCACCGTTGTTAAGGGATTACGTACTTCATGACCAATACTTGCCGCCATTTCGCCGATCAAACTTAATCGATCCAAGCGGGCCATTTCCATTTCTACTTTTTGCTGTTCCATTTGGGATAAACAGTGTCGTACTTTTTCATGTTCGATCGATAAAGCTTGCTCCGCTTTGTTCTGACGATAACGCAATAATTCTACTAAAAGTCCAGCAACAATCAGTAACGAAAAAAAGGATCCCGCCCAAGTACGGTATAAGTTTTGTTTTTCTTTTATACCGTTTAAAATCGTGGCTTCCTCAATTGATACAAGGAGAAATGCCGGGTAATCGGCTAAGGCGGAAAAAGCTCCGACTCGATTGACACCTTGAAAATCCACGGCTTTATAATTACCGCTTTTTTCACCGTCTTTTATCGCTGCAAGCACTGGATGATGCTTAAAAAAATTCATATGACCCAAATTCTCGGCTTCGGGAACGCGCGTAAGATAAGTGCCATCATTGCGCAGTAAAACAATAGAATTATTAGGACCTAAATCCATTTTGTAAAAAATCTCACGTAGGTAACGCTGATCAATGCCAATACTCACAATGCCATTAAACTTCCCTGTCGCATCATTGAGGCGTCGGCTAAGAAAAATAACCGAATTCTTACTAACCTCCGTCAAACGCGGTGACGCTAGAAAAACCCCCCCGCTCTGTCCCTGTTTATGGACAAGAAAGTGCTCCCTATTAGAAATATTGATGGGCCGCTGCAAGGGCGCTGCACTAAAAATCAAGTTTCCATCCCGGTCAGCTATAGCAATCTGATCAAAAACCCCCTTTTGCCGCATCATTTTCAAAAGATCTTCCTGCGACGGCGTAAGCCTGCCAGCTTCTTCGATTGCCGCCTTCATAAAGAGTAAGGTACTGTCCGCTTCATCAAGGGTCCTGTTCACCGTAGTGGCCAGAGAATGAGCAATATTCTTATTTTGTGAGTACACCATTTCGTGACGGGCTTTCAAATCACGGTCAAAGAGAAAATCGGCACTGGCAAAAGCGCCATAGGAAAAACCGATTACAAGCACCCATAACCAGATTCGAGTACGGTGACTCCAATGAAAAAAATTCCATCTATATTTGAAGCTGTATTTCAACAAGGAATGCACCTGCCTTCTGGCTTTTCCCAAGGAAATTTAACCAGCACAGCAGTCCCCCACTCCCCTGTATCAACAATAAACTTCGCTCCGTGCCGTTCTGCAATACGAAAACAAACCGGAAGACCAAGCCCAACACCATGCGCTTTGGTCGTCACAAAGGGCATCCCCAGTTTATCAATAATCGACTGCGCCATTCCCTTACCTGTATCAAGCACAGCTAAAATAACTTGCCCTTCCTCCTGATACGTTTTTACAGTGACAGTCCCGCCGCCTTCGGCGACGGCTTCAAAGCTATTACTCAATAAGTTAAACAAAAGCTGACGAATATCTTTCTGATCAAGCAGCAGTTCGGGCACAGGCTCCAGATCAATCTGCAGTTTAGTTCCTTTTTCCAAGGTAGCAGCTTGTATTAAGGGCTGCAGACTTTCAATAATTTGATTTAACGAACATTTGGTCAGTTCTACTGATCGATTTTGCGCCAAAAACAGAAAATCACTAATAATATTATTAGCCCGATCCAACTCCTGAATCATCACCGAAAACTGTTCTTTTAACATAGCACAATCGTGCTTGCGGCTAAAGTGCTGTAAGTACCCGCGTACGGTTGTTAAGGGATTGCGTACTTCGTGGCCGATGGCCACAGCCATTTCACCGACAAGATTCATGAGACTAATCCGACTCATTTCCTGCTCATAATTTTTCTGCGTCGTAATATCACGACCTTCAGAAATAAGAAAAAGCACGCGTCCTGCTTCATCAAAAACAGGTTTTAAGGAAAAATCCATATAGGAAATTTCCCCTTGCTGATTTTTCACCTTGGTCTCAAAACGAACAAAAACACCTTGCGCCGCTTTCATAATCGATTCGTGAAGCTGCTCCTTTACCCCCGCACCTCCCTGCCAGCAAGGAATTTCCCAAAACTTGCGCTTTAAGGCCTGCTCATAATCACATGCCATATAATCAAGGGCTGTTTTATTGCAGTCAACCAAGACTCCCTCTGGAGTCAATACACCAGTAAGCTGAAACATGGAGTCAAAAATGGAGCGAAATTGCCGCTCTTTGGCGATCTCCTGTGAACGCTGCAACTGACGCAATTCCGTCACATCATGATTAATTTCAATAATTGTTGCCGGTCTGCCTAGCTCATCATAATTCAGTGTCCAATAACTCTCGACAATGATTTTCGTCCCATCGCGCTTTTGATGCACCAAATCCCCATGCCAATAGCCATGTTCATAAAGAAACGCCTGAATTTGGCAATAATTTTCCGTGGATTTTGTCAAAAGCACCTCATAAAGCTTCTTATGACGAACTTCTTCAAAGGTCCAGCCGTAGCCGCGCTCCGCGCCACCGTTCCAAAACAAAATACGACTGTCAATATCCTTAACAATAATAAATTCCCGTACTGAATGAAGCAAATTCTCGCGCTGTACCACTTCACTGGCAATAAAGGCCATATCTTCTTCGGCATGTTTAAGTTCCTGCTCTACTTGCACTCGCTCTAGGATATCGGCGACTTGGTGTACAAGTAAGTCAAAAAAGTAAAAAGTAACCTCATCGGGATGATAAATTTCCTGATGAAAAGTAGATAAAATACCAATTATCCGTCCGGACCGACTCACTAAGGGCGTGGCTTGTCCAGCTTGTATTCCTTCTGCCAAAACAAGCTGTAGCAATCCCGGCGTATCGTTTAAAAACCGGCTTTTTCTAAAATCACTAATGATCAGTCGTTTCCCTTGTTTAAGGGCCGAACCTGATAAAATTTTACCAATTTCCACATCATAAAATGTTTTTGCAAATTCTTCCGAAAAGCCATATTGCGCCAAAATTTCAAGCCGCTGCGACTGTGGATTGAGTAGCCGCAAAACCGCCTTATCGCCTCCGGTTATAACCATAGCTGCATCTAGAATGCATTCATAAATCTCGTTGATATTCTCTTTGTTAATAAACCTCACGCTAATATCATGGAGACAACGAATGGCAAGCATATCAACCGATACACTTTTTTGAGGTCCTTTCTTTCGCCCGCTTTTACTCTTTAGCATGTGTTTCGCTCCTTCATCGCCAAAAGCCAGCCAGCCGTTTTTATAAAATCTCTTTACCGTAACCATAAAACCTATCTTAGTTAACATTCCCATAAAAGCTAAAAAATCCTGCCCTTTTTCCAATAAGATTGAAATTTTTACTTTTTTTGAAAATCACGCTAAAAGTGCTTCCTCCTAAAAAAAGCCAGCAAAATATCTTGTATACTATATTCCAGAGAATGAATAAATATGGTATACTAATTACGCTTAAATGTATTCTATTGAAAATGCTAGCGTGAATAGCATATATTATTTGTTAAAGAGGGGATCATCGATGGTAACAAAAATAGGTATTAACGGATTTGGCCGTATTGGCAGAATGTGTTTAAGAGCCGCCTTAGAAAATGAAAATATAGAAGTCGTGGCAATCAATAGTACATCAACCCCCGATGCGTCAGCGCACTTACTCGAGTATGATTCTGTGCACGGACGGTTAAATAAAAAAATCGAAGCCACGGAAGATGGCCTGATTGTGAACGGACATTTCATCAAAATTATTTCCGACCGCAATCCAGCCAATCTCCTGTGGGGTAAACTGGGCGTCGACGTCGTTCTGGAAGCGACAGGCAAATTCAACTCTGGCAAAGACTGCGAAGTTCATCTTAAAAATGGCGCTAAAAAAGTCATTATTACAGCTCCCGCCAAAGACAACATTCCGACAATCGTATTAGGCGTAAATGAAAATATCTATAATCCAGCAAAGCATCATGTCGTATCGAATGCATCCTGCACGACGAATTGTCTTGCTCCGGTTGTAAAAGTTCTCCAGGAAAAATTCGGCATTGTCAGTGGTTTAATGTCTACAGTCCATGCCTTCACTACGGATCAAAGAAGTCTCGACAACAGCCATAAAGATCCGCGTCGTTCGAGAGGTTGTACGCAATCTATCGTTCCTACCTCGACTGGCGCCGCCAAAGCAATCGGACTTGTTATTCCTGAACTCAAGGGAAAACTGAACGGTGTCTCCTTACGCGTGCCTGTTCCCAATGTTTCACTTGTTGATCTTGTCGTTGAGCTAAACCAAGATGTTACCGTAGAAGCCGTAAACGCAGCGTTGCAAGAAGCCGCCGCAGGCCCTATGGCGCACGTTCTTGCCTACTCGGAAAAACCGCTTGTTTCCATTGACTATTTAGGCGACAGTCATTCCTCCATTGTAGATGGTTTATCCACGTTAGCAATTAATAACCGCACCGTAAAGGTTTTAGCATGGTATGACAATGAATGGGGCTATTCCTGCCGTGTCGTCGATCTAGCCGCTTATGTAGGAAATAGCTTAAGCGCAAGTGACGAAGTCATAGCAACAGTAAGAGAAAAAGCCGCCGTATAAGTGGTAGACTAGAAGCTATAGATAGATAAAAAAACAAGACTGTTTCCTCCTAACGCGAAGACGCTCTAGGGCACTTTCGCAAGTGAGGTGACAGTCTTGTTTTTTTTATAATCTAGCGTAATAAACTGAGCGAACCGGTCAATTTATTGATCTTTTTCGTAGGTCCATAGACGCAGACGCCAAGATAATATAAATCAGAACTGGCCTGCGCTGCCAAAAGTTTTGTATAGTGATCATAATCTAAACATTTTTGCGCAACTTCGCTGAAATCAATAACCGTAACATCACTATAAGCGCTATCATAAATCTTATCGCGCAACGCTTTAAGCTGTTCGCGCGCCGCACTTAAAACAGGAATCGCCTGCGACGTAATGCCACGATGAATCTGTCCGCTGCCATCGGTTATATCAGGGCCAATAATCGTCTCCTTACACAATTGACTTAAACTCATTCCCAACACCGCCGCCGTATTGGCGATTAAACCTAACGGAATTTCCCGTGAAATGACCATAGCTACTTTCAACCGAATACCCACCTTCCTAAAACTTTGTTCTGTCTTAGCATAACAAAGCAGGGCTAAGCTGTATTGTAAAAAATTGACCTTGAAAGCTAGTTATACTTAGGAAAGCGAAAAATGCTGATACTGTTCTGGCGTAAGTCCTGTATAGCTTTTAAAAGTTTTCGTAAAATGACTCTGATCATAAAAACCCGCGCGTAGCGCTGTTTCAGGCAAAGATTCCCCTCTCGCCAATTCCTTCTGGGCAAAATTAATTCGCAGCAAGGTTTGATAGGCATGGGGCGGAAGTTTAAACTGCTGTTTAAACAAACGGATTAAGAAAAATTTATTAATGCCCGAAGCAGCTGAAAGATCATCTAACGTAACCTTTTCCGAAAAGTACTCTTGTAAGTACTCACGGATAATCCCTACTTTCGCCGATTCATCTGGTGTTTCGACCCGTTTCTCATCTCCAGCCAAAACCAATTCCAACAGGAAAATTAAAGAGCTTTCTTTTTCCAGCGGTGTAGAGGCGCTTTGCAAGCTATGTATTTCAGCAAAAATGCGTCCAATCACGGGTAAAGAAAGTACTGCATTCACTCGCGGCTGCTGCAGAGAGCCGCCACCACGGCTGGCTTGAAACGCACGAATCCAAGCGGCAGAAAGAAACAACATTTCATATTCCCACCCCTCACACTTCAGTGGATTACAGGCGTGAAGCAACTCTGGCGGCAAAAAAACCATGCTGCGAGGCGTCACCGTTTCGGTACGGCCTTCATACCAAAAACGACTGGTTCCACGGCGAATCAAGCCAAGCGAATAGTCTTCATGGGTATGTTTTCGGTAAGAGAAAGTGCTGGTACTACAATGTTTAAGCGTAAAAAAGGGCACATGTTCATCGCGATATAACGTAACAGGCTGACGTTTTGCCATTTTACATTTCATCCAGTCATCCCCCCAATTACAGCCGCCACTAGTAAGATAAGATTTGCCGATACTTTTCTGGTAATCGCTAAATACAAGCTGATTAAAGCAACAGCAATCATTAAGGTACCCACTTGATTATGAAAAAAAAGATCTGTTAAAACAACAATATTAAAACTAACGATCACGAGAACAACCCCATCGAGAAAGCCTTCAGTGGCGCTCTTGCCAGCAATCCGAGTATAGCAACGTTGAACAATGAGAATGAGTAGCGGCGGCAGTAGTAAAGCAATCGCAGCAAGTACCGCTCCCGGCACCCCAGCTACTAAGTAAGCAAGACTGACAACCCATAAACCGTTCGGTCCTGGCGTTACCTGCCCAATCGCCAGAGCTTCGGTAAATTGCTTCTCTGTAGCCCAACCATTGGCAATAAAATCAGTATGTAAACTAGGCAGCGGCCCAAAGCCACCCGTAGAAAACAACACAGCTTTTACGATCACAACAAAGAATAGCAGCCAGTCCATAGTTATTTTTCCGCTCCCTTCGTCCCAACATGGGAATATACCAAAGAAGCTGCCAGCGCTCCCGTAATATATAAAACAAAAACAGGCGGCTGCCAAACATAATAGGCGATAGCACTGCCGCTTAAAATCATGCCAGAAAGAATGAGACGGCTCTGGCTTGTCCGATAATTTTTCCGCAAAATGGGTTTTACATTACGCCAATTTGTCGCTAAGGCAATTCCGAAAATAGCGGCAAAAACGGTTCGTAACATGGCCTGTACGCGCGGATACTCGCTCATTCCCAGATAGACCGCTGAAAGCAAAACCGTAATAGCTGCACTTGGTAAAATAAGTCCCAATAGAGAAAGCGCGATGCCGAATCTGCCGCCTAGTTTCTTGCCAATCAAAATAGTATAAGCAATAATATTCATCCCCGGTGTTATTTGACACATTGCCACAATGACGGCATATTCCTCTTCCGTAACCCAATGATGCTTATAAATAAAGTGCTCTTGAATTAAATACTGCGTAACGGCGCCGCCGCCAAAAGAAGTAAAGCCAATTTGAACCCATACGCAAAAAAGCTGAAGAAGCGTTGGGCTAGCTGGTTTTGCTGGATGCTCCATTTTAAATCTCCTTTTTCTACTCCTAATTCTAAATAAATGAGTAAATAAGCTGACGTAAATTTACATCTACGTCAGCTTATTAGCTCTCTTATTCCCGTTTTCCTGTTACCCTCGCTTGTTTTTCTCATTTCATCCTACTTTGCACCTTCATAAAATAAAAAGCTTGACAAAAACTCTTGCACCTGAGAAAATGTTAACACTGTTACACAATTTTCTGCAGAGATTGTTGAACGATTGAATTTGATATAGAAAAAAATAAGGACTGAGATCAAGCAAAAAAATGCTCGCTTCAGAGAGCCGATGGCAGGTGTAAATCGGTGCAGCTTTTTTGGCGAACTCCCTCAGGAATTCTTTGGCTGAACGATTCAGTAAGCCAAAGCGCCCTCAGCGTTATCGATGTGAGTACAATTTAGGGTGGTACCGCGATTATTCGCCCCTATTGGCATAAGCCAATAGGGGCTTTTTATTTTGAGGAGGAATAGATTATGGGATTTGATAAAAGCTCTTCCTGGGGCGCGTCTTTCGCCATGGCGGCAGTCTGGTTCGCCACGCACTGCGGCGGCGGTTTTGCCACAGGAAATCAAGAAGTAAATTACTTTGTAAAATATGGCTGGTATGCCGTAATTATGCCGATCCTAGCTATGCTGATCCTGGGCTGGGCCCACCGCAACGCACTCGTACTTGCCAAAGACTATAAGACCTATGATTATAAAAGCTATGGGAAAGCCTTATTTCACCCTTACGAAAAATATTTCTACCCCTTCTTTGAAATCGGCTTTGTACTGCTTATTGCCTGCGGCGTCAGCACCTCAATTGCCGGTTCTGGTTCTCTGCTCAAAAGCACCTTAGGAATCCCCTATGAAATCGCCATTGTTGGCGTCGGTCTAGTGCTTCTAGCGCTGACGATCTTTGGCAGCAAGCTGATTATCAAAGTCCTCAGCTTCAAAACGTACTTTCTAATCATCACGTTAATGCTACTTTGCATCTTAGGGCTGCAAGCAGGCGCCTTTCAATTTCAACATGTTTGGGCAACGCAAGAAACTTTTGGCCAAAGCTTTGGTGATGCCCTTTGGTTCGCCCTAATTTACATTGGCTTTCAGTCTTTTACTGTCCTTCCGATCATTTCCGTATCGCAAGGCATTAAAACAACGAAAGACTGCAACCGTTTTATGGTTTTTGGTACTGTTTTAAACGGCGCTTTCCTCGCCGTTGTCTGCATCATGCTACTTGGCTTTACGCCTGACGTACTCAACCAAACTCTGCCAGTCTACTTCGTTTGCGCCCAACTTGATCTTCCCTGGCTCAAAATTCTCTATAGCGTAATTTTGTTGATTGCCCTTCTCGGTACTGCCGTTTCGCTTGTTTTCTCTACGGTAGCCCGCTTCGAACCGATTTTCCCCAGAACAGGCTTACTGGAAAATTTACGAGTTCGACGCTTTGCCATCTCCCTGCTTACTGTTATTATCTGCACTGGCATTTCTGTATTTGGCCTTACCAATATCGTAATTAAAGGCTACGGCTCTGTCGGCTATATCGGCCTGATCTTTGTTCTCCTCCCTGCCCTCACGATCGGCACAGTAAAGATTCGAAACAATGCGAAACGGCGCCGCGAACAAGGCATCGAAGAGCAGTAATCATAATAAGTAAATAAACTAAGTAAAAGCTGGCGCCCAACTTTCGGCGCCAGCTTTTACTTAGTTTATGAAATTATAGTCTTATGACGTTATGAAGCGGCAAAAACAAAGTTAATGCCCTTCGACAGGCTTCACCTGATGAGCCACCTGATTCTTCTGCGAAATTTTCTCTTTAAAATAGTTTATCACGCCAGAAACAGCCATAATCGATAACAGCGAATAAAGCCCCTTCTCTGTTCCAATAACCGAGCAGCCAAACAAAACGATCATAAAATCACAAATGAAGGTAAGTTTTCCTGGATTCCAACCAAAGCGCCGATTTAAATATAGGACTAGAATATTGACACCACCTAAAGAAGCGCCGTTCCAAAACAAATAGGAAAGCCCTAATCCAGCAAAACCGCCGCCCAAAATCGCCCCGACTAGATTGGGCACAACAAAATCAGTAAGACTACGGTCAACTTCGGTCATAACCGAAAGCAGACAAGCCGCCAACAGTGTCGATAACGTAAAATTCCAACCCATACGAAAAACAGACAAAATGTAAAAAGGCAGATTCGCCAAAATAAACGCTACAGAAAAGGGCATTCCCACCAAATAAGAAATACTCAGGGCAAAGCCCGGCGCTCCGCCTGTAACAAGATGCGAATGTTTCAATAGTAAAATTCCCACCGTACTAATCATACAACCAATAAAAATATGAATGATTTTTTGCACATCCATCACCTTACCATTTCCAAATACTTCTTTCCCCTGCATCAAGAAAAACGTTATTTTTATGATAAAGTATCCAGTTGCTAGAGAGTCAAGTCTTATCTTGCAAGGGAATTTGAATTTCTGTCAAATAAAGCGATGAATCATGGGTAATCGATTCATCAATGAGCATTCTTTCGATGGCATCCCCGCTAATCTCGTAAGGCTGTGTAGCGATAAATTTCAATAAAAGATCATAGTAAGCTGCTGCATCTTGGCGACGGCCGCGAAAAGCAATACAGGCATAAAGCCCAGCTTCCAAATAGTCGGCTTGCTTCGACTGTTCTGCTGCTTGATCATCGGCGTCGGCGATAATAAAGACAGACCGATACTCGCCATAGTGGGCCTTCATAAAATTGTCTTTCGCAACAGCAAACCCGACCTTGCCAATAAATAGAGACGGATGATCGCCAATCGACTGTTCCAGCTTTCTCAGTGAAAATTCCCAGTCCTCGGCAGACCGACTTTCTTCTTCCATACGTAAAATCAAGCGTTGCGGCAATTTACGCAAGAAGGGTACAGCGATCTTTTTATAGTGAAGTGCTGTTTCAATCTCGCTAATCCGGCTAGTAAAAAGGTTGTGAACAGACTGGAGGTTGGCAATCATTTTTTCGGTTTCTGCTTGCCGCGCCTTTAATAGCGCTAAAAACTTTTCAATATCCCGGCCTGCTAGATGACGGCGAATCTCCTCAAGCGACAAGCCGAGAAACTTAAGATATTTAATCGTATGAAGCTGTTCAAACTGCGCAATAGAATAGTAACGGTAGCCGCTATCTGCTGCAACAAAGGCTGGCTTGAACAAATCAATCGCATCATAGTAGCGGAGCGTCCGAATTGGCACACCATGAATTTTGGCCATTTCACCAATAGAATACATATGTTTCATCGTTTGATCACCTGCCTGCTTTCACTAGATGAATCTTAAAAAAGAAGATTTCCCGCGAATCGCTGAGAAATCTTATCGAAATTAAAGCATGCTATTTAAAAAATCTTGAGTACGTTCTTTTTGGGGATTGCCGAAAATTTCTTCGGGTCTGCCCTGTTCCACGATCTGGCCTTGATCCATAAAAATGACATGATGGGCTATTTCCCGGGCAAAGGCCATTTCATGGGTCACAACAAGCATTGTCATATGTTCATCCGCTAATTGACGCATGGCCTTTAGTACCTCGCCAGTGAGTTCCGGATCTAGCGCTGATGTAGGCTCGTCAAACAGCATGATATCAGGCTTCATTGCTAGCGCTCGAGCAATCGCAACTCGCTGCTTTTGCCCGCCGGACAGGCGCGAGGGGTAATTGTGGCGCTTATCAAATAAGCCGACTTTCCGCAACAGATCCTCGGCAATGGGAACAATCTCTTCTTTTTTCATTTTTTTCACAGTGATTGGCGCTTCAATCAAATTATCAAGGACGGTCATATGGGGGAATAAGTTAAATTGCTGAAAGACCATGCCCATTTTGTGACAAATGTGGCGCGCCGCTTCTTCCGGCACATATTGACTGCGCCCGCCTGCGTCCTCTGTCGCTAACATATCGCCTTCAATTTCAATAGAACCGCCGTCAATTGTCTCTAACCGATTCAAACAGCGTAGTAGCGTACTTTTCCCCGAACCAGACGGACCGATAATCGCGACAACCTCACCTTGGTTCACTTCTAAATCGATGCCTTTCAATACTTCCTGACCGTTAAAGCTCTTGCGAATATTCTTCATAGCAATCATTTTCATAGCAAGACACCTCTATTCATCGTAAGCAGCGTAACGCTGTTCTAATTTTTTAAAGATCCACGTAAGAACTAAAGTCATTGCTAAATAGAACACAGCCGCAACAAAAAAGGGCGTCATATCAAAATCGCGTTGGACAATGGCTCGTGCCGTGCGCAGCAAATCATTCATGGCTAAGATATAAATGAGTGAAGTATCTTTTACCAGCGTAATCGTTTCATTACTTACCGGCGGCAATACCCGCTGAATCATCTGGGGCAGAACAATTCGTCTCATTGTTTGTACATAATTCATACCAAGGGCCTTACTTGCTTCGTATTGCCCACGATCAATTGACTGAATACCAGCGCGGAAAATTTCCGCAAAGTAAGCCGCGTAATTAAAAACAAAGGCAACAAGCGCCGCCGGAAAATCAGGTAGGCGAATTCCTACATAAGGAATCAGCGGCAAAGCATAGTAGACAAAGAGGAGCTGCAGCATGAGCGGCGTACCGCGCATGAGCCAAATATAAATTTCTACAAGAAAGCTAAGCGGCCGATATTTTGAAATACGGGCAAGCGCTACCAGCAATCCCAAAGGAATTGATAGCACTAAAGTGATAAAAAACATTTGCAGTGTCAGACCGGCGCCTTCCATCATGGGTTTAATCATGGCAATAAGTGATTCCATTTTTCGTCTCCTTTGTGGAAAATCGGGGAATTTTGAATGAGTTTAAAAGGCAAACAAGAGGCTAATGGTATTATACCATCAGCCTCAACGTGCTTGCCATACACTGTACTTATTTTACGATATCAGCGCCGAACCATTTTTTCGAGATTGTTGCCGACGTACCGTCTTTCTTCATTTCATTGAGTACGGCCTGAACTTTATCGCGCAATTCTTGATCTTCTTTTCTAAAGCCAACGCCATAAGTTCCAATTTCTCCGAGCGGCTGTTCAATCGCGATATATTTGCCCGGTTCTTTCGACATATAATATCTGCCAAGGATTTCATCAGTTACTACTGCATCAAGACGGCCTGTTTTGAGGTCCATGAAAGCAGCGATACAATCAGAATAGGTTTTGAAGTCTTTTAAAGAGCTTTTCAGTTTCTGGTCTTTCGTAACAGCTTCTTCACCGATGCTGGACTGCTGTACGCCAACAACTTTTCCGGCTAAATCAGCCGCACTTTTGATTGGAGAACCTGCCATAACAAAGATCAGCTGTTTGCTATCCATATATGGATCGCTAAATAACATATTTTTCTTTCTTTCTTCGGTAATATTCATACCGTTCCAAAGAGCGTCAATGCGTTTGCCGTTAAGTTCCGCTTCTTTACTGCTCCAGTCAATCGGCTTAAATTCAACTTCAATTCCGAGACGTTTTGCCGCTTCTTTCGCCATATCCACATCGAAACCAACGATATTATTCTTTTCGTCCTTGAAGCCCATTGGCGGAAAACTATCATCCAAACCAATTACAATTTTCTTTAGAGGCGCTTTGGCTGGCGCACCGCCGCAACCAGCGATGAGCAGGCCTGCCATCATAACCGTGAGTACCAGTGCAACTACTTTTTTCATCTAAAATCCCCACCCTGCTATTATCTTTACTTTCTAAGCGTTGATCTTATTCTACTTTAACTCGCTAAAATAAGAAAGTGATAAATTGCAGTAACAGGAGACTTTTTCCCTGGGTTTCCTCTGGTTAGCTCACAAATACTCATTTTTTTGCACTTTTTAAATGACTCAGCGCAACAGCGTCCCGGCAATAACCATTTTCTGAACCTCTGAGGTTCCTTCATAGATTTCCGTAATTTTAGCATCACGGTAAAAGCGCTCCACTTTGTTGCCTTTTACATAGCCATAGCCGCCTTGAATCTGCACAGCTTTCGCAGCGCATTTTACGGCCGTTTCGGAAGCAAACAGCTTCGCCACGGCTGCTTCTTGCGAAAATGGCTTCCCGCTGTCTTTTAACGCCGCCGCCTGATAAACAAGCAAACGCGCCGCCATAACATCTTTGCCCATATCGGCAATCATCCACTGAATCGCCTGATTAGCCGCTAAAGGACGGCCGAATTGCTGGCGTTCTTTCGCATAACGAATCGATTCATCAAGACACCCCTGGGCAATGCCTAGCGCCTGCGCGCCAATGGCAATCCGTCCGCCATCGAGTGTTGCCATAGCAATTTTAAAGCCTTCGCCGATTTTTCCTAACAAGTTTTCTTTGGGCACGCGGCAATTCTGAAATAATAGTTCCGTCGTATGGGAACCGCGAATTCCCATTTTGTCCTCATGCTTACCTACGGCAAAGGGCGATACGGCTTTTTCAACAATGAAGGCGCTAATTCCTTTCGTTCCGGCGCCAGGCCCGGTTTTCGCCATAACAATGACAAGTCCAGCTTTATCACCATTGGTGATAAATGTCTTAGCGCCATTAAGAACATAGAAGTCGCCGTCCAGTTCGGCTGTCGTCGTCACAGCCCCGGCATCAGTACCTGCGCCAGCTTCGGTCAAAGCAAAGGCGCCCAAAGTTTGATACTCGGTCAGAAGCGGTAAGAACTTTTGTTTTTGCGCTTCTGTGCCAAACAGCACAATAGGGGAAGCCGCTAGAGTATGTACCGCTAAGATCACTGCCGTCGCGGCACATTCACGGGAAATTTCCTCGATGGTTAACGCATAACTTACATAGTCGGCGCCACTGCCGCCATAGGCGCTGTTATAAGGAATCCCTGTCATCTCAAGCTTCGCCAATTTATCCATGGTTTCACTGGGAAAACGGCCATCGCGATCTAGTTCTTCCGCCAAAGGCGCTACTTCCGCTAACGTAAACTCCCGTACAGTACTCTGTAATAATCTGTGCTCTTCCGTAAGCATGAAATCCATATTTTCGCCTCCTATTTTAACATGCCGCTCTGCTACTACACACCTCTGCATCTATGCCATTTCGTAACTATATTGCCGCTACACTGATCATCCGTTCGCTGTCCCTCACTACAGCCACGCCTATTATATATAGCCTTTTTCTTTCAACGCCTGAATCTGTTCCGGCGTATAATGGAGGATTTTTGTTAAAACGGTTTCCGTATCTTGTCCCAACGAAGGCGCACCCCGCCACACTTTACCAGGTGTTTCGCTCAGCTTCGGAATAATACCTAATGCTTTAATGTCTTTTTGCAACGTCTGATCTTTATAATTGATAAAATCGCCTCGATCTAACCAATGGGGATCATCCACAACGTCTTTCGCTGTATTTACTTTGCTGCAAGGAACCTTGTATTTAGCCATCTGCTCTACAACTTCCGGGGCCGTCCTTGCTGCCACCCATTCCGTCAGGTAAGCATCAAGCGCTTTTCCCTTGGGTGATGCCAAAGCCTCTGGCGTGGCCGCACATTCTTCATATTTATATTCCTGCGGGTCTACGCCAAGAGCCTGAATGAAACGTTTATATACTCCAGCGCCGAAAGCGCCGATCGCCACATAATCATGATTTTTATCTAAGAACAGACCGTAAGGCTGAAAAGCTGCTGACTTAGAACCAGTGCGAGTCCGTACAATATCCGCTTCTGTATAGGAGACAAAAGTATCCGCCATAATACGAGCCTGCGCCTCAAACTGGGCGACATCGACAACTTGTCCCTTGCCAGTTTTCAAGCGATTTACATAGGCAGCAAGCAAACCAAAAACGCAATGCAGACCGGAAATATAATCATTTAGCCACGGTTTGCTTAGCGCTGGCACCGACGGCTCAGCATCCCCGTTCAAATGCATAAAGCCACTATAAGCCTGTCCCATCATATCATAAGAAGCACGGTCGCACACTTCCGGCAAACCGCCAAATTGAGGTCGACCAAAACCGCTTACATGAACAATAATCAAAGCGGGATTCACACTTAATAGCTCTTCATCGTTAATTCCATACTTATCAAGCCAAACCATATTCTCCATAAACACGTCAGCTTCTTTAATCAAGCCAAGAAACATTTCTTTCACTTCAGGAATATTCAAGTTAAGTTCCACCGTCATACTCAGTCTGTTCCGGGCATCCTGAGCCCAACTGGTACTGACTTGACGGCCTTCATAATTAGCGAAAGGCGGCATAAAACGCCAGGTATCGCCTACATTCGGGCGTTCAATGTGAATTACTTCTGCACCAAAATCAGCTAACAGATTGGCGGCATGAGGCATAGCCACCAGTGAACCAGAAGAAATAATGCGCATACCGGCAAAAGCGCCAAACTCAGGAACAATGTACTCGCGTTTACTCATTTGTTAAACCTCCTCTACTTTACTCTCTATTTTTATTTATTCTGCAGCAAAATCAAAATGCCTGTAAATATTTATAAGAATTTTCCGTCTTTTTGACAAAAAGAGCTACCACACTAAGCGAAAAATTCCGTATACGTTGTGATTGCATTATGCAAAACTCACAAGATATAAGAGAAGTTTTTCTTAATATGGCAACCCTTTCTGGTTCGATGTGAAAGCAAATTTACCGGATTACTTCACGACTAATCATAAATTTCTCAATTGCTGTTTCATTCACTGCATAGCGAATATCGTTCGTTTCATCAGGCACAATCAAAGTACAGCGCGGCGTAATATCTACAACGGGCGTTGTAATATCATCAGCGAAATACCGATTGCTTGCGGCAATATCATGAGCTAGAAAAGCAAAGTTTGGCAGACTGGCGAAGGAAATGTTCTGGACACGACCAATTCCGAGTTCCGTCATACCGCCCACCCAAATCGGAATGTTATGCTTCTGGCATAAATCATGAATCTTAATGGATTCATGGAGTCCGCCGCAACGGCTTGATTTAATATTAATGATTTTGCAACTACCTAGTTGAATCGCTTTGCGGGCCGTTTCGACCGAAACAATACTTTCATCAAGGCAAATTGGCGTTTGAATCGCTTTTTGCAAGACAGCATGATCGACAATGTCATCTTCCCCTAAAGGTTGTTCAATATACTGCAAATTAAATTCATCCATAGCTTTAAACAGTTCTATATCATCTAATGTATAGTCTGAGTTTGCGTCCACAGTAAGCGTAATGTCCGGATAGTGACGACGAACTTCTCTAAGCACCTCAATATCCTTACCTGGCTTAATCTTGATCTTGGTCCGATGATAGCCTTCGGCAAGATATTTTTCAATCTTTTTCAGCAGCTCCGTTGTTGTCGCCTCAATGCCGAGACTAACGCCGACCTTGACTTCTGTCTGCGTACCGCCAAGTAGCGTTTTTAACGACTTTCCTTCACGCTGGGCGTAAATTTCCCAAAGCGCATTTTCGACGGCTGCTTTCGCTAAACGATTTCCCACAATAAAAGAGACCTTAGCCATAAAATCGGCTGGATCCACAATGTCTTTATGTAAAATCACTGGCGCAATCATATTTTTAATGATGTGAAAACAAGTTCCGTTATCTTCCGGATTATACAAGGGGCCATAAAAAGCCTTACATTCCCCATAGCCGATAAGATCTTCTGAGTAGATCTTGATGAGCAGCGCATCTCTTTCTTCAAAGCGGGTAAAGCTCGTTTCAAAGGGATGAATAAAGGGAACTTTTACGCGAATTATATCAATACGGTCAATAATCATAACATGCAGCCTCTCCCTTAAATGAAATTTAATAAAGCTCGATCCATTTTTATGTTACTTTTTACAATTTTATTATATGATTAAAAAATTCGACTTAAAATAGACTCTATTTTGTCTCAAACCCGACAAAAATAAAAAATCCAGAAAACTCCTTTGAGTCTTCTGGATTTTTCACCCATTATAAATTGAAACAATCCGACACTTGATGTAATACGTTAACACCTAGCCGATTACTTTGCGGACCACATCAATGATTGTTCCATCACGATACTCTACCAGAGCTACTACTTCATCACTTGTAGCAATTTCTTTTGGCGTACCGGCAATTTCTTCGGCCAAATCTTTAAGTTCTTCAATGGAATAAACGGGTAGCCCTTTTTCCAATAAAGCGGCTTTAATCTCTGGCCTACGAGGATTTACAGCAATACCTTGTTCCGTTACAAGCAAATCAACCGTTTCTCCCGGCGTCGTAACCGTCATAATTTGATCACGTACAATCGGTAGCCGACTGCGCAGTAAATTAGCCACAATAACGGTCAAGCCAGCACCAGCTGCCGCATCACTATGACCGCCAGATCCCCCCATGATCATGCCATTCGATCCGGTTGTCACATTCACGTTAAAATGAACATCAATTTCTGTGGCTCCTAATACGACACAATCTAGTTGATTGACAACGCAGCCCTTAGTATGGGGATTCGCATAATAGCTCGCGCTAATCTCTCTATGGTGAGGATTTACTTTTAAAGAGTCAATCGCCCGCTGGTCAAAACATTGTACATCGTAAATTCGTTCGAACAGCCCGGCGTCCAAAAGATCCACTAAATAGCCTGTAATTCCGCCCATAATAAAACTGCCTCGCAGCGACAATCGCTCCATCTTTTGCCGCAAATAATGTGCTACAGCAAGCGAAGCGCCGCCGGCGCCAGTTTGAAAAGAAAAACCCGGTTGCAACACGCCAGCCGCCTCAATCGCATCAGCAGCCAAAGCAGCGATCCTCAATCCTACAGGATCGCGCGTAATCTTGGTCGTACCAGAAACAATGCCGCTAGGATTGCCAATTTCCTGAAGAACTAAAATATAATCAACCTGCGTCATGGGAATAGAAAAATCCGCTAGCGGCGTTTCTACCAGATGATCGGTTACAGCAACAACAGTATCAGCATATTCAGCGTCAACCATGGCATATCCGAGCGAACCACAAGCCGCTAGCCCATCTTTGCCGGAAATATTACCAAACCGATCCACTAGGGGTGCGGCAATAAAGGCAATATCGATTTTTAGACTACCTTCTTCAATGGCCCGCGGACGACCGCCATGGCTCCGCATAATTACAGGCGTCGACAAGTAGCCGCGGCTTACCGCTTCCGCTACAGGCCCATTCATATAATTTGTATCAATTGCTGTAATTGTACCGTCTTTTATTAGCGCTACAAGTGGTTCATGACAGGGAAAAATACTACTAAGGGCAATCTTTAAATTTTTAAGACCCATTTTTTGAGCGGCAGCCATTATGGTATTCACTACATAATCGCCATTGCGAAAATGATGATGGAAGGAAAAAGTCATACCATCTTTTGCCTGCAATTTTTGCAATAAAGCCTCGGCTGATTCCACAAGTTTCTGCTGTTTTGGCGAAAAACTGACGAGTCGCCGCGTTGCACCTTGCAGCGTCTGATTCCATTTGACCCCTTGAAAAGCTGTAACAGGACCCCAACCTTCGATATAGTCAGGCAACTCTCTGCCATCTACTGTTTTCATAGAAACCTCCTCAAATAAGCCTAGCTGACTTGGCAATATCAAGTAATCGTGTTGCCCGTAGCATAATTGGCAAATCGATCATTTTATTATCTAGCGATACAGCACCTAGACCGCGGGCTTTTCCCGCCTCTAAAGCTTCGACGACTCGCTGCGCCCAAATAATTTCTTGCTGCGAAGGCGTAAATACTGCTTGGATTGCCGCAACCTGCCGTGGATTAATTGCCAGTTTCGCCGTAAATCCCATTTGCTTAGCTAACATAGTATCAGCAATTAAACCGGGTTCATCATTTACATCTGTAAAGGGAGTATCAATCGCCTGTACGCCAGCAGCATAGGCAGCCGTCACAAGTGCCGCACGGGCATAGGCAATTTCAGCGCCTGCTTTTGTCCGTGTTGCATTAATTCCCGCTGTAAAATCTTCCGCGCCCAGAGCTAACGCCTTTACCCGAGGATTTGCCTTGGCAATAGCAAGAGCATTGCTAAGGCCTAGTGGTGTTTCAATCAAGGCAAAGAGAGAAATTTCTTTGTTCAGTTGATGTTCTTGCTCCAAGCGAGAAAGTTCTTGGCTCACTAACTCAATGTCGCGGGCTTCCTGCACTTTTGGCAATAAAATCGCGTCAGGTGCGGCCGGGACAATTACAGGAAGATCCTCTTTAGCGTACGTTTCCAAAGGATTGATGCGAACAACGACTTCCGTATGGCCGAATTTGACTCTTTTTAATGCATTGGCTGTTAAAAACCGAGCAGCATCCTTTTCCGTAGGCGCTACAGCATCTTCTAAATCTAAAATCACCGTATCACTGCCTAGAATCCCGGCATTTTGCAACATATTAGGGTTACTCCCCGGAATAAACAGCAACGTGCGTCTCAACATATTCTTCACTCCTTTGAAGCGCGAAACAGCGCTGTCTGCAAGCGGCTCTTTAGCACATAGTCCAGCGCGCCACGATCTTGAATAAACACCCTAAGGTCAGTTACTTTTGCCTGCTGTAAAAACTTTTTCACGGTCGCTTCGATTTGATCGCCATATTGGGCCTGCACGATACTTTGAATTTCGATAATAGTACCACTATTAGGTGACTCAGGCTGAATTTGAACCATGACATCACTTGATTCCAACGTGCCCGCCTGGGCAGTTCTCAATAAATTCATAACGATCCTCCTACTGAATCATTTTCAAAAGAACACACGCGCCAATTACGGTACAACCGCCGCCTAACCGCGTCGATACTTGGGCAAAAGGCATAAGCGACATCCGATTAGCACTGGAAAGAATCGCTACGTCGCCAGTTCCTCCCAGACCGCTATGGCAAGCTGTTACAATCGCAGTTTCAATTGGGTACATATTCATCATTTTGCCAACGAAAAATCCAGAAGATACCATCGTAATCACAGTTGCCACAATCGTAATCACATAAGCTGGCGAAACAGCAGCCACAACATCTTGCCACGGCGTGTAAAGTACACCAACGCCCACTAAAAGCGCCCAGGTTAGCGAGGAAGCTACAAACCGATACAAATGATGGGCGCCTTGCTCCATCGATGCAGGCATAATACCAATCGCTTTAATAATAGCAGCCGAGAAAATCATGACAATCGGCCCTGGAATATCAATAAACTTATTTACTAATCCGCCAAACACAAAGAAGGTAGTTGCTAAAAGCAGTCCGGCTCCCATTAAAGCAAAGTCAACAGGCTTTTCTTCGGACTGAGCCTTACGCAAAAACTCATCATTTCCTGTTTTAACAAGCATTCCTTCGCCGGAGAATTCCGGTCGTTTTTGGCTTAAACGCTTTAATAATCCCGCCAGAATAATTGCACAAAGGTTACCAAGCATTGCCGCAGGCATAAGCTGCGGAATCAGCTGTGTATTAGACACATTAAGTATCTCAGCATATCCCACGGACAGCGGCAACACACCTTCACCGACACCGCCAGCAAATACAGGAATAATAACAAAAAACAAGGCCTTATAGGCGCCAAGACCCGTAATCGTGCCAACACCGACCCCAACAAGAGATGCACAAATGGTTCCCACCAACAGCGGTACAAACATCTTCAAAAAACCTTGAATCAAAACAACGCGAAGCATCCCAAGAATACTGCCTGTAACTAAGCAAGAAATATAGAAATACAAAAAGTTAGAACCTTTCATAAATGCTGTAATTGCTTTTAATGAGGCCGGATCAAGCAGTTTATAAAAAACCATAATACTAGGAACAAACACGGATAGAATAGCCGGTCCGCCAATATCGCGCAAAATTGGAACTTTTAACCCAATATCGCCAAGGAGCATTCCCATAACAACCATGACGGCAATCCCGCCAATCATATCGGCGGGCAATTTACCATAATGAGCCCCGGCAAAAATAATCGCTACGACCACTAGGTAGATGGGCAGCGGCATTGGCCCCACTTTATATTTTGTAAATACATTTACGTCCTTTTCGGACATAAAAATCACCTCCGTTTTTATCATAAACGGAGGCGGCATTTTTCTGTCTATTTTGGAAATTTCGAATATAATTTAGTTCATATTGTTCACAGCTGTATATTTGCAGACAGGCCGTCCGACACTGCCATAAGAAAAGTCTTTTTGTACTTCGTCTCTACTTACGAGATACTCCAAATAGCGGCGGGCAGTAATACGAGAAACGCCCAATAAGGCGCCTGCCTCCTCGGCCGTAAAAGGCTCTGTCAGCTGCCCCACCAGTTCTCGTACATGCTCTAAAGTAACTTTATCTAGTCCTTTGGGCATTTCCGGTTCGGTCGGACGATGCAAAAGATAGCGATCAATCGCTTTTTGATCCAACTCTTCGGTTTTGATAATCCGCCGTCGGCTTTGGTATGTTTCAATTGCTTCACAAACACGAGTATACTCAAAAGGCTTCACTAAATAGTCAACCGCCCCTAACCGCAGCGCTTCTTGAATATGCATGGAATCACGGGAAGCGGTAACTACAATCACATCAGTCTTCGCATTATTTTTCCGTAATATCGATAAAAATTGCAATCCATTGGTATCAGGCATATAAATATCAAGCAAAATCAAATCAATCTTTTTACACTGAAGAACTTGCAACGCTTCTTTAACAGATGCCGCCAAAGTAATTGATAAAATTCCTTGCAACTTCATCAGATACCGACGGTTTAACTCTGCCACCATGGGATCATCTTCTACAATCAACACATGAATATCAGACATTATTTACCTCCCAAGTGGACTGTAAAAACACAGCCAAAATCCGTATTGGCAAATTCTAAAACGCCATTATACTTTTTTACAATTTCATCAACTAAAAAGAGGCCCACGCCGCGTTGTCCCCCCTTTGTAGAAAAACCCCAATCAAAAATCTGCTGAGAAACATCAGCTTCAATTCCCTGTCCCGAATCGCAAATTTCTAGCATAAGTTCAGTCTCATCACCTTGCAAAAACAAATGAACTTCCCGCTTATCCTGAAACCGCACCGCTTCAATTGCGTTATCAAGCAAGTTTCCTAATATGGTAATTAGCTCAGCGTTCACTAAACAAGTTTTCTCCGCTAGCGTAGATTCTGGATCAATGCAAAGACTTGTTCCCGCCTCGCGCATCGTGGAAAACTTAGCAATGAGTAGTCCAGCAACAGCAGGATTTTTAATGCGAGATATAACAAATTCCGCTTCTGTTTCGGCATGTGATACGATCGAGCGAATATAATCAGTCGCTTCGCTATAACATTCTAGTTTTACCAGCCCCCAAACCACATGAAGTTTATTCATAAATTCATGAGCCTGCGCCCGTAACGCTTCCGTATAGGTGCGAATCCCCGTCAATTCATCAGCCAGTTCTTTCATTTCTGTTATATCGCGAAATGTGGCAACAGCGCCAACCACTTGACCGCGAACCAGAATTGGAATCCGATTTGTAACAATTCGCTTGCCCTGTAAATCTTGTACTTGGTTATATTCAGGACACCCTGTCTTAATGACCTCATTGAGCCGTGTATTTGGTACAAGCTCTTCTACTGGTTTTCCTAAATAATCGCCTGCGCCTAATAGCTGCAGGCTAGCTTCATTAACTAGGGTAATCAATCCCTCGCGATTAATGGCAATAACGCCTTCCTTAATCCCTTGTAAAACAGCATTCCGTTCTTCTAGTATTTTGGCAATCTGCTCTGGCTCAAGGCCAAATAAGCCTTGTTTAATATTGCGTGCTAAAAAATAGGAACCGATCGCCCCAATCAACAGGCCAAAAATCATTACTGCAAAAACAAATTTACGACTTTGCCAAACTGCCGCTTGCAAATTTTCCATCAAAACACCGACAACGACTCCGCCAATAATCTGCCCATTTTGGCTATGAATGGGCGTAAACGCCCGCAACGATTCGCCAAAAGTACCAACACTATGAGAAAAATATTCCTGCCCTTGCAAGGCCATACCTTCATCACCGCCTTGAATGGGTTGGCCAACTAATTCTGCCACAGGATGAGAAAACCGAGAGCCCTGCGTATCGAAAATAACAATATATGTCGATCCAGTTGTCGTACGAATTCGTTCTGCCATTTCCTGAACACTTTGCCGATCGCCTAGCTCCATCGCTTCGATAATTGCTTGATTGTTCGCAACCGAACGAGCCACGTTCATACTACTGTTCCCGAGATTTTCTTTAATTGTCCCTTCTATATAATTGGACATGCCAACAGCCGTCACAACTAAAGAAATCGCTACAACAAATGAAACTAGCAGAATAATTTTGGTGGTTAATCGCATGATAAGCTCCTTCTAGAGGTAGAATTACAGTGAAATTTAAGTCCAAAAAAGCTCTTACCGCCCCTTTAGGGGGACAATGAGAGCTTCTTACGATTGGAACTCCTGCGGTTGAAATTCTTCGAGATGCTCCGCGCCAAAGCGATGCATCATGGAAAGAATCGAAAGAAACTTCTCGCCTTCTTCCGTCAGGCTATATTCTACTTTTGGCGGAACAACAGGATATACTTTTCGATGAATCAAATGATCCTGCTCTAAGCTTTTTAGCTGCCTTGCCAGCACTTTTTGCGTGACTTGCGGTAATTTCCGCTGTAAATCGCTAAATCGCAAGGTACTATAGCCTAAGTACCATAAAATGAGAATCTTCCATTTTCCCGCCAACATATTCTGCACAATGATCATAGGACACTCATCATATTTGGCGCATTTATCGCGCATGAAACATTCTTCATGGCGGCTTTTTTCAGTCATCATCTAAAGCCCCTCGCTTTTCATAGTGACATTTTAGTCACTATATGACAATAAAGTGCGTTCTTGTGAAAACCCTTTTTCTCCCTTACTATAATAACATACTCATAAAAAATACGCACTGGTTACCAAAGAGCGTATGAATCGGCTTTATTATTTACTTTGAGGGGGCGTTTTACATGACTATGATTCAACCAGATAAACATTATGACCTTTTTATTGACGGACAATGGACCAAAGGCAGCGTTGGTAAAACCTTTACTTCGGTCAACCCTTCAAACGGCGAGCCACTAGCTACCTGTATCGACGCCACGAAAGAAGACGTAGATCAGGCTGTGACCGCCGCCTGGAAAGCTTTTAAAACTTGGAAAGATGTCAGTCCACAAGACCGTTCTAGAATGCTATTAAAAATTGCTGATCTCATTGACGCCAATGCTGAACGGCTGGCGATCATTGAAACTCTCGATAACGGCAAACCGATTCGTGAAACCCAAAATGCCGATGTACCGCTTAGTTCCGATCACTTCCGGTATTTTGCCAGCGCCATTCGTACTGAAGAAGGCGAAGCTGTTCTGATTGATAAGAACAATCTCAGCCTAGTTTTGCGCGAGCCTATTGGCGTTGTCGGTCAAATTATCCCCTGGAACTTCCCCTTGCTTATGGCGGCATGGAAAATCGCTCCGGCCCTTGCGGCAGGAAACTGCATTGTTATCAAACCTTCTTCCAGTACTTCACTCAGTCTTCTGGAATTAACGAAACTACTGGCACAAGTATTGCCGCCCGGTGTCGTAAATGTCATTACAGGCAAAGGCTCCGTGTCAGGAAATTATATTTTAGAACATGAAGGCTTCAGCAAGCTCGCCTTTACTGGCTCTACTGAAGTAGGCTATACCGTATCAGAGGCAGCGGCTAAACGACTGATTCCTGCGACACTCGAATTAGGCGGAAAATCAGCTAATATTTTCTTTGCCGACGCGCCTTGGGAAAAAGCGATTGAAGGCTTCCAGATGGGCATTCTCTTTAATCAAGGGCAGGTTTGCTGCGCTGGATCTCGAGCCTTTGTCCAGGAAGAAATTTACGATAAATTTGTCGCAGCGGCTATTGAAGCTTTCTCTAAAGTCAAAGTAGGCCTTCCTTGGGAAAAAGACACGCAAATGGGCGCTCTCGTAAATCCCGGACAGCTCAAAAAAGTTCTCGGCTACGTAGATATTGGCAAAGCCGAGGGTGCTAAAGTGGCGTTCGGCGGTGAAAAGATTACGAGTCCTGAACTGGAAAAGGGATCCTTTATTCAGCCAACCATTCTGACTGATGTGAATAATAGTATGCGTATTGCCCAAGAAGAAATCTTTGGCCCTGTCATCTCCATCATCAAATTCAAAGATGAAGCAGAAGTGATTCGCTTGGCCAATGACAGTGACTATGGCCTTGGCGGCGCTGTTTGGACCAAAGACATCAATCGGGCCTTCCGCGTTGCCCGTGCTGTAGAAACAGGCCGGATTTGGGTCAACACCTACAATAATCTGCCAGCCCATGCACCCTTTGGCGGTTACAAAAAGTCAGGCATTGGCCGTGAAACGCACAAAATGATGCTTGATCACTATAGCCAAAAGAAAAATATTTTCATCAACTTATCAGACAGCAAAATGGGCCTTTACTAAAAGACCTTAGCAAAGTCTATAAAAAGTAAACCGAAGCAGCGCTTCTCGCTATTGAGAAACGCTGCTTTTTTATAAACTAGTTTCTCGCTTTAGCTAGTGCCGCAATCAGCCGACAAAAAAAATTAACATAATAACAGTTTCGCATGTTAAAAACGCTAAAAAATTTACAAAATAGCAGGGATACAAGAAGAAATAGAGTATTAATGGATAGAAAACGTTTACAGAACAGGAGACGATAGAATGGTAAGCGCAATTACACGCCAAGAAGCACTTGATCTACTGAAGACTTATAATAAGGAACCGTTCCATCTTCTTCACGCTCTCACAGTCGAAGGCGTCATGAAATGGTACGCTGCGGAACTCGGCTATAGCGAAGAACTGGACTACTGGGGAACTGTAGGTCTGCTCCACGATATCGATTTTGAAGAGTATCCCGAGGAACACTGTAAAAAGGCTCCTGAATTATTAAAACAAGGCCACGTCAGTGACGAAATGATCTACTCAATCTGCAGTCATGGCTATGGTCTCTGCACAGATATTGAGCCAAAGCATCAAATGGAGAAAGTTCTATTTGCCGCTGATGAACTGACAGGTTTAATTGGCGCCGCCGCTAGAATGCGCCCCTCGCAAAGCGTAATGGATATGGAACTTTCTAGCCTAAAGAAAAAGTTTAAAGATAAAAAGTTTGCCGCCGGCTGTTCTCGTGATGTTATCAAACAAGGCGCCGAACGACTCGGCTGGAGCCTTGATGAATTGCTTGAAAAAACAATCTTAGCCATGCGGTCTTGCGAAGAAACAGTAAACAAAGAAATGGAATCTCTCTAAAAACCAGCTTATTACAAAACAGGAGCAGAGTATTTTCTCTGCTCCTGTTGCTGTATAACTCCGCTATATTCAATGATGTCCAAAGCGAATCCAGTTTCTGTTTTTATAAATTTCTTTTATTCTAAGTAGCTTTTTCCCAAAGTGTCAGCTGCCAACAAAGCATCATACAGCTGCTCAGGTGTTACATCGCCAAGCATATTATGGATCGATTCGCCTGGAAGGCAAGCTTTTTCAGCCGCAATTTTCACACGGCTAACATCGGAAACTCCCACTTCTGCCAACGTAACAGGCAAGCCGACAGAGAGGCAAAAACCAATAACTTCCGTAATTTCCTCCATTGGCGCATTTTCTAAAATAAGCTGCGCAATTGTGCCGAAAGCGACTAGATTTCCATGCATGGTTGCTTCGCATTCTTCTAAAGCAGTAAAACCATTATAGACAGAATGAGCCACAGCCAGTCCACCATTATCAGCGCCAACGCCGCTTAGATAGGTATTTGCTTCAATGATGCTTTCTACGGCTGGTGTAAGCAGGCCTTGTTCAACAGCCAGCTTGGCCTTATAACCATCAGTCAAAAGCGTTTCGTAGCATAATTTACACAAAGCCATTGCGGATTTTGTAATGCCGCCGTTTTCTAAGCTAGGTGAATTCGTCTTTACACAAGCTCTAGCCTCAAAATAAGTGCCAAGCGCATCGCCCATACCAGCTACCAGGAACTTCACTGGCGCTGCGGCAATAATCGAAGAATCAACAATAACCGTTTCCGGATTCTTCGGATAAAAAATATATTTGCAAAACGTGCCATCATCATTGTAAATTACCGAAAGACCTGTGCAAGGAGCATCAGTAGCCGCTACAGTCGGCATAATCACAACAGGACGATTTTCATAATAAGCTGTCGCTTTCGCTGTATCAATGGCGCTGCCGCCGCCAATGGCGCCAATCACTTCAATCTTATCGTCCCGAACAATCTGACGCATCCGTTCTATTTCACCAGTCGAACTTATGCCATTAAATACTTCAAACCGTAATGTAGCCGCCGAGTCTTTAAAGCTCTGCTCAATTTTGGGCTTAGCTGTCTTATAACCACTGCGACTGCAAATAAACAAAAAAGATGATCCTAGTTCTTTGGTGTTTTCATATGTTTCTAATAATGCATCCTTTCCCTGAACATATTTTGCAGGCGCTCTCATTAATTTCAACATACACGTAACCCCCTAGACTCTTTTTGTTAAAAAATTCACATAAACAAAAATTTACCCTTGTCTACGTATAATAAATCTTCTCTGACTTCTGTCAGAATCCTGCCATACAGAAAAATCACCTTTCGCTAAAGTTAAAGGGTAGGGCAATGAAGCTAAGAATCGCTCCGTTGACCTACCCTAACATTTACTCTTTGTGAAAGACTCTATATTAAAAGCTTGAGCCAAGGCTGAAAAAGATCCCGCGCAACTCAACGCGTTTTTTATCATCATCAGTCTTCGCGGTTTGCAACCGTTCGGCACGATACCCAACCTTTAACCCCAACTGATTTCCCATCGGAACTTTCATTCCGAATTCATATTGCCAATTGCCGCCGTTTCCCAAAGTCACAGGCAATACTTCTGCAAAATAATTCACACCTCGCGCATTTACACTCTCCCAACCCCAACCGATATTGAGACAATTCAAGGCAGCATCAGATGTCCGATTCAAGGCGGCTGTCGTATCGGTTAAACGAGTCTTAATATTACCGTGGTTATACTGGTAAATTGTCGCGATTTTACCACTCTCTGTTACTTTTTCATTGCGAAAACCAAAATGCAGCACATTCACCTTCACTTCGCTATCCACATGATTGCCCTGACCAAAAACCCCGCCGCCATAAGTAAAGTTCTGCGAAAGCTGCTTTGATCCGTTATACTTTACATCTGTATTGCTAAGGAAAAAACTCTGATGATCCTCATTGCCATACTTCAGGGTCAAACCAGCAAGGCTTTTTTTCTCGGAAAAGCCCAAATCATTTTTCAAATGAATCGTCGATCCCTTGCCTGACCGAATTGTGCTGTTATTCGTTATCGATGGTTGCCAAACATCGGCATCAACAGCAATCGCGTTGGCGCCAGCAACCCCCATCGAACTGCAAGATACAATTGCCGCCGAAAAAACGGCAGCAATCTGTTTTAATTGTTTGTCTCGTTTCATTCTTTTTGACTCCTTTGTCTGTTTTTCATACTTCACTGTAATTACGACAAAGGAGGGACTTTGGTTCACGGTAACCAATCTTCCATGCGAAAAGCAAAGAAAGACAGAGAGAATGGCGCTTGTTTTTTAACCTGATCTTGATTGTCTAATTGTGCTGCAAGCGTTTGCTGACAACGAGTCAAAGTTAGCTTTTCCTCTGGACTCCAGGAAACTTGCGCCGTAGTTTTTGCCAAAGCCGTTGAAAACTGCGCCTCTGATAAAGTTCCTGTCTGGTCATAAACAACATAGAGTTCCTGTATAAACGCCTTAAACGCCCTGGAATCTTTTGTCTGCACTGCATCAAGAATCATAAAAACATTATTTGCTACAGGTCCGCTCAATAAAAAAGGCTCTACAAAATCGTCACGAGTCCCCTTGGGATAGGTCTTTTCTTGATGAAGGTTATATAAATAGGCCATAACAGCTTCAGGAATTGAACCACCACGCCACTGACTGCTCTCTGCCGTCATATCATTCTGCCACCAATGCTGCAGCGCAGCAATAGTGTACTTATTTTTCTGAATCTCACGCAAAAATTGGAAGGGCTTATAAACGCCATAGTCGTTTTCCCCAATCACTGTTGTTTGATAGAGAGTAAGCCCCTTTATCGGTTGTCCAGCGCTGTTGGAGCCAAAGGATTGCGGTACTTCAATGATGGTACTTGGCAACGCCGCCCCGTCTCCGCCTTTGGCAATCCAGCTGTCATAAAACCAAGACGGCTCAGCAAGTTCCTGCAATGCTTCATTTTTTCGCATCTGATCCCAGGAAAAGGTATACACAGTGACCGGTTTTGCTTGCCCAGGAATCTCCGCTTCGGATCGTACATAGGGACCGGCAATCACAAATAAATTGCGTCCCTTGGGCGAGTAAAACCGATAGCACGTTTGATTCGCTGCCGTTTTAGTCTCTTGACCAACTAAAGGAAGGTTCGTGGCAATAGTCAAATCACTGCAATCCATTGTCACGGTTAGCTGAAAGGGCACGGCCTCATGGAAAGCAGGCTGCGCCCAAAGCGTCACCTCTTGCTGCTTCGTCCAGGGGTTTTCATAAGTTCCCTGTTTATAAAGCACCTGCTGTCCCGGTATAGGATACCAAGCATAGGCGCTGCGCAGCAACGAAAAATCACTGCTGATTCGGTTAATAACGCCGCGTGGCTGCGCCAACCGATCATTAAAGGACTCATCCACTCTACCGCCATAAACGATGGAAAGCGTCAACTCACCAGTTCCCTTCACTGCAGGCGGTACCTCTATAAAAAGATAGGCTCCCTGCCGCTGCCACGGTAAATCTCTGCCGTCACTTGTTTGAACAGTCTGTACTGTTAAATAAGGTCGCAAGGTAAATACAAGTTCTTGCGCTGTCATCCCCATTCGACCATGTATCGTCGCAGTAGCTGCTAAATAGCCTGCCTTGGTGTCAAGATTAAGCGCCAAATCATAAGACTCTAGCTGTAAGACGGCCTGTTCTTCTGCCGTTACTTCCGTAGCGGCCACTGCCACGGCTTGTCGAAAAGCAGCTTCACTTCGCTCAATAGCCGCCCGTGTTTCAAAGCTGCCATAAAGAGCCATGCAACAAATCACCAAAAAGAACCAGCCCCAAATTCTCTCCTGGCGAATTGACTCCTGACGCCGCAGCATAGCCGCCAGAATGACCAGCCAAAGCGACAGAAAAGCTGCTGCAATTTGAGTAACAGCAAGAGAAAATATTAACTGCCAATCTGTAAAAAAGAAGCTCAGCGCCGACGGCGCCGTAGGCAACATCAAGCCAAATCCCCACAAAGCAAACCGTATGCTATAAGGTAAATAGCTGAGATTGTCAGCAAGAACCGTTCCAATGACCCAGTAAAAAATAGCCAGCAAATAAAGCCAACCGCTTCTGCCGCCGCAAAGCGACGACATAAAAAAAACAAACCCGATTGCACAAAAAGCCATGATTGCATACTGGAAAGTGAGCAGCGCTAGTGCCATGGTATGCTGCAGAAAAAACTCAGGTCCTAACGGCCATAGGCTAATAACAATAACCATACAGGGCCATAAACATAACAAAAACAAAAATAAGACGGCAACGCGAATCGCAATTAGCTGCCACGCCTTGTAACTGTAAGAGTTTAGTAGAAAGTTTACGCCCTTGCGACGGTCTTCTGTTACACTTTGAATCACGAGTAGCTGCAGTAATAAAATCTCCGTACTGGGAAATAAGATAGCTACTATGGCCAAAACAGCCAGCAAACAGATGAGGCGATTTCGAATCAGCCGTTTATACTCAAAACTAGCTAAATCCTTTAAATATGCCACTTTTTTGCCTCCTGCAAAACAGCTTCATAGCCTTTTTCTAGCAGAAAAGTCCAATGTTCCCAGGAACCTCTTTGCTGTTTCATTCTTACCAAAGCCGTAAGTTCTCCCGCTTTTGCAGCCAATTCAACAACAGTCCCATCAAACCCAATTCGGCCCTCTTGCATTACAAGAACCCGATCTGACAAGAAAGCTGTCTGCACATCACTGTCAGCAATCAAAATAGCCTGCTGTGCCCCGCGCTTTACCAAAATTTTAGCCAATAAATTTCTTTCTTCCGGATCAAGACTCATAAACGGCGCATCGAGAAAAAGTAGTGGCTTACCAACGACTAACGCCTGCCCAACAGCAATTTTTTGGCGCATTCCCGGCGAAAAAGAGCTAAGCCGTTGCCCTTGCCTGCCGCTTATGCCCAATTCAGTTAACAACGCTGTAATGCGTTGCTTTCGTTCCTTGGCAGAAACAACGCCCTGTAAAAGAGCGCTATATTCAAGCATCTCTTCGGCTGAAAAAACATCATACAAGCCGTAATGTTGCGGCAAGTAAGCGCATAAATTCCGCCGTTCCGGTGCAGTTACCGCTTTTCCATCAAAAAAGATTTTTCCCTGCGTCGGCTCGCTTCCGCCTGCCAGTATCTGTAGCAAGCGACTCTTTCCAGCCCCAGGTGGTCCCAAGAGGAGCGTAACTCCCCCATCCGCCCGTACCGTTATCGCCGCCTGCCCAACTTGCATCTGCACCTTCTCTAATCGAATTTTCATTACAAACGCGGCCTTTCTCTGCATCGAATTTCTTGCAGCCAAAAAAAGTAGGCTTTTTCTAGCGACGGGTCAACAGCCTTTATGCCTTCGATTGGCGGTTTCTCCCGACCAATAATCGTATATTGACAAAATTCACCGTAATACCGGACCAGACTTGTATCCCCATAAACCGATTCCCAAAACAACCAATCTTCTTTTGGCATCGTGCCCGTCCAAACTGCGCCCTGCGCTTTGGCGCAAAAAAGATTGGCAGCGCCGATAAACTCTAAATTCCCCGCTACCAAGAGCAAAATTCTGGCTATCGGCAATGCATCAAATACATGCGTACTTAAGATCACCAATCTAGTTTCAGCCAGCCGCAGCAAAAGTCCATGAATCTGCATTCTTTCCTGCTCATCTAGTCCAGCATAAGGCTCATCAAGAATCAAAACAGACGGATCATTGAGCAGAGCCTGAGCTAAACCAAGACGCTGTCGTAGCGGCTGCGACCAAGCAGATACTTTCCGATCCAGCCAAGACTCAAGTGAAAAAAGCTCAGCTACCTCGTTCACCCGTTGCACTACCATAGCTGCGGCAAGACCTTTCAGTCTCGCAAAATAGCCTAAGAAGTCTCTTCCCGTCATATGCTCATACACACCAAATATCTGGGGTAAATAGCCCAGCTTTGCTCGATAGAAACGAGCTTGTTTTTCTAGTGAGCGACCATTCCACCAAATCCGCCCCTGCTGCGGTGGCAAAAGTCCGGCCAACAACCGCAACAAAGTCGTTTTTCCGGCTCCATTTGGCCCCACTAGTATATATAAGCCTCTCTCTAACTCAAAAGACAAATGATCAATACCAAAACCACTCTTAGAAAAACGAAGGCTTACCTGATCCATAACTAACTGCCCAGATAAATACTTAGAATCATTCATTGGCCTCACCTGGCCCCACCAACAAATCACTGCCGCGTCGTAAAGTGGCGACAGCTAAAACAATACCAATAATACAACCTAAGCAATCAGCCCACAAAGCAGCCTGCTGCGGTAATAACAGCCGCAACAAAAACTCGCCTTTCCCAGCCGCTAACTGCCAAACCCAAAGCGCCATCGCTAAAATCATGCCGCCAGTAACGCCCCAGCGAAGCGAAGCTGCCAGATTGACTCCTAAAATAAAAAACAATGGTCCTAGCCAGCTAAGTACCGCTTCCCCTACCATAACTCTTTCTCTGGTCGTTATCATCGGCATCGCCAAACAACTAATGATAATGGTATACCCCAAAACGACCACAAGACGGGCTGTTGCAATTTGCGCCGGCGTATAAAGACATACAGCCTCCATTTCAGCCATTTTGTTTTGTCTGGCCCGAAACTCATAAAAAACTGTTAAAATCCCTAATAAAGGTGATCCATTCGTCAAAAAGACAAGTTGATTTCCCGACAAATGACCTGTAAGCCAAAAACATAAGAAGAACAAGACCATCGTGACTAGCATAAAGGGCTTGCTAAGCAGAGCCGCCTGCGGTTGCAATAGACGAAATAGGTCATTAAGCCACTCATAAAACCCGCTTGAATTTACTTCAGATTGTTCTAGCTGTTCAGCGGCAAATGTCGGCTTTAAAAAAGCAATTAAGTTCTTTGTATCGGCTTCAGATGGAGCGTGCAGCTTATACCGATCCAGTTGCTCCATCGTCTTGATTAATTCACGATCTAGCGGATCTTCATCTAATTCATGAAGAATTTGCTTCTTTTTATCGAATGGCTGCATCATGAAATATCGCCTCCTTTGCCAGTAGGTCTCTGACGCGATGCAACGCCGTCGACAACCGCGACTTGACGGTTCCCTGCGGTATATTCATCATTTGCGCAATTTCACTGAGTTTTAACTCTTGATAATAGCGTAGTACTAACACCTCTCGATGCATTGGGGCAAGAAAATCCAAGGCCTGCTCCACGATCTGTTTATCCTCCTGAGCTGCGACAAGGTCTTCTAGCTCTGGCTCATAATCAGGGATTGATTCTGCTTCATCAAACAATACGCTGTCGTGACGTACATAAGCCTTTTTCAAGTAATCTTTAAAGGTATTGGAGGCAATTGTATAAATCCAAGGTCGAAACAGTCGTTGCGTCTCATAAGTATCAAGATTGCGGAAAACCTTGAGAAACACGTCTTGCACCAAATCCTGCGCCCGATGAAAATCGCAGCCCATCCGTACAACATAACTGTGAATCGGCCCGTGATAGCGGCTTACGAGAGCCTCAAACGCCGCTTCATCACCATTTCTAATTTTCTGCACTAAAATTTCATCTGATATCATAGATCATCACCCGTTCTACTTCTACTACGAGTTCCGATGAAAAAAGGTTCGGATAAGCATAAAAAAACCGCCTCTGCTACTACAAGCATAGTCGGTTTTTCCTTCATTGGCAATTTCTAGTACACTTTCGCTGACGGGGTACTTCCTGTTGTCATAAATCAGAAATTACTCGATTTATTATGATTTCTAAATGTGCAGCAAATCGTTGATCCTGTTCTTTCGTACGCTTACTAGGCCCTTTGGTCCGACCGCCACCACGCCGATATTTCGCTTTGATCTCTCGCTCTTCCAGTAAAAAATCAATGGTTTCCGCGCGATATTCTGTGCCGGTCGGACTAATACAAGCCGCCCCTTTCGCCAACACCATCGAAGCCAAGCCCCAGTCCTGAGTCACAATAACATCACCGGATTCCGTTAAATTAATGATTTTCAGATCGGCTTCCTGTGACATACTCCCCACCGTTATATGGTTAGGAGAAACAATATTATGATTAAAGCTCGCGACAGTCATTACATCAATCGTATGTTTTTTCCCTGCCGCAAGACAACACTCCAAGACAGGTCGCGGACAAGCATCGGCATCTATTACTATTTTCATGGATTTCCCACCATTCCCAATATCTAGACCCATTATACAATTTTAGAAGAAGTACAGCAAATTACCTTCATAGACCAAAGACTTCTCTCGCTAAAAAATAAGATTCCAGAGATTTTTGATCAAACTCTCTATGTATAAGCCAATTGTTAAAACTATGTTAAGTTTCTGTTAAAACAGTCAATTGCCAGCAGGACTTTGTTTAACCTTGTCTAATTATACCTCTCACCACATTTTTAACTAATTAAATCTATTAAAAGAGAGGTGTTATTCACGAAAGAGAGCTGGCAACGACTCACTAATGAAAGAAAGAAATTCCTCATACAGTTTTCTATCGGTATTCTAATTTTATATTCCTTTGTTACTTTCTTTAGTGCGCAAACCATGTACCAAAATAAACACCGCTCTGATATGAATCATGCTGCCAGAATGAATCCGACTGGCGCCGAACCGGGAAAAACACCGCCTGATCCACTGCCAGAAAGCAACAACTACGTAAACGTTACTGTTGGCACCTACATTGAAGATGTTGACAGCTTCTCCATTAAGGACTCCTTCTGGAGCACAAATTTCTACATTTGGTTCCGGTGGAATGGCGATAAGGCTTTAGACCCTGGCGGTAAATTCGTCCTTGTCGACGGAATGATTAATAAAAAAGAGCTCATTGAAGAATACCATGGGCCTGATGGAGTAAACTACCAACGCTATCGCATTTCCGGGAAAATCATCAAATTCTTTGATACTTCCCGTGTCCCCATCGAAGATCATATGCTAAACATCTATGTGGAAGACGGTGCTCGCGATGGTGGCAAAATTCGCTACATAGCTGATGAAACTTCCAACATCAGTTCAAGATTGAATATCCCAGGATACAAAATTACTAAGTCCAGCAATGTAGTAAAAACTCATAGTTATCGCTCTTCGTACGGTGATCCGAGACTTGACCCCAACACGAAAAAGACGTTCTCACAATATATTGCTGCCGTACAAATCAGCCGAAATGACTATGGTTTTTACATAAAAATTTTCTTGTCACTCTTCGCTGCCATTCTCCTGACACTCTCCAGTTTTTTTATCAAACCCTCTGATATTGGACCACGCTTTTCGCTGCCAACCGGCGCTTATTTCGGCGCTGTAGCCAATTCTTACGTGGCCAATTCCATTTTACCGCCGTCTGGCGCGTTCGGAATTGCTGACCATATTGCCGGCATTGGCCTATTTACCATTGGGTTATCCATCATCTTATCCTTATGTTCCCATTACTACTATGTCCGCAAGGACGAAAAAGACCTCTCCATCGTAATGGATCGCCTAATGTTCTTGATTGTTGGCGGTAGCTGCCTGATCGCGAACATCCTGATTCCCTTGTGCGCTCGCGGTTAATCGTAAATACCACACATCTGTCTGGTATAAAAAGCAGCCCTTGGTTCTTCCGCAAAGAAGAATCAAGGGCTTGCTTTCTGTCTCCATACTATAAAGTCTCAGCGTAATAATTGATTAAACAGCCTGCCAAAAGAATCTTTCGCTCTTCCTCTGATAATTCGCCTAAACGTAGATGTAGCGGCATCTTTCCGCCAGCTTGAATCTGCACTGCTGTAATTTCTGTTTTGCCACTAGCAATACACTCTCTAATATTGGGAAGATAAATATAATCATCTAGCTGCAACTTATGACAGTCCTGTTCATCAATCAAGAATGGCAGCATCCCCCAATTAATCAAATTGCTCCGATATCGTTTCGTTGCATAGTCTATTGCTAAATTGGCGGCGCCGCCTAACACGCGCTGTGACGAAGCGGCTTGCTCTCTAGCTGAACCATCACCCGGTTTTCTGGCAAAAATCACACTACCTAATGCAATTTGACTTAGCTCATGGGGGGCGGCAATTTGCGCCAAAACAGGCGCTAACTCCAGACGGAATTTATCAGGACAGTCCTGCCGCAACTGTTCCAAGGCGTGCAAATCTTTCGCTCTGGCAACATACTTGGGATCACGCCGCATTAAAGTAAACTCAGCTAATTTCAATGGATTGGACCGAAAAGAAGAAGCTTCACCCGAAGGAATCAGTTCATCAGTTGTAGTAACAGGGTCATAAATTAAAGCTGACACTTTTAGCAGTAAGTGGTTGGTAAGTGGTGCAATCGTTGGCCATGGCGTAATATTGGGGCCAAAAACAATCTCTTTTTCGGCCTTACTGCAGCCAAAGCCTTGATATACGCACCGCTGGTAAATCGCAGCATCAAAGCAATACTCCTCTTTTTTATTGCTGACAGCAATCTCGGTGGCAGCTGTTAAGCGTCCGCCATTACGCACCGTAGCGGCAATCGACCGAGCATCCATAAGTGCCACAAAGGCACTCTGTCCCTCGCTAGGAATCGCTCCTTCGCGGCTGGGAAAATTCCGTGTCGTATGACGGATACTGAGACCGTTGTTTGCTGGCACATCGCCAGCGCCAAAGCAGGGACCGCAAAAAGCCGTTCGCAAAATTGCCCCTGAGGTAATAAACGACTCTAGTTTATTCTGGCGAAGCAATTCCAAATGAATCGGCTGACTCGCCGGATACACGCTGAACGAAGTATTGTGGTTTTGTAAAAAAGTCTCTGCCAGAATATCGGCCATAGCCGCAATGTTTTCAAAAGTTCCGCCAGCACAGCCTGCCACAACAGCTTGATCAACTTGGAGCCGCCCCTCAATCAATTTATCGACTAAAGAATCATTGCTAGTTTCTCGCAGAATCTCAGCGCCATAGCGATTCAGCTCAGCAATCGTCCAGACATTACTTGGATGGAATGGCAGCGCGATCATGGGAGAAATATCATGGAGCAACACTTTGACAGCGCCATCATAATACGCAAGCGCCCCTGACTCTAGTTTCGTATACGCTTCCGGACGACCATGAACTTGATAATATTTTGCCACCGTTTCATCCGTACGCCAAATCGTTGACAAACAAGCAGTCTCCGTCATCATGACATCAATGCCATTACGATAATCTACTGAAAGATTTTTGATTCCAGGACCGACAAATTCCAAAATTTTATTTTTAACAAAGCCATTTTTAAATACAGCGCCAATGATGGTCAGGGCAACATCTTGCGGCCCCACACCTGGCAAAGGATCTCCCTCCAAATAAACGGCAATGACTTCTGGATAGGCAATATCATAGGTCTGCTTAAATAACTGCTTTACCAGTTCTGGCCCGCCTTCGCCAAAAGCCATAGTTCCTAACGCGCCATAGCGGGTATGACTGTCGGAGCCGAGGATCATTTTGCCGCAGCCTGCCATCATTTCTCGCATGTATTGATGAATGACCGCTTGATGGGGCGGCACAAAAATCCCGCCTAATTTCTGGGCAGCACTAAGGCCGTAACGATGGTCATCTTCATTAATCGTTCCCCCTACCGCACAAAGACTGTTGTGACAGTTCGTCAGTACGTAAGGCAGAGGAAATTCCTGTAATCCTCCGGCAAGCGCTGTTTGAATAATTCCAACATAAGTAATATCATGGGAAGCTAGCGAATCCATCCGCAATTTCAAATGCTGTTCATCACCGGAAACATTGTGACTCATTAACAGCTGATAAGCGATGGTGTTGCGCCGAGCAATTTCTTTAGCCGCCGAGTCGGTTTCCTCGCAAGTATACTGCTGCAAAGCCTGCTTTGTTTCCAGCAGTTTTTCTCCTTGCACTACATATACGCCATCCTGGATGAGTTCAATCATACGTCCCATTGCTCCTATCCTTTCAACTTGCTAATAATAGCATTTGTAAATTCTAGTGTGGTGGCTTTGCCGCCTAAATCGGCTGTCTTAGTGATGCCCTCTTGCAAAACGCTTTCCAAGGCTTTACGAATTTCTTGGGCCTTATCACTTTCCCCGAGATGATCAAGCAGCATCGTAGCCGATAACAGCATGGCCGTCGGATTCGCCAGTCCTTTGCCGGCAATATCCGGCGCCGTACCGTGAACGGCTTCAAAAATTGCACAGTTCTCACCGATATTAGCGCCAGGCACTACGCCTAAACCGCCAACTAGGGCCGCACAGAGATCGGAAATAATATCGCCGTACAGATTCGGCGCTACCAGAACATCATATTTCTGCGGATTCATTACAAGCTGCATACAGAGATTATCAATAATCACTTCTTGATAAGCAATATCAGGATAGTCTGCAGCTACCGCTCTAACACATTCCAAAAAGAGGCCATCTGTACATTTCATGATATTGGCTTTATGAACCGCTGTGACGGTTTTTCGGCCATGAGCCGCCGCATAGGCGAAAGCCGCTTTCGCAATCCGCAGCGAAGCATCAGCAGTAATGGTTTTTAAGGCTACAGCAGCACTTTTTCCTAGTTTCTGCTCGGTTCCTGCATAGAGGTCTTCCGTATTTTCGCGAAAGATAACAATATTGACGCCTTCGGGATAGCGAGTAGCAATACCGGGCAGTGTTTTAACCGGACGTAAATTACAGTATAAATCAAAGGTTTGCCGCAGCGTCACATTGAGACTACGATAGCCAGCGCCAATCTGCGTCGTTAGCGGCCCCTTCAGTGCAAGCTTATTCGTGCGAATACTGGCAAGTGTGGCTTCTGGCAGCGCGGTTTCATTGGCTGCAAGCGCCGCTTGACCAGCTAAGCAGGTCTCCCAAGTAATCGGGGCTTTCGCCGCAGCAAAGATCTTTTGTACGGCTTCTGCAATTTCGCTACCGATGCCATCACCGGGAATTAATGTTACTTTATGCATAGTATAATCGCTCCTTCAATTCGTAACTTCTACTGGCTATTTTATTGTAAAGATTCCTACTCAGCGATCTTCTAGGTCAAGCCAGGCAATTTCTGACTTACCTTGATAAAAAGCTCGGGGCCGAATCAATTGATTGTCGTCATGTTGCTCTAAAATGTGAGCGAGCCAGCCACTAGTGCGGCTGATTGCAAAAATGAGTGTAAATAAATCACTAGGAATATGTAAATAGGTATATACAGAAGCAGCATAAAAGTCTACATTCGGCAATAAACCAATTTTTTTATGAACAGTTGCTTCAATTTCCGTAGACACTTCATACCAATAGGGCTCTTGACGCCATTCAGCCAGCTGTTTGGCTAAATTGCGCAAAATAGCGGCGCGCGGATCGCCTGTTTTATAAACCCGATGGCCAAACCCCATAATGCGTTCTTTTCGTTTTACTTTTTCTTCAATATAAGCTTCTACACGATCCTTACTGCCAATTTCCTGCAGCATATTAGCCACTTGTTCATTGGCATTGCCGTGTAACGGGCCTTTCAGCGTACCAATCGCTGACACAATGCCCGAATAAAGATCTGACATAGTTGATGCCGTGACACGAGCAGCAAAAGCAGATGCATTCAATTCATGTTCCGCATGGAGAATCAAACACTGATCAAGCGCTTTGACTACGAGCGGAACTGGCTTTTCCCCTGTTAACTGCCATAAAAAAGCTTCGGATAAAGAGTCATAAGCCTGCACATCCAGTTCAACGGGCTCCAATCCCTTACGGATTCGCTCAATTGCCGCAACAATGGCCGGTATCCGGGCCATAATCCGAATCGCCTTACGATGGTCTGCCGCAAAGGAACTATCTGTTACTTCATCATCAAAATGAGTTAAAAACGATACGCATGTGCGAAGCTTCGCCATGGGATTTCCCCATGGTGCATATAAATGCAGTAAATCATAAATTTTCTGCGGGAGTTTAGCCTGCTCTGCCAAGTCTTGTTTCAAAGCTTTCAACTCTGTTTTATTAGGCAAACGGCCATACCATAAAAGATAAATCGTCTCTTCAAAAGTTGCCTTTTCTGCTAAATCCTCAATAGAGTACCCACAATAGCGCAAGACGCCTTGATCGATAGAAGATATTGAGGTCTTACACGCAAAGTCCTGTACTGCTGCCATCTTCCATTCCTGCTCCTCTCTACCCGCGCCACTTTAAAATACATTAATACATGTATACGTGGGTTATGAAATGCATTATAACATTATTTCTTGCCTAGTGCAACGGATGATAAAATATGCAGAATTTTTGTATTTTATCATCATGAACTGGAAGTAAATAGGGATAACTGTTGCGGAGTCGTCCAATTACAAAAAAATAAGAAGACCTCTCAACGAAATGAGAAATCTTCTTGTTAGCAATTTATATCTATTTAGCTACACTAATGTTAGTTTACACCTTGAAAAACTAAATAGTATTAGTATATTTAAAGTCCAGCTTTTAATTTGCCAATTGTAAAAATCGATTAATCTAAACAAGCAAGTTGACTACGTAACTTACTCTTCAATAATTCAGGCAATTTAGTTCCTTTAGCTACTTTATCATTTCCACCTAAAAGTTTATAGATATCGTAAACAATTTCTAATGCTTGTTCCATAAGGCTAGTTGTAAAGCCTTCTTTATTTAAAGATGCAATAATTTTATTAGACGGATAAATATTCCGTAATATCAATACCCACGCCGCATACAAAACGTAAAATCTTATATCATTAACTTCCGTTGTAGTCAAAGAACTATGATCTTTCAAATACAATTCAATTTTTCTTCCTGTATAGGCTATTAAGTAAAACGTATTTAAGCTGTTATTTTTATTATATAATTTGTCATACGACTCATCCTCTTCGAGTAGAGTAGAGGGTCTGGCTCTTGAGAAATCTGGTTTTTGCATCAAAACAGCCATTAAACATTGAGCCAAAAATGAAACACTTATAATTTCTTTTGGTTTTTTACCTTCATTTTTATAAAAATTTTTTCTTCTATCATAGTATAAACCCCTTGCTTTCATATACTCTTCAATCTGTCTATGAATTGTATTTGTAACCCGGAGAGATGATTTCGGTATTGGTGTTTGACTGTTAGTAGCTCGTATAATTTTATCCCTGGTTTCTTCTGTATCTGGCACTATTACTCTAACTAAAATATTACGTTTTTCTAGTTCTAATTGAAAAGGATTATTATGAAACCATCTGTAGATTTCACTTGATGTTTGAAGCCCATTTACAATTTCAGGATTGTGTATCACTAGCTCTTTTCCACCAAAAGAAGAGGCTTCCGTTGCCAAAATCGTTACGCCATTATTAAGCCACCAGAAATCTTCACCATTATTGGAAGAAAGAGTTTCACCAATTTCCGAATTAACATTTGTCTTACCTTGATAGTCTCGAACGTTAGATTCAAATATTGATCGTATTAAATTATCATTGTCATCTGTAATAAACTTATAATATGAGCTTAAATTCGAAAGGGCAATGAAAACCTGCCCTGAAGAAGACATAGGATTTTCAGAAACACTTAAACGATAAACTTCGTGTACTCTCTGATGTGTTAATTTTAAAAGTTCTTCTGCGCCTACTAAAACGACTTCAATTTCTGCATCTGATAGCAAACCTTTTACATCAGCCTTCAGATCATCAGCCTGTTTTCTAACATTTTCGTGAACATCAATTGCCTTCGAAGTATAGAAGTATTTTATTTTTAGTCGTGGCTTGCGAATAATTAAATCAAAATAAGTTTTCCTAAACAATTCAAATGCATTTAAAACTTTATCTGTATATCGTCCTTCAAAATCAGTCCTCTCAAATTCTAAATTAAACAAATTTTTGCTTAATCTCGCTAATTTTAATAGTGCATCTTCGCCAAATGAATTTGTATATTTTGCTTGAATTATGACCATCTCAATATCAACATTCTTTTTGTATTTTTCTTTTAATTCTTCATCCTCTTTCACAAAATCTCCGTTGACGAATAAATAAATTGCATCAGCGCCGCCATCATTACTTTCCCCCATAAGTCCATGTTCAATTTCATCATAACTTAATTCATAATTCTTAAGTAACTGCATCGCTGAAAAATATTCAAAAAATCGACTATCAGACATACTTATCTGGAGTTGATCATGTTTTTGCTTTATAATTTGTTCCAAAATTATTCTTGAATTTTGCGACATATCTTTTTCCTCCACCATAGAAAACTCACTTGTATTTCTTCGTTAAAGAACAACTACTTTCCTTGATAAAAATTAAACTTTAAGACAATTACCAACAAATTACCTTTTATCTAATTCAAGTTATTAGGTCTTGTTTTACGTTTTCCCATTCTCCCCCATACATATTTCATAATTTTTATACCATATCCTTTATGTGAAAAAATACTATCGTTTTTAGTGCCTACAGATTGATTCAATTTCATCCTTTAATAATTCCTGATACATTTTTGCATATTGCCTGCCTAGCCCTAGCAAAAGAAAAAAGCCTCACAAGGAAAAACCCCTGTAAGACTTGATATTACTGTGTATTTAACTGGTGCGCCCGAGTGGATTCGAACCACCGGCACGCAGTTTAGGAAACTGCTGCTCTATCCACCTGAGCTACGGGCGCATGATCTATTTTCAACGTTAATAAGTATATCATTTCACCTTTCGAGTGTCAATTCAGCGGCAGAGAGGAAGCGACGCTAAACCCGCTTATTTTCTGGCTTCCTGCTTTGCCTCGAGATACAAAATCTGAACAAATTTCTTCATATTAATCTTAGAATCAGAAATCGAAGACTTCTGATTTTTCTGCAGGCATAGCATGATCTTTCGGACTTCCGTAAAATCAAAAAACTTCGGTGCGTAATTTTCAAAAGACGGGTTCGTATAATCAATAATTCCAAGTGAAGCTAAGTGCGTCAATCCCTGAAAAATGGCTCGACGCACTCGCTGTTCTAACGCCTTTGCCTCTTTTTTTACGGCCGCTGCTTCAGCCTCAGTAGCGGCCACATGCTTCATGGCCACGTTTGTAAAAATATCCTTCAGCGAAGGAAAAGCGGCTTTTTCCGGCTGTTCCTGCTCATAGGCCTGCACATATTCAAGCATATCGAGCAGATCCTTACAACCGCTTTCGCCGATCATGCCAAGCTCGCTCAGTAAAAATTGCCCCGAAGTTAACAGAGCCACTGATTCATTTTTCAGCTTAGGGCCCGCAGCGGTTTTCCCCCCTACCAATCCGTGTAAATTCTTTTCAATATTCTGGATGACGTTTTGCAGTTGAATATGCTCCATTACATTTTGAATAATACTAATGACTTCAAGGCGATTAATTGGTTTTGTAATATAGTTATTGACTCCTAAACCATAGGCATTGCCGATCGTCTCCTTGTCTTCCACCTGCGATAGCATAATGATTCTCCCCGTAAAAGCCGCTCTTAAATCCTTCACAGTTTGTATTCCATCTTTAATCGGCATTAGAAGATCAATAATCAGAATATCGACCGCTTTAGCGGCAAGCAACATGGCATTGACTTTAGACCCATTTTCAGCCTCGCCAACCACTTCACCGAGCTCGCAATCCTCAATAATTTCAGCAACCATGGACCGGATAACTTCATCATCGTCTACAATAAAAAAACGCATTGTCTTATCCTCCCTGTGTCAAATTCCGTAGCGGCAGCGTAATAATAAAAGCTTTTTCGCCCCTATCCCGCAGATCTTTTAAAAGGATATCGCCTTGTAGCTGATTGGTCAGGTACTTTACATAAGGAAGTCCCATCCCGGTAGACGGATTCCCCGCTTGATCAAATTTCGTCGTATAGCCAGGTTGGAAAATCAGTTTTTGTTTACGCGCCGTAATTGCTGGCCCATTATCAGTAATTTGTATCTTTAGAGTACCTTCTACCTGCTCAAAGTTTATACGAACAACCCCTGCCGTTTCGATGGCCTCTACAGCATTTGAGACAAGATTATTAACAAGCGATAATATCGTATATACATGAAGCTGCGGCAGAGAAGGCGTCACTTGCAACTCGAATTGTATTTCTTTGTTCAAAGAACGACTGTATTTTATATGAGACTGAATGATCATATCCGCTAGGTCAGGAGCGGCCATATACTCTTTTACTTCCCCATCGGCAATCAAGCGGGTCAAACTAGCATAAATCCGCTGATTGTCTTTTTTTATGTCATGAACTTGACCAGCTATCTCTAGTAATTTTTGGGCCAACGCACTTGGATTAAGCGAATTCTGGTTATTCTCCAGACTCTGATACAGCTGATAGCAGTCTTTAGTAACCAATTCGGCATTCTGCTGGGATTTAGTCAGATGAATCAGCTCTTTATAAAGACTGGCTACGAGTAAAAGCATGTGCTCATTCTGTTCCTTTTGCTGTTCTGCCATAAACTCAGCTTGATGCAGTTTCATTATAAAGAAAAAGCTGAGCACAAAAAAACTACGGATCACGGCAATCAATAAAATCTTGCCGACTACAGGCCAGGTAATTGCGACCTGCGAGATGGGATAGTGCAACGTAAATAACAGTTCAACAATACTAGCCGTCATTTCCGCAGCAATGGCAACACAACCAATCCAGGCTGGACGATTGTAAAAATGCTTGATTCTTACGCCGTAAAAAACGGCTGAATACGTTACATAATAGAAAAAAGCAGGAAAGTGAATCATAAAAGTCTGTGACAAGCCAGCGCCGCTTACTAGCCAATCTAAAGTAATACGAAAAACTAAAACGGCAGCGCCCGCGGTAAAGCCTGCTAAAAAATAAGCCTGACGCTGCGTCCATAGTAAAAAGAATAAAAAGGCCGGTGATCCTAAACAAACTCGAAACGTGCCAAATACCCCGTCAAAAGGATGGAACTGCAATTCCCCCGCTAGCGGTACAACAAGAATCATCAGGAACAGCCACAGCCACTTTTTCCCCAAAAAAATCACATCCTCCGCTGCAGAAATCATTTCTGATCATATCCTTATCCATTGTACAGAATAGCATAAAGATTTTTGATATTCCATAGATCTCGTCTACTGATCTATTTATTTTTTGTTCTTTTTGGGAAGACTTATAAAGTTTATGTAGATTTATATTGGATTTTATAGATTGCATGATACATTTTTAATAGAATTTACTGAAAAAAGCGACAACAGAAATTTTTACAAAATTTTGTGCGAAAGGGATGATTTTATGAAGAAACTACGTCTCGGTTTGGGAACTCAAATCTTAATTGGCCTTATTTTAGGCATTACCGTTGGCGGCGCCTTTTACGGCAATCCCGCTGTAGCAAGTTACCTCAACCCTATTGGCGATACCTTTATCCGTTTAATTAAAATGATTGTAGCTCCTATCGTACTCTCTTGTCTCGTTGTTGGAATCGCTGGCGTCGGCGATACAAAAAAACTGGGGAAAATCGGCGGCAAGACAATTTTCTTCTTTGAAGTTGTTACCACTATTGCAATCTTTTTAGGTCTTCTCGTTGCTAATCTGGTGAAACCGGGGGTGGGGATCGACAATAGCGGCGCTCTGGCCAAAACTAATATTTCTTCTTATCTAAATACAGCTGAATCAGTTGGTCATCACAGTCTGGCGGACACCTTTGTCAATATTGTTCCAAGCAATATTTTCGAGTCTTTAGCCAAAGGCGATCTCCTCGCCATTATTTTCTTCTCTGTTGTGTTCGGGTTAGGCGTTGCCGCAATTGGCGAAAAAGGCAAGCCTGTACTGCGATTCTGCGAGGGCGTAGCAGAGACCATGTTCTGGGTTACAGGACTTGTTATGAAATTTGCCCCCTTTGGCGTTTTCGCCTTAATCGGTGTAACTGTCTCTAAATTCGGCTTGCAATCGCTCATTCCCCTTGGCAAACTTGTATTAACTGTCTATGGCGCCATGGCTCTGTTCATCTTTGTTGTCTTTGGCCCGATTGCCAAAGCTAGCGGCATTAGCATCATTGCCTTAATGAAATTTATTAAAGATGAACTAATTCTGGCCTATACTACAGCTAGCTCCGAAGCAGTTCTGCCCAATATTATGAGTAAAATGGAACGACTGGGGTGTCCCAAAGCGATTACTTCATTTGTAATTCCTACAGGTTATACCTTTAATTTGACAGGCTCCACTCTTTACGAAGCAATTGCCGCTATTTTCCTAGCTCAGTTTTACGGCATTGATATTTCCCTGAGTGATCAGATCTATTTAATGTTTGTCTTGATGATTACCTCCAAGGGAATTGCCGGCGTTCCGGGAGCCTCTTTTGTCGTCCTCTTAGCTACTTTAGGCTCTGTAGGCATCCCCGTCGAAGGTCTTGCTTTTATTGCTGGCATTGACCGTTTCTTGGATATGTCCCGTACGGTCGTGAACGTTATCGGCAATGCCCTTGCTGCTATTGTTATTGCCAAATGGGAAGATCAGTATGATGAAGAAAAAGAACAAGAAACCATTGCACAAATGGCCTATGAATCTCATTAATAAACATCAGTTGAACATGAAAAAAGCAAAGACTTCACGTTCTTTGCTTTTTTTGAAATTTTGCCCATAGAATGCCAGGAGCATGATATCGTCGCATATAGCGAGTATGGCACAAGTAGGAAAACAGCTTCCTTATCGGCTTATACCGCATAGCTTGATGCAATAGCCAATAGGCGACTGCAACAGCTAAAAAAGCATAGCCCACCTGGAGCACCGTACCAAGATAAGACGGTATATAGCCACCAACCAGATAATGGCTTATGTAGGTAAGCAGCGGCACTGTTATTAAATAGTAAAAAACAATTACGAATAACGGACTGACTTCAATCGCCTGACTCGGACAGTAATTCATACAAGCCATGCAGCTATCACAAGAGAAACGCCAATAAGGGCGTTTTTCTTGTTTTCCTCGCATCATAATAGCTTGCTTAGGACAAAACTGCGCGCAGAGCCCACAGCCGCTGCATTTTTCCGAGCTAAAGAAAAGCTTTGCCAAGAAAAACTGTCCAAGCAAAAGATAAAGCAACGAAACTGGAACTAACACTAAGCCCACCACGAGCGGAATGATGCCTTGAAACGAAACCTTTCCCGCAACAATGAAACGTACAAATTTTTTCACCTTTGCTTCGGCCCTATTGATCAGACTACTAACATTTTCTTCACTCATGCCCCAGTGCAGCGCCGTCCAATTACTGGGCATGTCGATGCCTTTGACACCACGAACTCGATAGCCTTTTAAGGACAAAAGCAAAGCAACTAAATAGCCAGCTGTCCCTTCCATTCCCGGCAAAGCAACTCCCTGTACTCTCGTGCCAGCCCGTGACGGCAATACTACAGCCCCAGCATGATTGCCGCGAGGCAACCGCCAAATCGCCCGAATAACCTGCCAAGGCGCCGTAAAGCCATGGGTAGGAAAGGCAAATGCACATAAAACCGCTGCGTTAAGCGGTTCACCAGATTGAGTTGCTGCGAAACCCTTGGAATCAAACAAACTATAAACAGTCGCAGACAGCCCTAATGATTCACCTAACTGCGCGCACCATAACGCCACTGTATAGGAATTCCCTGTTCCGGTCATATAAAATATAGCGAGTTTTTTGATCATAAAAAACCACCAACACTTTATCGGAATTGCCAAAGGTAAGAAAAGCTATATATCATATTCCATGCGTTTCGCTGTGTGCTGCCTAGCCTCTTCCCCTAGCAGCCGTTTTACAATATGAAGCGACATGACAATGCCTGCCGCAATACCGCCAGAAGTAATAATCTGGCCCTCATCGACGAATTTACTGTTTCGTTCTACCTTGATACGGGGAAAGTCCATCGCTAGCTGCTCCAAATCCATCCAGTGGGTTGTCGCTCTTTTCCCATCAAGCAGTCCTGCTTTCGCTAGTAAAAATGCGCCAGTACAGACAGAGGCAGTAATTTCCCCTAATTTATGTTGATTTTGAATCCAAGCAATCAGATTTTTATTATTGATCTCAATTTCTTCAGCACCATAGCCGCCGGGAATAATCAAAATATCCAGCTTCGGCGCTGTGGCAAACGAAAATCCTGGCTGTACTAATAGCCCGTTTCTTGCCTTAATCATTTTTCCCTGCTCGGAAATCGTATGTACAGAAAAAGGTTGAAACTCACTCTTAGGCTGTCGTGCCAAGGAAAATACTTCAAAGGGACCGGCAAAATCAAGCACTTCTACTTCATCAAACAGCAAAATTCCAACTTGACGTGTTGTATGCTCCATATTCTCTCCCCCAACCTTATGGCGTTCACTTCGCTCATCTTCTACTACGACACTCCCGCAGGAAATCCTCCCCTTTCCCTTCTCATCCCGACTGAACAAGACGCTTATTTGACTTTCAGTCGGGCTTTCGTTACAATGAGTTTGTTTTAACATTTTTTTCATGAAGAAATATTGTAAGGAGAATCACAATGACAACTTATTTAGCCTTATTGATTTCGGTAATTGTAATTTATTATAGCTGTGAACTCTTTGTAAACGGCATTGAGTGGGTCGGCAAAAAACTCAATATCTCACAGTGTGCTGTCGGCACGATTCTCGCAGCGCTTGGCACAGCTCTGCCGGAAAGTGTCGTTACCTTAGTCGCTGTAGCTTTTCAGGGTAGCAGCGAACAAAAAGACATTGGCGTCGGTGCGGCTCTGGGCGGACCGCTGGTACTTGGCACGCTAGCCTACGCCGTTGTGGGCCTCTGTATTATCTTGTTTCGGAAAAAACGCGATGCTGGTCTTGAAATTGACATTGACGGCCACAAATTATCGCGAGATCAGCTATGGTTTGTATCTATTTTTATCTTTAAAGTACTGCTTGGTCTCGTTCTTTTCGCCTATAAACCGCTCATGGGATTTGTGTTTCTGGGCCTCTACGCTTTCTATTTTTACCGGGAATTGCGCGCCGAATGTCTTGAGGAATGTCTGCTGCCAGAGCCGCTAAAATTCCAACCTAAGCGGCAAGAGCCAACTATGACAGCGACATTTTTCCAGACGGGACTGGCCCTTGTGCTGATTTTTGCCAGCTCCCATGTCTTTGTCACGGAACTGGAAGTACTCGGTCGCTCTTTAGATGTCTCACCTTTAATCATTTCCTTATTATGCAGTCCGATTGCTACAGAACTACCGGAAATTCTAAATGCCGTGATTTGGGTGCGGCAAGGCAAGGAAACGCTGGCCCTTGGCAATATCAGCGGCGCCATGATGATTCAGGCAACGGTCCCTAGCGCCTTTGGACTTTTCTTTACCCCCTGGCTCTTCGATCTCCACCTGCTTTGGTCAGGCATCGTAACCTTACTTTCCGTAATGTATCTGCTCATTACGCTGAAAGAACACAAACTATCGCCCCATCGGCTGCTTTACGCAGCGATCTTTTATTTGCTCTTTGCCGCCATTTTTTTCTTCCCAGCAACCAATTTTTATAGCTTATAATGACTTATCCACATAAAATAAGGAATAAATTGTCACTCATCCACATAAAAGCTCATGTGAAAAATCCCGCAAATGCCGAAATTCAGCGACTTTGCGGGATTACTTTTTTGCACTTATGCACAATATCAACAGGTTTGTGAATAACTCTGTGGATAAGTTGACTTATTCGATCACAGGATGGCTCCAATCCACCAAAACCTGTGTATGATTATAGAGACGCGTCAAAACTTGTTTAAAAAAAGCAAGGCTTTCTGTTGGCAGACCTGTCTGATCAGCAAAATCACGAATTGTGGCGCCACTGGCAATATGAATAGTTTGTTCTGTCGATAAATACGTCTCAATTTCGCGGCGTTTTGCTTCATTAGCAAGCTTTACGCAAAAACTTTTATCCGCTTCATTATAACTGATGGAACCATAGTCATTTTCATAGTGAATACAAACTACAAAATCTGTGTTCATTCTGTCACCTCAACGTTCTTTTTCATTACTTGAGAGCTATTCCTTACGATACAACGGTTTTAACCGATGCTCTAAAGGAACTTGCGGCAACTCGGCCGCCTTTTTCGCAAGTTTACAAAGCTCTTCTTGGCTTTTTACGACCTTCCCGCGCTTTGCCACACGGCGATAAGTACCGTCGCTGCACATGCTGTGCGCCTTCTGATTGTCAGCAAGCATAAGCTGTAAAATCTGCTTAATCCGTTCGATATGTTGTTCGGCTTCCACCGGAAAAAGCAGCTCAACTCGCTCGTTCAGGTTTCGTGGCATCCAGTCTGCACTGGATAGAAACACTTTTTCATCATCATCATTGGCAATATAGAGGATGCGATGATGCTCTAAAAACCGGCCAATAATACTGCGAACTTTAATAGTTTCACTAACTCCAGCTATTCCGGGCCGTAAGACGCAAATACCACGAACAATCAAATCTATTTTAACACCATATCCAGATGCTTCATATAGTTTTTTTATAATATCCTTATCTAACAGCGAATTCATCTTCGCCGCAATATAGCTGCGTTTCCCCGTTTTAGCGACTTCAATCTGTTCATCAATTAACGCCACAAGCTTTTGGCGCAAACCTAGCGGCGCCACTGTGATCTTATTCCAAACTGGCGGATCAGAGTAGCCGGAAAGCACATTGAAAAAGGCTGAAGCATCTGCGCCAAATTGATCATTGGCGGTAAAAATGCCCATATCAGTATAAAGCTTTGCCGTCGAATCGTTATAATTTCCGGTTCCCATATGAACATAGCGCTGAATCCCGCGCGCTTCCCGCCGTACCACGAGAATCATTTTGGCATGAGTCTTTAAACCGCGCAGGCCATATATAACATGACACCCTGCTTCCTCTAACCGTTTGGCCCATAAGATATTGTTTTCTTCATCAAAACGCGCTTTCAGTTCCACTAAAACCGTAACCTGTTTGCCATTTTCCGCTGCCTGCGCTAACGCGCGAACAATCGGCGAGTTACCGCTCACCCGATATAAGGTCTGCTTAATGGCCAAAACAGCCGGATCCACAGCGGCCTGCTGAACAAACTGTACGACAGGTTCAAAGGATTCATAGGGATGGTGCAATAATACATCACTTTCGCGAATTCTGGCAAACAGATCGGTGCAACCGACTAAGTCCTTGGGAAGCTGCGGCGAAATCGGGGGAAGTTTTAGTTCCTCCAAGCCAGGCAACCCGATAAATTTAAAGAAACAAGTTAAATCAAGCGGTCCGTTAATATCATATACCTCTCGGTCTAGAACATGCAAGGAACTGACAAGAAGGTCTTTTAAGGCAGGCGCCGCCCCTTTGCCGATCTCCAATCGCACAGCCTGACCGCGTTTTCTCTGGCGCAGCGACTTTTCTACTTCTTCTAATAGGTCCTTGGCATCTTCCTCATCAATAAATAGGTCCGCATTACGAGTAATCCGAAACGGGATAACGTCTTCGACTTGATACCCATAAAATAATTCTTCACAGTAAGCTTCAATGATCTTTTCTAAAAAAACAAAGCGCCGTTTTCCTCCTTCAGGCGGAATTTCTACAATACGAGACAACACGGCAGGCACTTGAATGACGGCGAGTTTTTTTTCGTCTTTGCCTTTACGGCTAATTTGCAGCGCCAAATTGAGACTGCGGTTTGATAAAAAGGGAAATGGATGGCTGGCATCGACAGCAACGGGTGTAATAACTGGGTAGATGGTACTGCGAAAATACTCATAACACCATTCTTTATCAGAATCACTTAACTTATCCATAGCGGCGAAAAAAATCTTTTCTTCTTCCAAATGATACAAGACATTTTTTAAGATGCGATATTGGAGATTTACAAGCCCGTGAACTTCAACAGCAATATCAATCAACTGCTCTTCTACGGTCCGACCTGAAATATCGAGTTTATGGACGCCGCTATCGAACTGATGCTTAAGACCGGCCACACGAATCATAAAGAACTCATCAAGGTTCGAGCTGGTAATCGCTAAAAAATTAAGTCTATCTCCTTGCGGTCTATTCTGACTACCGGCTTCCTGTAGCACCCGTTCATTAAACTTAATCCAGCTTAGTTCGCGATTCAGAAAATACTCGCTACTTTCAAACATATATCTTTTCCACCCTTTCCAAATTGGCGCGAATCCCGAAAACATCTTCAAAAAAATCGGCTTTATCGGCAAAAGTCCATTCTTCCAAGGAATAATCTTCATTCACTTTCACTTGTATGTTTAACTCATTATTCTTGAAAACAGCGGCAGCCGCAATGGCCTTTTGCCGATGGCTCCGGTCCATAGCATCAGCCAAGCGCAGTATGGCCGAAAGCTTCGCGACAGTAACCTGGCTCTTTTTCGTAAGAATGGAATAGTTGTAATGATGATTGTCAGGAATCCCTTGCGAATGATAGTAGGCCACATTAGCCATTACCGCTTTTTCCTTCTCTGACAGTCCCAAAATATCAGAAGAACAAATCAGTCGATAGGAATAATAGGGGTGGGAACGAAGGCTCACGAACTTCCCAATATCATGCAGAATAGCCGCCCCTTGCAATAAAAGCCGTTCACGATTTCCTAGGCCATGAATCCTGGCCATGCGGTCAAAAATCAACAAGGAAAACTGTTCTACCGCCTGTGAATGCCGTTTATCGTACTGATAGCGCTTCCCAAGGGTTCGAATTAAACTAAAGACCTGATCTTCCATTGTTTGCAGCCACGGGTCTTGGTGTTTTCCTGCCAAATACAACAGCGTAATTCCATCCATAAATTGATCACAAGGAATGACAATCTGCTCAATCGTCGTTAACGATAAAATCTGATGGTATAAAACAAGCGTAGGTAAAACCATCGCTGCGTCATCTGGCGAAAGCGAGAAAATTTGCTGAAGTTGCGATAAGTTCAATCGCTTAATTTTTTCATATAAAGCCCTAAATTCGCTCAAACTGACAGGACAAGCTTCGACTTCTCCCCAGGTCTTGCCCAGCATTTTGAGCAGCAGTTCCGTTTCCCGGCCTGATAGACATAAATAATCAATGTCAACATGACCTAGATAGGCTTTTACTGGTTCAATGGCGGCATAGATAAACTCTTCTAACGCTTGATGAAAATATAGGGAATCGCGCTGCGCCGCCGAAAAGCTTTCTTTAATCCGTAACGCCCCCATTTTTAAATTTTGCTGATATTTAATAGCGCCGTCCTGCCATAAGGTCATGCCGAGTCCGCCGGAAGAAATATCGACAAACAGCACGGCTTTCTTAGCTTCGAGAAAATCCTGTTCTGCTAGTTTTTTATAAGATGAAACGTATTTGTAAAAGATCTCCTGCGGTACATCCACTACTTTCACATCAAGACCTGTTTTTACTTTAATCTGATCAATAATATATTTCTGGTTTTCCGCTTCCCGTACTGCCGTTGTTGCAATGAGACGATAATCACGGACGCCATATTCAGCAAGCATCCGACGATAGCCTTTTAAAAGCTCACAAACCTCATTTAACGTACCAAAACTAATTTTATTGGTCTGAAAAGCCTCCTCGCCTAAATCAACGGCGCGGCTGGCTCGGTCTATAACCTTCATATTTTGAAGTGAAGTATATTCGACAATCTGCATACTCACTTGCTCTGAACCTAAGTGAATCGCGGCAAAATAGTCTGGCATTTTATCTGCCACAACGTCGCCTCCTCTATCATACCTGCTCTATCTGCTCTATCTGCTCTATCTGCTCTATCTGCTCTATCTTATCTTTCTTATAATTCGTGTTACTTTCATTTATTTTCCTGCTTAAATAATCCTCTTTATGTTAAGTAATTATTAAATTTTACGGAGCTTCGACTGAGAAAGGGACTATCAGCTCATTAAAAGTTAACCTTTCATATTTTTTAGGTTTACATTGGCTGTAAAGTATTTTAGAATAGAGACAGAATTGATTAACAAAGGAGATTGTAATCCATGAAACTTCCTGTACGTGATATGATCCTCATTGCTTTATTTGCTGCCTTTACAGCGGTCGGCGCTTTTACTAAAATTCCAACTCCCATTGTCCCCTATACGCTGCAATTCTTATTCTGTGCCTATGCCGGTTTGTTGCTTGGTTCAAGAAACGGCGCTTATTCACAGCTTCTCTATGTAGCGCTCGGCCTAATCGGAATTCCCGTTTTTGTAAATGGCGGTGGCCCTGCTTATGTATTGCAACCGACCTTCGGCTATCTAGTCGGATTTATACTCTGCGCTTTCATCATTGGTAAATCAACCGAAGGATTCACAGGCAGACCCTCTTTTTTGCGTCTCTTTAGCGGTATTTTACTAGGGCTCGCTTGTCTGTATCTCATCGGCGTCACCTATCTTTACGGCATTGTAAATTTATATCTCCACAAAGAAATGGCTGTATTAAAAGCAATTGCTGTAGGGTTCACACCATATATTTTGCCGGATCTTCTTCTTAGTATCATCATTGCTTACAGTGGTACTAAAATTATACCGATCTTAAACAGTCTGGGGCTTCGTCGCTAGATCCTACCATAAATTACTGTCGATTCAAAACAGAAAGGGGAATGGAAAAATAATCCATTCCCCTTTCTGTGGTGTTCAGCCGACAAAGAGCGTGATAAAATAAGGGAAGTAAGATTTCTTCAGGAGGCAGTATATGACAGAAAGTGTAGCAGTTATCGATCTTGGCTCCAACTCAGCGCGTCTTGTCATTTCGAATATTTACCATAATGGCGCCTACAATCTTGTATACAATCAAAAAGAATCGGTCCGGCTCAGCGAAGGCATGGAAAAAGACAATTGCCTGCAGCCTGCAGCAATAGAGCGAGCGATTCGCACCTTAAACGCCTTTGCCCACATGTGTCAAATTCACAAAGCGGACAAGATTATTGCCGTAACTACGGCAGCAGTACGCAATGCCCGCAACGGACAGGAATTTATCCAACTCGTAAAAGACAAAACAAACATTGATTTAGAAATTATCAGCGGCGAAAAAGAAGCCAAAATCGGTAGTATTGCCGTCACCAATACAATTGATATTCGCGATGCGCTGCTCTTTGATCTTGGCGGTGGTAGTACGGAACTTACCCTGATCCGCGATCATAAGGTAGTCGAATTAATCAGCATTCCTTTTGGCGCCATTACTTTGACGGAAAAATTCAAAACCCAAGACAAAGTATCAAACGAAAACCTTACGGCCTTAACGGAATACATCAAAAAGACCTTTGCCGCCATCCCCTGGCTGCAAAATCTGAAACTCCCTCTTGTGGGCATTGGCGGCACCGCTCGTAACATTGCCAAAATGGACCAGAGACAGAAAAACTATCCCTTCCCGAAAATCCACAATTATCGTATGGGGATGATTTCTTTTGAAAATCTCTGGCAAACGTTGATTCGTACAAATCTCAATCAGCGACGCAAGCTGCCGGGTCTCAGCAGCGAACGGGCCGATATTATTATTGCTGGCATCAATATTGTAAAAACCTTGTTTGAGGTGTCTGCCGGAACGCAATTTATTGTCAGCGGCAGCGGTCTGCGCGAAGGATTGTTCATGCACTACTATCTGCAGCGGGAAAATCAGCCTGACGTTCTGCCTGACATTCTAATGCACAGCACGCGCAATATGTTGCTCTTTTATAAAGGGAATACCCTCCATGCCTACCACGTCTCTTATCTAGCTTTGAGCCTCTTTGACGGCTGGAAGGATCTCTTGCAGCTTACCGGACGTGAACGCACTTTATTAAAGGTTGCCGCATTTCTCCATGATATCGGCATAACGATCAATTACTATGATCATACGCGCCACACAGCCTACCTCGTAGAAAACGCCCGTCTATTTGGCCTGACCCACCGCGAACAAATGCTTGTTGCCGTTGTAGCTGGCTGGCATCACGGCATGAGCGGCAAAGCCGTTCGCCGCAATTATTATGAATTTCTTGATGAAGCAGATTGGAGCACAGCTCGCAAGCTCGCTTTACTGCTCTCTCTGGCGGAAAGCCTTGACGAAACGCAAATGCATCGCATCCAAAGTGTCAGCGCCACTATCGAGAACGATAAAGCCAAACTGACGCTTAAGACGTTCGAAGAAGATGCGCTGATTGAACGACAATCCGCGGAGAAACACACCAAGTGGTTCCGTAAAGAGATGCAAATTCCGCTAATTATTGAATAACGCCTCAGACTCCTACCCATTCGCCTAAACCGGCGAAACGGTAGGAGTCTTTTTATGGTCGCTAAGCATAAATACAAAATATTCCTGGATATACTGACAACAAGAGCCGCTCTTGACTCACATACACACACAACTACTTATAAAAACCAAAGTGAACAGCGGATTCGCCATGAAATAAAGGAGCGTATGCATCATGACCTCTTGTTTAAGCAACTGGCCCCTGCTCTTACGCCTAATCGGGCAAAATTTTCCCCTCGTCAAACAAAAATTAGCTTTTTGGCAAAAAAGCGCCTGCGAGCAATTAGAACCCCGCTTGCGCCACGAAGCGCTTAGCAGTTTACGGCAAAAGCAATTTCACTGTCTTGGCGGCAGTGTCTTCAGTCTTTATCCTGGTGTAAAGCGCCAAGAACTTACCGAATTTATTGTGGCTTTTCAAACGATCAGCGACTACCTTGATAACTTATGCGACCGTCTTGGCCCCATGGAAGCAAAATGCTTTGCCCAGCTGCATGAAGCCATGTTACGAGCCGTCACGCCAAAAGCGCCACAGATCGACTACTACGCTTTGTATCCCATTACATGCGACCGGGGCTATCTCTATGACCTTGTCTCAGCCTGTCAAAAAGTTTTGTCGAACCTGCCTGCCTACGACCAGGTTCAACAAGATGTCTATGAATTTACCAGACTGTATGTCGAACTGCAGACCTATAAGCATTTAACCGTGGGAAAACGGGAACCAGCGCTGACTGCCTGGAATGAGCAGCACAGCAACACTTATCCTGAATTGATTGGCTATGAATTTGCCGCAGCAGCGGGTTCTACATTAGCAATTTTTTATCTTTGCGCTTTAGCATCACAGCCCGCCTTACCGCGAGAAAAAATCACAGCTGCTAAAACACTCTATTTCCCCACCATTTGTGCACTCCATATTTTACTAGACTATTATATTGATAGAGAAGAAGACCGCTTGCATAATGACTTGAATTTTTTCAGCGCCTATGATTCACTTCTCCAGGGCGAAAAACGACTTCACTTCTTCGTAACCGAAGCGTACCGCCAAACAGAATCGCTCCAGACAATGATGGCTATAACCCCGTCATCATTGTCCGTCCCACTATCCCGTAAAGAAATCTTATTTACGAAAACAGTAATCAGCGGCTTGCTTGCTCTCTATTTGTCGGATGAAAAAATCAGCACAAAACAAGAAAAAGCGCTGCGCAGCAAGCTGCTCAGCGCCTCTTCCGAAGCTAAATTCTTTTATTATCTTTGTTTAATACTGCGTCGCTGCCATAAACTTTAGCCTGCGCCCGACTAACGATCGCTGAGCCAAAGCGTTCCTTTAAGGAATCGGTTACAGCAGCGATTTTTTCCTGTCGCTGATTGGTCTGAAACAAATCAAAAGGCCGACTTCCCGTAAGATGCGATACGGTAACACCTAATAATCGCACAGGCTGTAATATCTTTAATTTATTTAGTAAATCCACTGCCGTCTGATAAATCTCTTCATCCAGCGAAAAAGGCTCGATCGTTTTGCTGCGCGTCACCGTCTCGAAGGACGGATAGCGAACTTTAATCGTTACTGTCCTGGCAAACAGGCGTTCCTGCCGCAGCTGCCAACCTACATCTTCCGCTAACGCCAAAAGATAGCTAAACAATTCGTCTGGCCCGGTTATATCCTCAGAAAAAGTAATTTCCCGACCAATAGAGGCCGCTTCCCGGTGCGGCTCTACTGGCCGATCATCAATGCCCTGCGCCAAGGTAATCAGCTTAGTCGAAAAATCGCCAAGTTCTGCCGCAAGCAGTGCGGCATCGGCTTTCGCCACATCATCAATCGTGTGAAAACCATAGCGATGCAAAATATCTGCAGTTCTTTTCCCAACACCCCAGATCCGCTCCAAAGGAAGAGCGGCAATGCTCGCCGCTTCCTCCCCCGGATAAATAACCTTAAGACCATCAGGTTTATTCATGTCAGAGGCGACTTTGGCAAGAAATTTATTGGGAGCAAGGCCCACTGACGCGACAAGTTGCACTTCTTTCGCTATAGCTGCTTTAATTTCCTGGGCAATTGCCACTGGATCATCGTACAGAAGCTCCATGCCCGAAACCTCCAAAAAGGCTTCATCTAAGGAAAGTGGCTCAACAATGGGTGAAAAGCAAGCAAAAATTTTCCGTATCTGATGAGATGCCGCTTCATAGCGCGCAAAATCCGGTCGAAGATAAATCCCCTGAGGACAGCGGCGACGCGCCTCTGTCATAGCCATAGCCGAGTGAACGCCAAACCGCCTTGCTTCGTAGGAAGCTGTCGCCACAACACCGCGGGCGCTTAAGCCGCCTACAATAACGGGTTTACCCTGATACTCAGGATGATCTCGCTGCTCAATCGCAGCAAAGAATGCATCCATATCGACATGCATAATCCAGCGACTCATAGGTGAAATTTCTGAATGGTCTCTTGCAATTCCTGCGCTAGCAGCGCTAGGCTTTGACTACTTGCAGCAATTTCTTCCATAGAGGCGGATTGTTCCTCAGTCGAAGCGGAAATCATTTGCGCTTGTTCCATAATATTACGGCTCATCTTTTCTACATCATGAACATATTGATCAATTTTGACTGTACCCTTGCCCATTTCCTGGCGCATCTGAATGGACTCTTGATTAAGCGTTACTACCTGACGCACAAGCGTGCTGATATTTTCAAAGGCGCTGCCAGTCTGCTTGATCACTTCCGATCCCTGCTTCGCTTCCTGCGTGCCTTCCTTCATAACAATGACGGCCTGCTGTGTATCAGCTTGAACCGATCGTATGAGATCAGCAATTTGTTTCGCTGCCTCCTGAGACTGTTCTGCTAGCTTTCTTACTTCCTCAGCCACCACGGCAAAGCCTTTTCCTTGTTCACCGGCCCGTGCGGCTTCAATTGCGGCATTGAGCGCCAAAAGATTCGTCTGACCGGCAATGCCGGCAATCGTATCAACAATATTACCGATTTCCTGAGACCGTTCGCCCAGCTTTTCAACCACACCAGCTGAATGATTTACGGAAGATTCAATGCGTCCCATCTGATCCACCGCGGTTTCTACCAGACGATTGCCTTCTTCTGATGCCGCCGCCGTTTCCTCAGATACTTTCGTAATCGTTACAGCCTTCTCACCGACGGCTTTACGCATTTCACCTGTTTCTACAATAAGTCTTAGCGTTTCTTCCACTTTGTCAGCCTGCTGTTGGGCCGCCGCAGCCGTTTCCGAAGTCGAGCCGGCAACTTGGGTCACTACATCAGCGGACTGCTGAGCGCCTGCAGTTAGCTCTTCCGAAGAAGCAGCAACTTGCTGGGCCGAGTGAGAAGCCATGCGAATCAGCTCCCGCAGATTTTTCAGCATAACATTGACAGCCACGGCCACTTGGCCTGATTCATCGCGCGACTGAATGGCAAGATCAGAAACACTTAAATCGCCTTTGGCCACAGCTTCAACAACGGTTACAACCTGCTGCAGCGGTTTTACAATCAAACTGCGAATCAGCCAACCTACGGCGACAATGAGGATAAAGGACAAGATATTTAATGCGACCATCAAGAAGGTGGCTGTTTTCTCTTGCTGAGAATTTCGTTCCGCTGCCTCTGCCGCCTTCTTTTCGGTATAATGGGCTAGTTCCTCAAGTTTTTCACTAAAAGCATGAGCATGAATCTGAACCTTACCTGTATATAAAACATAAGCTTCTTGATTTTTATTCTGCATAGCTAGGTCAATGACCGGACCCCGGCCATCACGATAATTTTGCAGACTCTGTTTTACATCTTGCAAAGCGGCCTTTTCTTTTTGATCTAAGGGAAGTTTCTCGTAATTTGCTAACGTTTCATTAAACCCTTTTACCTGGGCGTCAATATCACTTTTCAATCGCTTGTTTTCTGCATCATCGGTCGTAACCATCAGCGCAAAAAGATCACTTTCAATCTGTTTGGCAGCTGTCCGGCCCGTATTCAGCCAATCAATGGCCAAAAGCTGCTCTTTATACATACTGTCAATAGCCCGGTTGGACTGGGACAAGTAATAATAGCCGGTCAACCCGACCAGAAAGACAAAAACAACGGCAATACTAATTAGAAAAGATATTTTCTGGCCAATTTTTAGATCGCGAAAAAACTGCATACACTTCTCTCCTGTCTCTCTCAATATTGCGGCAAACTGCCGCAGCCTTTACTTGCGCAAATTCTTCCTATTATCTTACTGTTCATCATAACATAGCTCTATAATCGCAACAACAAAAAATCGCCTAAGTATTTAAAATACTACAAAAAGTCCTACAAAACTTTCAAAATTTCAAATGACCCATATAGTCAATAAAAACTTGTGCGGCCTTTGATAGGAAACGATCCTTTTTCCAGGCCAAGCCAATTTCAATTTTCATGCTTTCTGCCAAAGACACCGATTGGATTTTATGATCTTGCTGAGCAATGGCATCAAGCAAAAACGAAATCCCCACACCTTTGCCCACAAGCCCTCGTACTGTTTCAATCTGACTGGACGATAAGACGATATTCGGTTCAAAGCCATGCTTGCGACACTCTTCCAACACGACTTGACGGTGATAAGCATCTTCTTTAAGCAAAATAAACGGTTCTTGCTTAAGATCATCAAAAGACACAGCCGACCGTTCCGCCAAGGGATGTAGCGGCGATACGCATAAAACAATTTCCCCTGTCGTAATTGGCTGCGTTTTTAATAAAGAAGATGCGAGCGAAGTAATGACCATACCTAGATCGAGCTCATCTTTTTCAATCAGTTCCCGCACAGCAAGAGATCCTTCTTCGATCACAACAAGATTCAAGTCAGGATATAGTTTTTGAAAACCGGCAAAAATATGGGGGAAAAGATAGGACCCAATCATGGGCGGCACGCCAAGCTTGATTCGTCCGCGCCGCAGCTCTTTATACTCGTTCATTTCCAAAACAGCATCTTGGGAGCGCTGCAAAATATCCTCAGCCCGTTCTAAAAAGACCCGGCCTTCCACGGTTAAGGTAAACTGCTTCTGACTGCGCTCAAAGAGCCGCACGCCGAGCTCTTCCTCCAGTTTTTGAATCGCCACGGAAATGGCTGGCTGCGCTACATGCAGCCGTTCTGCCGCCCGTGTCATATTATTGAGCCGACAAACCATCTGAAAATACTCTAACTGTCGTAAATCCATCAAAGAATCACCTCGCTATGGCTTAAAGTTTTCCATACATTAAAATTATTATAACATAAAGAAAGTCTATTTCCCTTTTTTCGTCAATTCTCTTACACTAAAAGTAATCGAATGATCCCAAAACATTTACAAATAGGAGTGATGTTCTGTGAATACAAAAGTTACTCGCCTCTTAGGCATCCAATTCCCACTGATTCAGGGCGCGATGGCCTGGATTTCTGAAAGAAATTTAACCTCCGCTGTCTCTAACTCTGGCGGTGCTGGCGTGATTGCGGCAGGCGGTCGCTCTGCCGACTGGGTCAGAGAAGAAATCCGCGCTACGAAAAAATTGACAGACAAGCCTTTCGGCGTAAATGTCATGTTGATGGCTCCCAATAAAGACGAAATCGTAAAGGTCATCTGCGAAGAAAAAGTCGCTTTTGTTACTCTTGGCGCTGGCAACCCGGTTCCCTTTATTGAAACATTTCACCAAGCAGGTATTAAAGCAATTCCTGTCGTCCCTAGCGTAAAATTAGCAAAACGTATTGAAGCAGCTGGCGCTGACGCCATCGTCATTGAAGGTATGGAGGCAGGCGGTCATATTGGTACGCAAACGACCATGGCGCTCCTCAGCAATGTCATCCCTGAAGTAAGTCTGCCAGTAATCGCCGCAGGCGGTATTTCTGATGGTCGGGCCATGGCAGCAGCTCTGCTCATGGGCGCTGATGGCGTTCAGATGGGTTCACGCTTTTTATTAACAGAAGAATGCACTGTTCACGACAAAGCCAAAGAAAAAATTATTGCTGCCACCGACACTGATTCGGCTGTTACAGGCTTCTCCCGCGGTCATGGTGTACGCGGTTTAAAAAATCAGTTTACTGACCGCTTCCTTGATCGGGAACGGAGCGGCGCTCCCCAAGAAGAATTGAATGATATGGCTACAGGCACGAATAAGCTAGCAGCGATTGACGGCGATGTCGAAAACGGCCTCGTACAAGTCGGGCAAAGCTTAAATCGTTTGACTAAAATCCAGCCAGTCCGAGAAGTTGTCACCGAGTTGATCGCTGAAGCTCTAGCTACGCTAAAATTAGCGCCGGAAAAAGCGAAATAATTGCTAAAGGAGTGATCCCCATGAGTGTATATGAACGGTCTCTCGCACTCCATAAACAGGCGCGGGGAAAAATCGGGATTGTCAGTAAACTTCCCTTAAATAATCTTACAGATCTCAGCCTGGCTTACAGTCCTGGCGTAGCCGAGCCTTGCCGCCGCATCGCGGCAAACGAAGCAGAGGTCTATGACTATACTTCAAAGGGCAATATGGTAGCCGTCGTTTCTGACGGCTCCGCCGTTCTCGGCCTTGGCAATATTGGCCCAAAAGCAGCCATTCCTGTCATGGAGGGCAAAGCCATTCTTTTTAAAAATCTCGCCAATGTTGATGCGATCCCCATCTGTCTGGACACGCAGGATACGGAAGAAATTATTAAAACCGTAAAATTTCTCGCACCGACCTTTGGCGCCATTAATTTAGAAGATATTGCGGCGCCGCGCTGCTTTGAAATTGAAGCGCGTCTTAAGGCGGAGCTTGATATTCCCGTTTTTCATGATGATCAGCATGGCACCGCCATTTGCGTCTTAGCCGGTCTGATTAACGCCCATAAGGTTGTCGGCAAAGATTTGACAGAGAGCGAAGTCGTCATTAACGGCGCCGGCGCTGCTGGTATCGCCATTGCCCGCCTCTTACTCGCCTACGGCGTCAATCGTCTTATCCTTGTCGACCGCGAAGGCATTTTACATAAAGATATGCCGCAAACGCTCTTAAATGAAGGCCACCAGGCCATTGCACCACTGACGAATCCTCAGGGAAAACAAGGAACGCTAGCCGATGCCCTCCAAGGAGCCGATGTCTTTGTGGGCGTATCGCGGCCCAAACTGGTTACTAAAGAAATGGTCGCTTCTATGAACAGTCAGCCTATTATCTTTGCTATGGCCAATCCCGAACCGGAAATTATGCCTGAAGAAGCGAAAGCAGGCGGCGCGGCGATCATTGGTACCGGTCGAGCTGATTTCCCGAACATGATTAACAACGTAGTTGCTTTCCCTGGGATTTTAAAAGGCGCTCTATCAGTAAGAGCTAGCGATATTAATCAGCATATGTGTCTTGCCGCTGCTGTCGCTATCGCCAACTGTGTAAATGCCTGCGACCTAAACGCCGAAAATATTTTTCCTGATCCGCTCAACGCAAAAATCTCTTGTCTCGTTGCCAAAGCAGTTGCTAAGGCGGCGAAGCAATCCGGCGTCGCTAGAATCGATTAATAGTCAAATAAAAATGACTGCCAGCAGTCCCTGAATAAGGGTTGCTGGCAGTTTTTATGTCGCTTAATAATATCTGTTCTATTTTAAGCTAGTTTAGCCAAGGAAAAACCGCATATAGTTTACGAAAAACACCCAGAAGCCAAGCATCACCGTATAGATAAGGCAGTAGCCCACAGTAGAGCGAAGAATATCGCCTTCAATACCGATTTGATTCGTTGCGGAAGTGGCAATGGCTATACTTTGCGGTGAAATCATTTTTCCCGCTGTAGCGCCCGATGTATTAGAAGCAGTAATCCAGGTCGGATCGGCGCCAATCTGTAGAGCCGTCTGCTTCTGCAATGACCCAAAAAGCACATTAGCATTCGTGTCACTGCCGGTTACAAAGGTTCCCAGTGTCCCGATAATAGGGGCAATGAAGGGATAGGCGCCGCCTGTTGTCATGGCTAGCGCATAGGCGATATCTGAAATCATACCAGAATAGCTCATAATTTTAGCCATAGCTACAATCGTAATGACGGTCAGTGAAGTTTTCTGCAATTGCTTTAAGGTTTTACCCGTTACGTCACGGAGATCCTGCCAAGATGCTTTTTGCAGTCTAGCTGAAAGCAATGACCCCAGCAAAATCAGCGTTCCTGGAGTAAGAATCCATTCAATGGAAATCGGATTGCCACCGGGACCGGAATAAATATGAACTGTTGTACTAAGATTCCGTAAGGCTTCATTTAAAGCGGGGAAAATGACTTCATTCGTACCTAGAATAAAAATAAGCAAGAAAAAGTAAGGCGACCAAGCAATCAGCTGTTCCTTAAGATTCGTCTGAAAAGTAGCCTCACTTTCTAACCCAGCCGCAGCTTCATCAGGAAAACGCCAAACTTTTTTGGGCGGTGAAATTTTATTAATCACTACAATTGCCAGCATCGACATAATCGAACCGACGATAGAAGTCAGTTCTGGTCCAATATAAGCTGCAATAAAGAGCTGTGGTACGGCAAAAAAAGCGCCAGCAGCGACAGACATCAGGAAAACGCCGCGAAAACCAGAAGTTTTTTTGGTAATTAGCCAAATCAAAGCCAGCGGAATCACCAGGATAAACGGCGTAAGTTGAATCGCGCAATCCAAGGTTAAACGAAGCACATCGACATCAGCCACTTTCGCTAAAGTGATAACAGGCAAGCCTACGCCGCCAAAGGCGACCGGAACGGTATTGGCAATAAGACATACCACCGAAGCAAAAAAAGGTGGAAAGCCTAAACTGATTAAAATAGCGGCAGGAATGGCTACAGCCGTACCAAAACCGGCTGCCGATTCTAAAAAAGCGCCAAATCCCCAGGCAATTAATAAGGCCTGAACCCGCCGATCCTGAGAAAAGCTGGCCATTAATCCTTTGATTTTATCCATAGCGCCAGTTTGTACAGTCATATTATAGGTAAAAATAGCAGAAAAAATAACGAGAATGATCGGCCATAAGGCCAAAACGACGCCATCAGCAATGCCGAGAAAAACAAGATTTCCCGGCATCTGCCAAACAAATAAAGCCAAGACAGCGCTGAGGATGAGAGCCACGAAACAAGTTTTATGTGCCGCCAATTTCCAGACACCAAGTCCTAACAGGAGCCAAGTAAGGGGAATCAGCGCCAAAAGTGCTGATACTTCTATTCCTAGGGGATGGGGAACGATTTGCCACATGTAGATCATCTCCATTCTCATAGTACAAAAAGTAAAGACTAATATGTCAAGTCTTAATATTGCGAAAATTTTTCGCATCATTATTGCTATAACATTGTTCTTGCTGCCATAACTGGCTCATATAGCTGAAAGTCGCACGGGAATGGCCCAGCGCATGGACAGCAATGCTAGCACGGACTATATGAATCGCCGCTATAGCGATTTTACAGCCATCGCCTTCTTCTCCCAGGCGCGCCGTTTCTTCCACAGAGCAATGATTCATGATCATAGTGGTTTGCATTGGCTTTGCCTGATCATATTCTGTCTCGTCGCATTCAAAGGAGAGGCCCCGCTTTCCCTTGTCGACGATAAAAGCACTTACGCCGAAGAATTTTTGCGTACGATCCGTTGCTGCAAAGACAATTGCCTGATCGGCACTCGAAAAGCTCTGATAAAGCACTTTCCGCCCGTTCAGAATATAGCGTTTGCCATCTTTAATCGCCGTACAGCCCTCTTTATACAAGTCTTGCGTCATGGAGCTTTCCGCTAAAGCAAAAGAAGTAATCTTTCTCCCTGACAGTAAATCAACAAGATATTTCTGCTTTTGTTCCTCCGTACCAAACTGAAAAATAGGCCAACAGCCTAAGATAATGTGATTGGAAAAAGCCATGCCTAATGGGGCAGACAGCCGGAAGATTTCTTCGGCGACAATCGCAAAATCAGTGAAACTACCATCGGCTCCGCCATATTTTGCAGGAAAGGCCAGGCCCAAAAGGCCGGCCTCTCCTAATATGGTAAAAGCCTTACGAAGCGGGAAAGACTGCGGAGACTTCTCTTCCATCAAAGGAACAATGCTTTTTTGTAAAAACGCTTTGATTTTCTCGCGCATGATTTCCACCTCGGTTTTTAAGCAAGCATTTCCACAAAACTTTGAATCCGTGTTTTTGCTTGTTCGAACGAGACGGTTTGCTGGTCGATTTCGAGCATTAAACTTTTTACGCCCGCTTCTTCCATTTCACGATACATTACCGGATAGTCCCATTCTTCCGGATCACAGAATTTCATCATACAGACAATCACTGCATCAGCGCCATATTTATGGACCATGTCGATCAGCATAGAACCACGCGGCTTTTTCGTATTGACAGCGAGGGAACAGCCATCAAAATTCTGCCAGGCTTTCGCCAAGGCGTAGAGCGGGTCACGATGGTTTGGCGTATCGACTCTTACTTGACGACTTTCTTGCGCTAAATCATCGGCCACAACAGCAATATTAAATTCCTGAAGCAACGCCAAAAATTCATTCGGTTCGGCTGTTATGCCTGTTAGTACGACTCGTTTTCCCTGCCAAGGAGTGATAGGTAAAACAGTGATTGCTGCAATCAGTTGCTGCAATAAGGCCGTATGCTTGGCTTTGTCCATAAAGAGACGCGCTTTCATAACAGCATGACGGTCTATAGGGTTAATCACTTGCGGATAAGCAGCCGCGATTTCTAAAAAGAGACGTGTGGCCTGTTTATTCGCATTATACACAGCAATCGCTTTCTGAATTGCTTCTGTCGAAATGGTAACGCCAAGAATCTTTTCCAGCTTGGCTTTCACAATTTTATATTCTTCCACGAGGAATTGATTGGCTGATTCCAATTTACGATTTTGCGGATGAGTAAAAACAATAACTGGCGCTGTTCCCTTCCATTTCTGACTGAGACATTTCAGTGTATCACAGGGAACCGACATGAGAATCGCGTCAAAAATATCGTAGGCGCCTTCGAGTTCCATTTCCATGACAGACTGCATGATTGAACAAGCAAAGGCTGGTAGATAGGTAGGCGCTTTCTTGATCTGTTTCTGACCGCCCCAAATTCCTACAGGCAGATAGCCTGAGGCATAAATAAGTTCTTCCGGCGCATAGTAAGGGAGAACGCCTACAGCGCCTTTACCTGTTGCAGCTTTATGTTCCTGAATTGATTTTTGCGGCTGAGCGGCAAATTCAGTGAATTGCTGTAATAATGCCTTGATCTGTTCCATGATTAACAACCTCCCTTTTTGGCTTGCGCTTCCATCATTTCACCTAAAGCCTGCACACGAGTATCAAACTGGGCCGGTGAAAAATTATTCGGGTCTGCCTGGTCGCCGTCAAAGCTGACAAAAGGAAGGCCTGTTCTTTCTTTCAGCTGCTCTGCTGTTTCTACATTCAAAAAGCTCATAAGCTTACAGCTGCGGTTTAAATGATACACTACGCCGTCGGATTTACTCTTGGTGATAATGTCATAAAGTACATCCACTTTGTTCTCTAAACAGGTATTAATATAAACATTACTGTAAGATTCGCCCATGGCCCCAAGGTCCCCCGGCGTATAACTAAGATCCCACAAACCGGGATAGGCTGAACCAGTCATAATTGTTCCCTGGTTTTTCAGCGATTTAAAAGTATGTCCCAAATAAGGCCATACGGCAATTCCTTCCCAAGTTACGCGGTCCTTTTCGGCTCCTTTAAAGGCATAAACGCCATTTTTTAGGTTTTCTTCCAATTCATCAGCAAACTTTTTGAAAGTTTTTTCCGCATAATCACGGCTGCGGGCGCAAACAATGAGAGCCATATAGTTAAATAAATCAAAACAGTTTAAGGGTGATGGTTTATGGGCCGAAAGGTCGGCAATCCGTTTCCATTGCGCTACAGAACGCTGCGTCTGTTCCTGAACCGCTAAAAATTTATCAGGATCCAATTTCCTGCCGCTCAGTTTTTCTACTTGAGCGATGCCAGCACGAATCTGATCAGCAATATAAGCTTTGGCATATTCGGGAATCGGCATGGTGTGATTAAAGGGAACATCAATGACGATACAAGGAATATTGAGCTCAGCCGCCAGGTTTTCATACCACTTTAACAAGGTATTGCAAATGTTGTTGCAAGTAATAACAAAGTCAGGCAGCGGAACCTTAGCCGCTGGCGAATTGGCTAGTTTTTCTGGTGTTTTTCCCGTAATCGCCTGTTCTTTCAGTAATTCCATGTATCCCATATTGACTCGGCCATAGGAACAGCAGTCAATAGAATAGCCTTTATTCGCAGCGACTTCGAGCAGATCCTGCGAGCCTTTGCGAGCAGCAACTCCCGCAGCGTGGGTTTCCGGATAGACGAGGGCTACATCCATAGCCACGCAGAACTCACTTGGCGCAACCGATGCAGACCAAGCAACAAGTCTCCCTTCGGCTTTTGCCTGACGAGCTTCCTCATCAAGCTGTTCCTGATAGTAAGCAAGTAATTGTTTGGAGCTCATGTTTTCTGTTTCATTCATGCTAACGCCTTCTTTCTATTATTTTGCAATAAACCAAAGAGATCTTCATAGGCAAATAAGGCCGCGCCGAGCGCGCCGGCAAGCTGTGATTCCGGTAAAACGATGACTTCCTGGGACAATTCTTTGGCAATCGCGGCAACAACGCCGCTATTTTTTGCAACGCCGCCACTCATAACCACATCGCCATCGATAGAACAGCGACGAATTAAACCGCAGGCCTTTACAGCTACAGACTGATGAATTCCGGCAATAATATTTTCTTTGGGTGTTCCCTGCGCTAGTTGGGAAATCACCTCAGACTCAGCAAAAACAGTGCAAGTGCTACTAATCGCAGCTACCTCTTCAGCTCGGCTGCCATATTCAGCCATTTGGCTAATATCGATTTCTAAGATGCGGGCCATAACTTCTAAAAAACGACCCGTACCGGCAGCGCATTTATCGCTCATAAAGAATTGATCAACCATGCCGCTTTGACTGAGCTTAATTGCCTTTAGATCTTGACCGCCAATGTCAATAATGAGCCGCACGCTGGGACAAAGATAGGCTACGCCTTTGGCATGACAGCTGATTTCACTGATTTGCTTATCTGCATCTTCGATGCGAAACCGACCATAACCGGTAGCCGCAATCTTCTTGATGTCTTTGATCTGTAAATTGGCTTGTTTCACAACTTCCTGCATGACCCGCTGCGGCCCGGTTGATCCCGTACCGGCAGAAACAACAGCCGCGCCGACCACCTTAAGATCAGGATTTAAAATGACCGCTTTGGATGAAGTAGATCCCACATCAATTCCTAATACATACATTGAAAAAACCTCCTTGCCTCGCGCCTAACGTCCCTTAAGCATTGCCTGCAATCCCATAGTATCTGGTTGAAAAATCGCCGGATTCATTAAGGACAGTTCCTGGCTGATCTTCGGTTGAAAATCCATTTGATCGAGAATATGAGTTTTGAGATCGACTCCTGGTGCAATCTCTGTAAGATAGAGACCATCGCTGCGCAGCTCAAATACGGCGCGTTCTGTTACATAGAGTACTTTTTGGTTATTTTGCGCGGCGTAAGCGCCGCTGAAGGTAACTTGGTCTACCGCAGTAATAAACTTGTGCTCTTTGCCTTCCTGTTCGATCAACAGACTTCCCTGCTCTACCTTTGTTTTCAAACCATTAGCCGTAAAGGTACCACAAAATATTACCTTTTTAGAGTTTTGCGTAATATCAATGGAGCCGCCACAGCCAGCGAGCCGCGAACCAAAGCGGCTTACATTGATATTGCCTTGTTGATCAGCCTGCGCCATACCAATACAAGCTAAATCAAGGCCGCCGCCATCATAGAAATCGAACTGGATTCCCTGTTCGAGCAGACAGTCGGCATTACGACTGCCGCCAAAACGCACACCGCCTTGCGGATTCCCGCCGACCGCGCCACCTTCTACAGTAAGGGTCATATAATCGCTGATACCCTCTTCGCCAGCAATCGCAGCAACATATTCCGGCGCGCCAATACCCAGATTAACGACAACGTTTTCAGCAAGTTCCATGGCTGCTCGGCGACCAATAATTTTTTTAGCGGAAAGCGGCAAAGGTTCCAGCGTACATTCTTCTGCCAGTCGCGCTTCACCGCAGAGACTGGGATCAAAACAACAGCCGAGACTTTGCTGCTGCGTTTCTTCAGGACCAATCACAACAGCGTAAACATAAATTCCTGGAATTTTTACCAGTTTGGGATCTAATGTGCCGGCTTTTACAATTTTCTCGACTTGGACAATGACTTTACCGCCACAATTTTTTACGGCCTGCGCCATAGAGGTCGCATCAAAGGGCCCCAGTTCTTTTTCAAAAGAGATATTACCCGTTTCATCGGCGTAGGTGCCGCGAATAAAAGCCACATCAATCGGAAAGGTCTTGAAGAAGAGACGCTCTTTGCCATTAATTTGAATGACTTCCACTAAATCTTCTTGGGCCTTTTCGTTGATTTTGCCGCCGCTATTGCGTGGATCGACAAAAGTATGAAGACCAACGTGACTGATCATGCCTTCACGTTTGGCCGCAATATCGCGATAGAGACAAGATAAAATGCCTTGCGGCAGATTGTAACCGGCAATTTTATTTTCTACAGCCAACTTGCTGAGCTTCGGCGCCAAATTCCAATGACCGGCAATAACCTTTCCTGTCATTTTTTCATGGGCAAAATGATCGGCGCCGCTGCCATCTTTATTGCCTTGCCCACCGGAATAAAAGAGAGTAAGGTTTTCCGGCTTTCCCGTAGTCAAAAATCGTTTTTCTAAAGCTTCACTGAGAGCTTCCGGCAGAGAACTGCCAACAAAACCGCCTGTAGTAATGGTCTGACCATCCTGAACCAGTGCTGCAGCCTGCTCTGCTGTGAGAACTGGAATTTTTCGCATCACTTATTACCGCCCTTTCCTTGATGTACTGAACAAATTGAATTACGTCTATATCTCAATGCATAAAGGATGCCAAATAAATTTGTCATTATCTTTGGAAAATGCAAATTTTTCAGCCCAAATAACGCAAAAGTCAGCAGATTTACCGCTCTATTTTGCAGTAAAAATCGAAATGATGCATTTTGCCTCGGCCTGATGCAAAAGTACAGCAAAAAAGATGCCTGTAAAATCAGAATTTTACAGGCATCTTTACCGATTGATGTATTTTGCATCACTTATTCAATGGAAAATCCATATTTCTTCATTTTTCTCAGTACCGTACTTTGATTAATTCCTGTTATTTTAGCAATCGCTCGGCTGCTGTGACAAGATTGTAAGGCTTGCTGAAAAATCTTCCGTTCAATTTCGGCAACAGCATCAGGTATAGACAGCGAGTGCAGTGTAATTGGTTCGCCAGGCAGCGCCGCCGCTTTATTCAGCAGCGCTGAAGAAGTAATCTCATCAGATAGCCCTTCCAGTGTAATGATATCGTCCCGACTCATCACAACCATTCGTTCAATGACGTGACGCAATTGCCGCACATTGCCTGGCCAATCATAGTGAATCAATAGCTCCAATACCGTCTCATCGAGCTTTTTATTCTGTCCGTACCGCTCATTACAGAGATTTAAAAAATAAATACATAAAGAACGAATATCATCTTGCCGCTCTCTGAGCGCTGGAATCTGCAAATGAATTACATTTAAGCGATAATATAAATCTTCACGAAACTTTTGCTCACTCACCATTTGCTTGAGATTTTTATTGGTCGCTGCTAGAATTCGCACATCTACATCGAGTTCCTGACTATCACCGATTTTCGTAATTCGCCCGGTATCGAGGGCTCGTAGCAGTTTTACCTGCAAATTGAAAGGAAGATCGCCAATTTCATCTAAAAACAAAGTCCCGCCATGGGCTGTTTCAAACAAACCCTTTTTGCCGTTTTTTCTCGCCCCAGTAAAAGCGCCGTTCGTATAACCAAAAAATTCCGATTCCAATAGATTCTCCGGAATGGCGCCGCAGTTTACCGCCACAAAGGGGCCTTGGCTGCGTCGACTCTGATCGTGAATATAACGTGCTACGACTTCTTTACCTACGCCGGATTCACCGGTAATCAACACCGTTACGTCAACAGATGCTACTTTTTCAGCCGCAAACAACAGCTGCTTCATATTGGGACTAGCCGCGATCGGACCGGATACTTTATTGCGCTCATGCTCAAGGTCTTCACGCAGTTTGGCAAGCTCTGTCATATCACGGCAATTGCCGATGACAAAACTAATATTCCCGTCGTCGTCAAACACAGGATTCGCTGTAACCATAATGACCTTGCCTGGGGACATGTCATAATGAATCCGCGTCGTCGATTTTTTATGATCTAACGCTTCTAAAATTGCAGCGGAAAAAACTCGTTTGGACCAGACCTCGCGAAAATTCCTTTGAATAATATCTTCTCGTTTAATATGGGTAGAGCGGCAATAAGCATCATTGACTAATACGACTGTTGCCTGACTATCAATAACGAGGATTCCATCATAAGACTGCTCAATGATCACGGTGATTTGATTATAAGAGAGATACCCTTCTACCTGATGTATATTTTGAAAAGTTGGAGCCACAAGTTTTCCCTCCTGCTCTTTGTTAGCGCAAACTTCTAAAAAAATTACATAATCCCTTGTAGATTTCTGTTTAGAAAATATTTTCCCTTCATGTCGCCAAGAAAAGCTCTTTTAAGCAAAATAGAAAAACCTCTTTATAGCGCAAGAGAGCTAGAGAGGGAGCTGTCTTCAAGCGTCAAAGAGGTTTTTCTTTCTATTTGATCTAAATCCTACTATTACAAGTCTACTGTCAACTATGAATGATCTATTAAGTCTTCTCTATACTATCCCTCACTGATAAATCCTGCAACGAAAACCACCTGCATCAGAAATGAAACTTACCGCAAAATAGCGCCAGAAACAACCATCCGCTGTACCTGATTTGTACCTTCATAAATCTGACAGATCTTAGCATTTCTAAAGAGACGTTCTACCGGATATTCTTTCGAATAGCCATAGCCGCCAAAAATTTGAATCGCATCAGTTGTTACGGCCATAGCCGCATCAGAGGCGAACATTTTAGCCATAGCGGCTTCTTTCGAAAAGGGTTTTCCCTGTCCCTTGAGGTAAGCGGCTTGATATACAAGCAGGCGTGAAGCTTCAATCTGCGTAGCCATATCAGCCATCATAAAGGCCAGTACTTGTTGCTTCGCAATGGCTTTGCCAAACTGCACCCGTTCTTTCGAATAGCGGATCGAATGATCCAGCGCTGCTTGAGCAATCCCAAGAGCTTGGGCAGCAACGCCGATACGGCCGCCATCGAGAGTTGCCATGGCAATTTTAAAACCATCGCCTTCTTTGCCGAGACGATTTGCCGCCGGAACACGTACATTCTGGAAAATGAGTTCCATCGTTTGGGAAGAACGAATTCCTAATTTGTCCTCTTTTTTCCCAAAAGTAAAACCAGGCATTCCTTTTTCTAATATAAAACCGGTAATTCCTTTCGTACCCAAACTGCGATCCGTCATGGCAAATACCACATAAACATCGGCCACTTCTGCATTCGTAATAAAAATTTTACTGCCATTAAGAATATAGTCGTCACCGTCTTTTACGGCAACAGACTGCTGCGCACTGGCATCGGTACCAGCATTCGCTTCAGTTAAGCCAAAAGCGCCAAGGGACGTGCCTTCTGCCAGGGGACGCAGATATTTTTGTTTTTGTTCTTCCGTACCGTATTTGTAAATAGGCCAAGCACAAAGTGATACGGTTACCGAAAACGCGATCCCCATACCATCGTCCACACGTGACAGAGCTTCTACTGCCATAATATAGGTTAATTCATCGCCACCGGCGCCGCCATACTGTTCGGGAAAACAAATTCCCGGCAACCCCAGTTCGGCTACCTTAGTGTAGAGAC
>URQW01000003.1 GCA_900550105.1 uncultured Pelosinus sp.
CTTTGAGAATCTTTAAAATAGTCCACTCCGAAGTATAAATTCCTGCCGGCTCTAAGCGCTGATTCAATCCTTTGGATATAGCGCGAGTCGTTTGATATAGCTGGTGAATCATCTGATCTTGTTCATCCATATTCCTAACCCCTACTCAATCAAAATAAGCAATTCTTCCAATTGCTCAATCACACCAAAAGATGCATTCTAAAATTTATTGATAGTGGATTATTTCTACAAAGAAAAGGCCTCTCCCTGCCGCAAAAAAAAGAAAGCGCCGCTCTTCAGCGGCGCTTAAAAATTAAACAAGACCGAGCCAATGCCAATAGGTGAAGATAAAGAGGGCCAAGACCCCCATAGAAATAATTGTCAGAGGTATACCGATCTTAGCCATATCTTTTACTTCAAAGGTATTAGTAGCGTAAGGAATCATGGATTGCGGCGAATTTACCGGAAGAATAAAGGCAAAATAAACGGTAAATGTCGCAATGAGCGTCATGCCCCACATCGGCAGCTCTGGATTATTGAGGCTTACAAGAAAACCAAGTACTGTCGGTACAAGCGCGGCTGTCGCCGAAGTGATACTAGCAAAGGCGAAGCGGATGATGAGCAGCGCTACGGCGATAATCACCATCATAACACCTGGCGATAAGGCGCCAAGACCCAGACCGCCCAGACACGTTTTGGCCATCCAAATAGCCGAACCCGATTTGAGCATCGATTCACCGAGAGAAATCCCAGCGCCAAACAGTAGAATTGTGCCCCAGTCAATTTTGCCAGCCACATCTTTCCAAGCGGCAACGCCGATACTCGGAAAGAGCATGAGGAAAACAGCTAAAACGGAAACTGTATTGGCATCAATTTTGTGAAAAGATTCTGTTGACCAAAGTAAAATGGTAATAAAGAAAATCACCGATATTTTCTTTTCATTTTGACTCATGGGACCTAAGTCAGCAATCGCCTTGTTAATTGCTTCTTTGCCGCCAGGAATCTCAGAAAATTCAAAGGTGTTAAGCCGCGTAATTAACAAGTAGAGAACAACCATAAGCACAAGGCAGAAGGGCATGCCATAGAGCAGCCACTCGCCCCAGGAAATTGGATGTTTCAGCACACCGGAAATAAACGATAATGCCACAGGATTCGGCGCACCAGCTGTCAGTACGCCAATCCCAGAAATAGAGGCGGAAGCAGCGATGCAGACAAGCAAATTACGAGCAAATACACTTTTCGGATCCACTTGGAACGCCGCAATAAGTCCCATAGCAATAGGAGTCATTGTCGCAGCTCTTGCGGTAATCGAGGGAATGAGAAAATCGAGAACAAGCATTACAATCATCATGCCAGCAAAAACACGGTTTGTTTTTGTTCCGACAACCCGCAAAATATTTAAGGCAATCCGTTTTTCTAAGCCTGTCGATAAAATAGCTCCGGCTATAAATAAACCAGCAGCAACCAAAACCCAGCCCGAATTCACGAAACCGCTTAAGGCAATGGGAATTGCTTTTGCTGTGCCAAGAACAGGACCAGTTACACCTTGTACTGGTGAGAATCCAAGAAACAACAGCAAAAATAAAATAATGCCAATTGCACTGACCGGATAGGAAACAGCTTGCGTAACCCACATAATAACAGCGAAGGCTAAAACGCCGAGAACCCTTTGACCTGCCGTAGATAATCCCGCCGCCACTGGGGCGAAGGCAATTCCTAGCATTACAGCAAAGCCAAGAACAAGCCATAAAATTTGTTTACCAGTAATTTGACCGTTTTGCGCCATTACCAATCCCTCTTTTCTTCGTCTTTTTTACCATCTGGCCAAACCTTCTTTTCACCTCCTTCGCAAAATAACGGATTGGCAAAACATGTGATGTTTAGCCGTTAATAACGCTGTTTCAATCTTCAAAATTTTCAATATAATTTTATGATAGCACTTCCTGATTATTTATTCTGCTTAAAATAGATAAATCCTTTTAAAAAAATCAGAAAAATTTATTTTTTTCGCTTTCTTTTCTGATATTTTCTTTTGTATACTAATAAGGTAATAACTTATCAGAAAGCAGGTGGCTTTATGTACTTTTTGACGTACCGTTACGGCGATGTAGAAACAATCGGGTTACTTTCTCAAGACGGTAAAAAAATTATTCCCCTATTAGCAGCAGAAGAGCGCTACTGTAAAACAGCAACACTGCCGCATACCCTCCTGGGCCTGATCGACCAAGGAGAACAAGCCTTAAGTACCGTAAAAAAGATTGCCACTGCTGCCGAAGCTGACCTAGAAGCATCTTATTTGCTCCCCTTGGCGGCAGTGAAAATCTTAGCACCGATTCCTCGCCCAAGAAAAAACATCTTTTGTATCGGTAAAAATTACGCAGCTCATGCCAAAGAATTTGATCCTGGCGCTGATGTTCCCCTCTATCCTGTCGTGTTTACCAAAGCGCCCACAACCGTCATCGGCCCTGATGAACCAATTCAAAGCCATAAGGAAATGACCCAGTCCTTGGATTATGAAGTAGAGCTTGCTGTCGTGATTGGCAAAACAGGTAAAAACATCACGAAAGAAACTGCTTGGGACTATGTTTTCGGCTATACAATTTTTAATGACGTAACAGCAAGAGATCTGCAAAAGCGGCATAATCAATGGTTCTTAGGAAAAAACCTTGATACTTCCGGCCCTATGGGACCTTACCTTGTTCACCAAAGCGCCATTGCCGACTTTAAATCCTTAACGATTCAATCGAAAGTAAATGGCGAAGTGCGTCAAGAAGCATCGCTCAGTGACCTTTTGTTTGATATCCCGACCCTCTTGGCAACCATTTCCGCTACAATGACACTGGAAGCAGGTGATATAATCGCTACAGGAACGCCTGCTGGCGTCGGAGCTGGATTTACACCGCCGAAGTTCTTGCAAAGCGGTGATACCCTGGAACTTTCGATTACTCATTTGGGAGTTTTAAAAAATACTATAGCCTAAGAATTCACGGTTCATTGCAAAAACAAACCTGCAGAAATGTATCGGCTTCCACCGCATAGCATTTCCTGGCAGGTTTGTTTTTTTGTTCACCACAAAAAGACTTTTGTATTACTTTCCGTCTTAGAAAAACTTTTCCTTGGTATCATCGCTGTACATGTGTTATATTATTACACATGTACACAGAAGGTTTACTGTTGAGAGTCATTACAGTAGCTTTGTGTAATTTTTTTTGAAAGAAGTGAACTGCTATGAATTTGTTTCGCACTAAAACCCTTTCTTCTCTGCAAGAGGCAAAAACTCACAACAAACTTGCCAAAAACATGACTGCTCTTGACATGGTCCTACTTGGCGTAGGCTGTATTATGGGTACAGGCATTTTTGTATTTACTGGTGTAGTTGCCGCAACCTATGCCGGACCTGGTATTATTATTTCACTCGTACTTTCGGCAATCGCCTGTGTCTTTTGCGCTCTCTGCTACTCAGAACTTGCTTCAGCCGTTCCCGTGGCTGGCAGTGCCTATACGTATTCTTACACAGCCTTAGGCGAACTTTTCGCTTGGATTGTCGGCTGGAGCCTAATTTTGGAATATTCGCTAGCGGCCAGTCTGGTGGCTGCTGGTTGGTCCGCCTACGTAACTGGTTTATTTAAATCGGCTGGCGTCCTGCTACCTAAGACGTTCACAGCCGTAGCAGCTGATGGCGGCATTATCAATCTCCCAGCTGTCTTGATTCTGCTATTCTTAAGCCTCTTGCTGCTACGCGGCACGAAGGAAAGCGCTAAACTGAATAAAATTCTCGTTGCCGTAAAGTTAGGCGCCGTTTTTCTCTTTCTTCTTCTCGCTGGTCCCCAAGTCAATCCAGCAAACTGGTCTCCCTTTCTGCCTTTCGGCATGTCCGGTGTTGTCACTGGCGCTGCCGCCATGTTTTTGGCCTATATTGGCTTTGATTGCGTCGCTACAGCGGCGGAAGAATGTAAAAACCCGAATCGCGACTTACCCATTGGCATCATTGGTTCTTTGATTATCTGCGCTATTTTGTATATTGCCGTATCAGCTGTACTGACAGGCGTCGTCCCCTATGATCAGTTAAATAACGCTGAACCTGTCGCCTTCGCCCTGCGCGAAATCGGCTATAATATTGGTTCCGCCCTGGTCGGTACAGGTGCGATTGCCGGTCTTACGACAGTTCTGCTTGCCGTAATGTATGGACAGACTCGTATTTTCTTTGCCATGTCGCGCGATGGACTCATCCCTGCTGCCATCTGCAAAGTACATCCTAAATATGGCACGCCTCACATTATTACTACCTTGTCGGGAATTATTGTAGCAGTGATTGCTGGTTTTACTCCAGTAAATATTATGGCTGAATTGGTAAACATCGGCACACTTTTCGCCTTTTTGGCTACAGCTGTGGGCGTACTCGTCCTGCGCCGCACCGATCCCAAAGCCCATCGTCCTTTTCGCTGTCCCTATGCTCATGTGGTAGCCCCTTTAGCCATTATCTCTTGCCTGTATCTTATTTACAGCCTTCCCACAGAGACCTGGGTTCGCTATAGTATTTGGTTGGCTATTGGCTTATCCTTTTACGGACTCTATGGCTATCGTCATAGTATACTAGCTAAAAAGAAAGCGCCGCTAGCCTTAAAAGAAGTAGGTTAACGAGCGCCTTATAACACAATCATTTTCAACTAAAAAAGCAGTTCTTCGTCACTATGTCGTGACAAAGAACTGCTTTTTATGATTTTACTTCGCAGGTGAAGGTTTTATACCCGCAGGAATTGGGCATTTATAGTCTTCGCCGTCACGTTTTTCAATAAGTTCTTGCTTTGCTGTTGCTAGCAAATCCGGCGCTAAAAAGAGATCAACAGCTGTTTTTGCTAATACCTTAGCCGCTGTGAGCATACCTTTATGGGCAATACTCGTCACTCCCTGCGACACAGTCTGCCAAGAATGACCTGGCGTACCAAAAGCTTGACAAGCGGCGCTAATCTGCGCTGTTGGCGTAATCCAGCTCACATCGCCCACATCGGTTGATCCGGTAAGCAGCATCGAATCATGCTGATAGGGCAAGATCTTATGGGCTAACGGCACTTGCTTCAACTCCGCTAACAGCGCTTTATCCTGATTGCCCATAATCGCCTTGGCTACATTCCAGTCGTTCTCTTTATCAGAATCAGCTAAAGTCGCCTGAATCTTCCGGGCCAAAGTCAGTTCCGCTTCTGACCACTGCGGCGCACCAACAGTAAGATAATTCTCATACAAAAGTTTTTCTAGCGTATCATTAGGCAGGCAATCAGAACAGCCTTTATTAAAAACAATCTCACAATCGGTCCCGGTCATAAGCGCCGCGCCTTTGGCAACATTACAAACGCGATCATAGATTTCTTGAACCTGTTTTAACTTCGGCGCCCGTATTAAATAAAGAACCTCCGCTTCAGCCTGTACCACATTCGGCGCACTACCGCCCGTATTCGTTACGGCATAATGAAGTCTTGCTTCTGGAATAACATGTTCTCGAAGATAATTCACGCCTACATTCATCAATTCTACCGCATCCAAAGCACTGCGTCCCAGATGCGGCGCCGCGCCAGCATGGGCGCTTTTACCATGAAAGCGAAAATAAACCTGATAATTGGCCAAAGTGCGTACCGAATACACCGCATTATGACCATGAGGATGCCAAGTCAAAGCAGCATCCACATCGTCAAATACGCCTTCTCGCGCCATAAAGGCCTTGCCTGAGCCGCCTTCTTCACCGGGACAACCATAAAATCGAACCGTGCCAGAAACATGGTTCGCAGCAAGATATTCTTTTACGGCCATGGCGGCTGCTAAAGCGCCGACACCAAGCAAGTTATGACCGCAACCGTGGCCGCTATCGCCTGGCGTAATTGGCTTTTTTTCAGCGACATCGCCTTGCTGACTAAGACCCGAGAGAGCATCATATTCTCCCAAGAGTGCAATAACTGGCTTGCCTTGGCCAAACGACGCCTGAAAAGCCGTAGCTAGACCAGCGGTTCCTCGCTCAACAGTAAAACCCGCCTGCTCTAAACAATCAGCTAACAGCTTAGCTGATTGCACTTCTTCAAAGCGCGTTTCAGCATAGCCCCATACGAGATCACTGACTGCTGTAAATTCTTTCGTTTTACGGTCAAGCCATTCTTCCAAGCCTTGTTTATCCATAGGAAAACATCCTTTCTTTTACCACAAACGCTGCGGAATTCCCGGTCCGACCGGTAACCCCATGAGATACCAGAAGATAAAGAGAGCATACCACATGACAAAGAAAGACAGGGCATAAGGCAGCATCAACGATAAATAGGTGCCAATCCCGCTTTCTTCTTTATATTTTTTCAGTGTTTCTAAAAATAGCGGCAAAAAGGGATTGACGACCTGAATCGTATTAAAAGCGCCATCACCGGCCCGGAAGGCCACTTGGATAAAGGCCGGATGGTAGCCAAGCAGCATAAACATCGGTATAAAGACAGGCGATAAGAGCGCCCAAATAGCCGAGCCGCTGGCAATAAACAGTCCCATAAACTGACCAAAAAGCATAAAACATAAAAGAGCTGGCAGTCCGGTCATACCAATATCTTTCAAGAACTCAGCGCCTGATGTAGCAATGAGGGTCGCAATATTTGTCCAGGTAAAGGCGGCAATAAACTGAGCAATCGCAAAAACCATGACAAGAAAGCCTGCAAGACCTTTCATACATTCGGTCATCATATGAACTACATCATCGCCTGTTTGAATCGTTCTGACTTTAATCCCGTAAGTAAGACCAACGGTTAAGAAAAACAGAAACAGCAGTGGTACAATCCCTTTGATAAAGGGTGATCCTGGAATCCCGCCTGTTTCGGGGTTCCGCAATAAAGCCCCTTCTGGTACAACAAGTAGCAGCAGAACAGCTACGAACAACAGTGTCGCCAAACCAGTCAGGCGCAGCGCTTTACTTTGCGCAACCGTTGGCTTTTCTAAATTGACTGTCTGCTGACCATGGTAGACCCCCATACGCGGTTCCACAAATTTCTCGGTAACGATTGTCGTCAATATGGATAAGTAAAATACAGCAAAACACATAAAATACCAGTTATCAATTGGCGTTACTACCATGCTGGGATCAACAATTTTAGCTGCCTGCGTACTGATACCTGATAACAGCACATCGGTAGTCACAATTAAAATATTCGCCGTAAAACCGGAGTAAATCGCGGCAAGCGAAGCAGCAAAGCCAACAAACGGGTGTCTCCCCATTGAATAGAAAACCATAGCAGCAATGGGCGGTACAACGACAATCGCCGCATCGGACGCCAAATGACTCATAAAACTCATAATAACAATCGTAAAAGTAATATAACGTTTCGGAATCGCATGAATAGCTGTCTTTAAAATGGTTTCCATAAGACCTGTTTTTTCTACAAGACCAATTCCTAAGGTTAAAACCATAATCATGCCAAGCGGCGGGAAATTAATATAGTTTTTAATCATATCTGTCATGATCCATTGCAAGCCCTCTTGACTGATCAGACTCTTTACAGCGATCGTCTTATGGGTCATAGGATGCAGCGCAGTTACATGATAGGCTGATAAAACAGCTGAAATAATTGCCAGGACAGCAATTAAAAGCAGAAAAAGAATTGCCGGATTCGGCAGTTTGTTACCGATAACTTCCAGTTTACCCAAGAAACCTTTTTGCGTTTCCATCGTTTGCTGATTTGTTGACAAGGAACCCATATAGTCACTCTCCTCCAATATCTTTTTCCACTAGCTCCGCTTGCCTGTTAAGCGAAATTCGCTCAATACTGCTTCACCTCCCAGCGTTCTCTCGCTAACACGGATTTTAAGACTTAACCATTTATTTATTATAAAAAGCCAAAGCTTTTAGGCCTGTTTCATACAAAATTTCAGCACCGATGGCTAAAGACGCTTCATCCATATCAAAGCGGGGGCTATGGAGGCTATAGTTCTTTTCGCCGCTTTTACCACAGCCCAGCCAAAAAAAAGCGCCAGGATATTTCGTCAAATAGCGGCCAAAATCCTCTGCTGCCAAAACAGGCTTCACATTGGATTGCACATTTTGCTGACCGATTATCGCCTCAGCCGCTTCAGTAGCCAATCGAGTCGGCTCCGGCCAATTCATTAAAATCGGATAGCCTCGTTGATAATCCAAATGGTAAGACGCTCCCTGAGCTGCCGTGAATCCCGCTAGCAGTCGTTCTAACCGTTCGGGAATCTCCAAACGAACCGATTCGTCAAGTGTACGGACCGTTCCTTCTAAGGTTACCTTGCGGGCAATTACGTTATAACGCTCCCCACCTGATATTTTGCCAATAGAAATAGTAGCTGTTTCTAAAGGATTGAGCTGTCGACTCACGATTTGACTGATTCCCTGCATCACATCAGCAGCTACCATAATGGCATCAACACCATGATGCGGTTGTCCGGCATGAGCTCCCTGACCTTCAAGTTCAATGGTCAGCCTATCGGATGCAGCCATCAGCGCCCCCGGGCGCAAACCAATCTGTCCGCAGGGGAGATCGGGCCACATATGCAGTCCAAAAATAGCTGACACATCATCAAGAATACCGCTGGCCATAAAGAGCTCCGCTCCCCCCACTGGGGAGGCCTCCTCTGCCGGTTGAAATATAAATTTGACTGTTCCTGCCAAAGTATCTTTCGCTGCCGCAAACAGCTTCACAAGCCCCAACAAAATCGCCATATGACCATCATGGCCGCACGCATGCATGACTTGCGGCCGTAACGACCGATACTCTACTTCATTTTCTTCTTGAATTGGCAAGGCGTCCATGTCAGCCCGAAAAGCAATAACTGGGCCAGGAAGCGCTCCTATTATGGTGGCGCATAGACCAAAATGCTCTTGATAGGTTTGATAGGTAACCCCCATCTTGGTAAGCTCAGCTGCAATAAAATCAGCTGTCTGTTCTTCATGATTACTTATTTCCGGACTGCGGTGAAAACGCCGCCGCCAATCAATCAAATCTTTTGCTAACACCTGCATCATTTGTGTCCTATCCATTGTATCACTCGCTCCTTTGCCCTTAAAGGGCGTTTACCCCTTTTTCCTTTCTTTTATCATAGCATATGTTTTGGGACATTTAAAAGACATTTCCGTAAATAAAAAAACAAAAAACTCCCGCTGTTAGCGAGAGCTTCGTTGCTCAAAAGATAATTCTATTTGTAGTTTAGAAAAAATTTGCCAATTTGTCAAGAGACAGTCATCACAGATTGCAGTAATTGACTGACTCTTACTTTATAAAGTTTACGTGGGCGCCCCTTTGCTAACAGCTCTTCACCAACCGTTTCGGCTAAACCGTGTTCCAACAACATAGCTAGCAACCGTCTGGCGCTTCTTGGCGTAATTGCCAAATAGACTGCCAAATCATCGGCCATAATCCTGTCACGATCTAGTTTATCCAGAGCCGCCAACAATTTGTTAACTGTAGTAACACTAATTTTCAAAGTATCAGCAAGCTTGCGGTAAGCAGCCTCATCGGCCCTGACCGAATATTTTAAATGAATGGCAGAACTTAACGGGCCAATTGCTTCGCCTTCATCCGTCACAGCCATCCACAACCCCTTGCCGCGCTGTTTCGCCGCACCGAGAGCACGAAAAGCATTCTCCTCGGCTGCATAAGCCGTATCGCCAAAACCAATTCCCCCGCTCACTTTCGCCCCGACGCTCCGGGTAATCGCTTCCAAAATAGGAATAATGGTAAAGCCTTCTGTCATCTCTTCCATAATGCCTCGTGTTGAGTATAATGTATACTGACCAGCGCCGCGAGTCACAATCGATCCTTGCAAGGCTTGCGCATAGCTTACCAAAATTTCATAGAGGCTGAGTTCAATTTTTTTCGCCGCATAACTGGAGCTAGCCCGCACAATATCATCATAATCGTCAAGGGAAATATGTTGAATCGCTACTTGCGCTCCCTTAAAACGTTCAGCTTCAAAAGAATGGATCGCCACATCAAGCGTTGTCCGGATATTGCTTCGCGTTGGCCAAATTCGAAACGCGGGAACACCAAGTTTTCTTAGCTTTTTGTAAGTTGCCAGCATACAGGTCACGGCTATTTTCGTCTTGTGTTGCCGCCATAATTCATAATGATATTCCGTAAGCTCACTAGCTAGTACAATCCCCTGGTATTTATGAATATACATATTCGGCAAAGGAAAATCAATATCGCGAAAGGTTTCCGTGACTTCCTGCTCGCTAAAAGTATCAAAGCTGATACTATCAATAGCCAGTTTCTCCATATACGTAATCTGCAATAAGGCTCGATATAAGCTAGAACCATTATGGGGAACGTAAAACATCGGCTTAGTTAGCTTTAAAGCTAAAGCCCGCTCATAAGGCACAATGCCGGAAAACAGACATACATCAAAATCATCAGCATGGTCTTTTAAAATTTGTTCCACTTCTATGGCATCCTCATAAACAAAGGACAGCGGAATCAAGCAGTCAGTCCGCTCTAAAGCGACCTCATAGGCCATGGCGGCCGAATCAGATGGTCCAATAATAGCCATACGTATTTTATTCATCATGACCTCGCTTTCCGGCATAAACAGGATCTTTTTTTGATCATATTATACATATTATACATTGTTACAGCATAAAATCATACATGTTATCGTTGGTTAGTTATATTTTTCTCTTGACAAACAGGCTCTACCTATGCAACAATAAGTTACACTATTACAGCATCGCTTGCAAGCCTGTATGGTTCTTTCTACTACGAATAGAATTTTGCTAAAAATAATGACTGGGAAAAAGTCAAAAGATCTTTGGTCACAGAGAACCGATGGTTGGTGTAAATCGGTACAAAGCTTCTTGGCAATTCTCCCCCAGGAATTCAACTGCTGAACTTTAGTAGGCAGTTGCGCTCTCTCGCGTTATAGGACTTGAGCCCAAGGTAGGGTGGTACCGCGAAACATTCGCCCCTATTGGCAAGTTAACGACTTGTCAATAGGGGCTTTTTGTATTTCTTAACAAAAAAGGATGGTGTAATTATGAGAACTTCCCGTTTCCGCTGGATTCTGGCACTCATTATGTTTATCATTAGCTTCACTGCCTATATTGATCGTGTAATTTTATCAGCAGCAACCCCATCGCTTATGCAGGAATTCGGTTTCACGAAGGTAGATGTGGGACTGCTTCAAACTCTCTTCTTTGCAGGCTACGCCTTAATGCAAATTCCTGGCGGCATGCTGGCTGAATTTTTCCGTCACCGTCGGATTGTAGCGATAGCTACGCTGTGCATGTCCGTGTTCACAGTCTTTACCGGTTTGTGTCAAAACTTTTTTGCCTTTGCCTTAGTCCGCACCTTAGTTGGCATTGGCGAAGGTCCCTTATTCCCGGCTTTAAGTGTTTTTATTTCTCGCTGGTTTCACGACAGTGAAAAAGCTAAAGCTTCTGCTTTCATGAGCGGCGGCGCTTTCGTCGGGCCAATGCTTGGTTCAGCTTTTACGGTACTGCTCATCATGACGCTTGGCTGGCGCTCTGTTTTCTATATTTTAGGCGTTTTAGGCGTCGCCCTTTCTGTTCTCTGGTATCTGACAGCTTACAATCATCCAGCAGAAAGCCGTTTTGCGAATGAAGCAGAAAAGAACTATATTATCGGCGGTAATCGCTCTTTAGGAAATAGTAACCGCGTCGCTCCCTGGAAGCATTTTTTAAAATCCCGCCAGTTTTGGGCGATTGGTATTCAATACTTTATTACAGCCTATATTATGTATGTCTACCTGTCTTGGCTGCCTCTCTATCTAATGGAAGCACAACATTTCTCCCTGGCTCAAATGGGCATCGGCGCTTCCCTGCCTTGGGTTGCTCTATTCCTTGTTAATATGGGCTCAGCCTTCTGCAGTGATCATCTTGTCGCCAAAGGCATAGCCAAAAACAAATGTCGTTCTTGGTTTGCGATGACTGGCTTAGGCGGCTGTGCCATTTTTATGTATTTCGCTTCTCAAGCGGCAACGCCCTGGATCAACGTCTTATATCTCAGCTTATCTCTCGGTTCTTTAGGACTCACATTCTCCACTTCCTGGCCTGCTTGCATGGATTTAGGCGGCGTATATTCCGGCTCTGTGGCTGGCTGGATGAATTTTTGCGGCAATATAGGCGGCGTTGTGGCGCCGATTGCTACAGCCTGGATTGCTACAAACTATGGTTGGCAATTTACCTTACTCGCCACAGCGGGATCAGCTGTAATCGGTATTTTGGCCTGGTTGGCTGTGGAACCTGATTTAGCGATTACCCCAGCGACTGACAAAAAAACCTATCAAGAGATTTTATCATAAAAAATAGCGCCTTGTATTATACAAGGCGACTATTTTTTTCGGTAGAACGATCGGGTTCTTCAATAAACACAGTCAAAACAAAAGCAATGAGCGGCAACAGGGACAAAATCGTAAAAATGAGCGGCATGCCCCACGTATCAGCGACGCGTCCTAAAAAAAGAACGCCAAGAGTACCAAGTCCTACACTAAAACCAAGATTCAAGCCTGACGCCAAAGCAATATTGCCTGGCATCATTTTCTGAATAAGCACTAAACTGCTAGTGAAGGTAGCCGTCAATAAAATACTGACTAACCCTAGAATCACAAAAGGCCACCAATCACTCGAATAGGAAAAAAGATACATAAGCGGCGCGACTGGTAAAATGGAACAAAGCATTACCCGCTTACTACCATAACGATCACTCATAAATCCGCCAAAAACCGTTCCGAGCGCGCCAAAAATCATATAGACTGTCAACAGCGAACTGGCATAAAAAGTGCTTCCTTGTAAATAAGAAACATAATACAAGGGAACAAAGGCGCTAATCCCCGAGGACACCGTCGCCCTAGCGGCAACCATCCCCAATAAAGCAAAAACCGGCCACTGAATCGCCGTTTTTACAGTAAGGGCCGCCCGTTTCTTCGTCGTAGCAAGCGGTGGCAAGGTTCGCGTTACCTGCATTAATAGTGCGCCACACAGCAAGACAGGAATTGCATAAATATAGAAGTAAGCCCTGTTTTGTTGTCCTAGTAAAAAAGCCATTAAGAGCGTTCCAAGGGCGACACCGAAATTCCCCCAAACACTAAACAAGCTCGCCCCTTTGCCTAAAGAACGACCGCTTAATCGATTCACGATTTTCGCCGCTTCCGGGTGAAACGCCGCATTGCCTAAACCGCTTAAAGCGGTACACACAAGCACAGCAAAGTAATTCTCTACCAGCAAAGAAGCTAACAGTGCCAGTCCAGAAAGAATACAGCCTATCGGCATAATCCACGGACGGGATGTACGGTCCGAAAAATAGCCAAAAATAGGCTGTGATAAAGAAGCGGTTATATTTTGAATCAGCACAATCATGCTTGTTTCAGCATAAGTCAACCCAAGCTGCGCTTTAAAAAACGGCAACGCTACATAAAGCGCCCCTGGTGATAAATCAGTAACGCCGTGGCCTAGAGCAATTGCCCAAATTTGCCGTGGCATACTGGAAAGCATTGCAAACATAAATTCTCCCCCATTTCCTGGTTATTATGCCATAAGGGAAGAAAAATAGCAATGAGATCCCGCTGCTTTTACTGTTTCTCTGATTGTAGTAATTGACAAACGGTCGTGCTCAAAAAAGCGGCAGCTCGCCATAAAGCCGCTTCATTAAAATCAAATCTCCCATTATGATGCGGCGCCGCCAATTCGGTTCCGACCATAGTATAAACTGCTTGACCGCCGTGAGCCTGTACACCTTCCATGAAGTAGGTAAAATCTTCACTGCCGCCGCCAGCATTCGCTGCGGTCACTTCGTCAAATAGACCAGTTGCTACAGCCGCTGTTTCCACCTGTCTAGCCAAGGCTTCATCATTACGGCAGCCAGCGGCACTGCCCATTTCTTTGTGCTCAACCGTAACACCTTGCATCATGGCCGCCCCTTCGAGTATATGCAAGACACGCTCCTTCATAAATTGATTGACTTCACTCGTCTCACCACGTACTTCTAAGGCCAAAAAAGCCTGATCCGGAATTACATTGCGCCCACTGCCGCCGCTAAGCACCCCCACATTTACGCGGGAATCACCCTGACTATGCCGTGATAGCGCCTGAAGATTCAATAACGCTGTCGCTGCCGCCACCAGCGCATTAGCACCCTGTTCCGGCGCCCCGCCGGCATGAGCCGCTTTGCCTTGAAACAAAGCATCTATTTTCGTTGTAGCAAAAAAACCGTCCGTCTTATAACTGAGTTGTCCTAACTTTGTTAAAGAAACACCTAAATGCATCCCTAAAATAGAATCGACAAAATCAACAACGCCTGCTGCCACCATTGACTTAGCGCCTCTAACGCCCTCTTCACCCGGCTGGAAAATAAGCTTAACCTGTCCAGCGAGCTGACTGGCAAGCGATTTTAAAATTTCCGCTACAGCAAGACCGATAGCGCTATGTCCATCATGACCGCAACCATGCATAGCTCCCTGATGGATTGAAGCGAACCCTTCGGCATAGGGCCTATGGTCTAGCTCTGCTACTTCCGATAAATCATTGGCATCCATATCAAAGCGCAGCGCCACCGTCGGACCAGGCTTTGCAAACGACAAAGTGCCGACAACGCCTGTTTTACCGCCAGTCATTTTGGCAACCCATTGTTCTTTAGCGCCTTCCGCCAAAGCGCGCTGGCGGCAGCGCTCCAATTCTTCGGAAGACGGAACTCCCATCATTGCTGCTTCGTTCACCACTTCGGCGCCAACTTGTACTTCATAACCTAAATCCGTCAAAACATCAGCAATCAAAGCCGCTGTACGAAACTCCGTCCAAGCGGTTTCGGGGTGTTTATGAAAATCACGCCGCCGCGCAATTGTTGTTTCCGATAAAGCTTTCGCTAATTCTATACAGGTCTGTTCCATAACGAAAATCCCTCTCCCTCCAACGAATATATTCTCTTACAATGTACTTTCTTACTTCGTCAGGATCAAAAAATCTCCTGTTCCCTTGTTTTCACGAATCACACAGTACTGCTATAAAGCAAAAACGCCGCACTAAGCTACTTAGTACGACGTTTTTTTGCTGTTATAAATACGCTTTATTTCAGATGATCAAATTCTACCTGTTTCATATCACCGACAATGAACAAATAAGAAAGAGCGCCTGCCGTATTCATGCAAAACGTCCTTTCATTCTCTTATTTTAGAAAAAATCAGGTCACAGGAGCTGGATTAAACAAGCAGAGATCATTATAAAGCTCCCACTTTTGCGCCCAGGTTTGTTTTTCACCGCTGGCTACAGCTAAAATCAAACGAAAAATCTCCCAGCCCACTTCTTCAATTGTGGCCTCACAAGTGGCAATTCTGCCGGCATTCACATCAATCAAGTCAGGCCACTGCTCAGCTAAAAAGTTGCGTGTTCCCACTTTGGCAACAGGTACAAGCTGTAAGCCATACGGCGTTCCCCGTCCTGTCGTAAAAATTTGCATATGAATTCCTGAAGCCAGTTGCAGCGTACCGCACACAAAATCACTAGCAGGAGTCGCCGCATAAATTAAGCCTTTTTCTGTTACTTTTTCACCAGGCTTTAAAACACCGCAAATCGCACTACTACCTGATTTAGCAATAGAGCCTAAAGATTTTTCCACTACATTAGCTAAGCCGCCTTTTTTATTACCAGGCGCCGGATTTGCGCTGCGGTCGGCTTCGCCTAGCGCTAAATAATGATCATACCACTCCATCTCCGCCAAAAGAGCTCGTCCGACTTCTTCATTGACTGCTCTTGGCGTTAATAGGTGAATCGCGTCACGTACTTCCGTCACTTCCGAGAAAAGCACCGTAGCGCCAGCGCGCACTAAGAGATCAGAAGCATAGCCTACCGCCGGATTGGCTGTGACACCAGAAAAAGCGTCACTGCCGCCGCACTGCATACCAATAACCAAATCCGCCGCCGGGCAAGTCGTCCGCCGCCGTTCGTTGAGGATTGCTAATTTGGTTTCAGCCAAACGGACAATTTCCGCTACCATGGCGGCAAAGCCCTTCTGCTCCTGAAGAATAATCGTATCTGCCTCAGCGTCAGGCAGAACCCGCTCTGGCTGCAATTTTTCACAGCCGAGGCCGACTACAATCATTTGGCCGCCAAAATTAGGATGAGCGGCTAAATTTTGCAGTGTACGGATTGGCACAACAGCTTCAGGGGCATTAATCGCTACGCCGCAGCCGTAATTATGATTGATTACCATGACATCATCGACGTGAGGATACTTGGGCAACAGTTGGGCTTTAATCTGCTTTACAGCCTGGTTTACCACGCCAACAACACACTGAACGCTTGTAGCGATTCCTAAAATGTTTCTAGTACCAACCGATCCGTCAGCATTCCTATAGCCTGCAAAAGTATAGCCTGTTAAAGCTGGCAAATCTTTCAGTACTTTATTAGCCAGAGGCAATTCACTGAGCAGAGGCGCTGTCGGCAGCTCTACTAGCGACTCTTCAATCCAGCTTCCTTGGACAATACTTTTCAGGGCATAGCCGATTACTTCGCCGTAGCGGATGATTTCATCGCCTTTGGCCAAATCCTTCAAAGCCACTTTGTGCCCTTGGGGAATTTCTTCTGTAAGTACAATGCCGCCAGGTAATTTTGTACCAGCTGGCAAGCCGCCGGAATTTACAATAATTGCAACATTATCATCATCATGAATCTTGATATACAAGGGTTTTTCTGTTGAACATACAAGTTCGGACATCTCTGTTCCTCTCCTTACTGGCAAGTATTCCATCGATTTTTCGCTGCACCAACAAATAAATCGTCAGCACTTATTATTGCAAATCGCATGCCAATTTTAAAAATAGCGGAATGCAAGGCAATTTTACGAATTGTCTTAAAAAGTTCTAAAATGTCCACAACAATCGCAGCAAACTATTGCTACAACTGTTGCACTCTATGCTATCTCGTTATACAATGAAGAAAAATCATAAGGGAGCCTCTTTCGATGTCTAAAATCGCTTTTATCGCCCCTGATAAGCAGTTATTTCTCCAAGGGAAAAAAATCATCCGCGAACTCGCTTTAGAACAGGATGTCGATGTATATCTGGCTCGTTTGCGCCGCGGCATACGGCTAGCTAAGAAACTAGAAACAAGCGATGTTGATGTTATTGTCTGCCGCGGCGGTACTGCCAAAGTCATCATTGATTCGCACATCAACATTCCCGTTGCTGAAATCCCCATTACTGGCCAAGACTTAGCACAAGTTCTCTATGAGGCCAAAAAAATCACTGGCCTGACTCAGCCGAAAGTTGCTTTAGTCGCCTTTAGCAATATGTCCCATGATTTAGCAGGTCTGTCGCGTATTATTGGTATTAACCTGATCATTTACCCCTTAAGCGAAACAGACGATATCTCGGAAAAAATCGAAGCAGCCGCTAAGGATCAAGCTGATATTGTCGTTGGCGGCATTAAAACCGTACTATTAGCAAAAAAACAGGGACTCCCCTCCCTGTTAGTTCGTTCTGGCAATTTTGCCTTAAAATCCGCCTTTATGGAAGCGCAAAAAATTCGCCAAGGCCGCAAAATTGAAAAAGAACGCGCTCAAGGCTTAAAAGTTTTAATTGACTATTCCGCTGAGGGCATTATTGGTATGAACAGTCACAATGAAATTACCGTATTTAATCCTACAGCCGAACGTCTGCTAAATATATCTGCCACCGAGGTTTTGGGACAAGACCTTAACAAGGTTGCTCAACTAGAACCTTTTCAGACGGCAGTCGCTGAAAATCAGGAACTAATCGGTCAGATTATCAAAATCGGGCCCGCCTGGATCAGCTTAAATGCAGCCCCTATTATTGTAGATCATCAACTCACGGGGACAATCCTAACTTTTCAAGATATTACGCGAATCCAAGAGATGGAAGCTAAAATCCGCAATGAAGTTCTAGCCAAGCGACTGACTGCTAAGTACCACTTTACCGCTATTTTAGGTAATTCCTCGGCCCTGTCAGAAATAAAGCGAATTGCCCAGGAAATGGCGCCAACCAGCGCCAGCGTACTCATCTCCGGTGAATCCGGAACAGGCAAAGAATTATTTGCACAAAGCATCCACAATCAAAGCCAAAGAAAAAACGGCCCCTTTGTGGCCGTAAATTGTGCCGGTCTGCCGCCAAATCTTTTAGAAAGCGAGCTTTTCGGCTATGTAGAAGGAGCCTTTACCGGCGCTACCAAGAAGGGAAAGCAAGGCCTCTTTGAAATGGCCCATAAAGGCACCATCTTCCTTGATGAAATTTCCGAAATGGATCGTTATGGTCAAAGCCGGTTGCTGCGCGTCCTGCAGGAAAAACAAGTTATGCGTCTCGGCGATGATAAATACATCCCTGTAGATGTACGAATTATTGCGGCGACGAATAAAGATTTGCTCGCACTAGTACAGCAAGGCGAGTTTCGCCAAGACATTTATTATCGCCTGAAAGTCCTTACCCTAAAACTGCCGCCACTGCGTCGCCGTACGGGCGATATTAAAATCCTCGCGAAATATTTCCTAAACCGCTACAATCTCACTCATGGCAAACAGCTTATTATGACAACAGATGCCTATGAAACCTTAGAAAATTACACTTGGCCAGGCAATGTGCGCGAACTTATGCATTTCATTGAACGCCTTGTTATCATTTGCAATGAAGTAAATATATCAGGAAAAACCATTCAAAAATACTGGGAAGGACCAGAAGACATTCTTGTGCCAATCGCGCCGACAATCGCTCAAGCTCCCCTCAGTGAAAAAGAAAAAATCGAAGCGGCTCTACTGCAATGTCATTCCAACATCACGCAGGCCGCCGCCCTCTTACAAATAGATCGTAGTACCTTGTATCGTAAATTAAAAAACTATCGCATTGAAGTAATAAAAAACTACTAATTCCTAAGTGCGTCTACGGTTCGAGTGCCACGGAGGCCTCAACTTCCCGCTTTGCTTTGCGGCTGCCTAATATCTGCAAAACAAAGAGCAGCACCGCCGCCGTCACTAAGCCGCCAGTCATAAAGAGAAAACCACCCAAAAATGACCCTGTGGCTGATACAATGGCACCAACAATAATCGGCGCTAAAAAACCGCCGATCTGACCGCCAAAATTCACGAAACCGCTTAAAGTTGCCCGAAATTGTTCAGGGATATGATCAAGTACGACAGCCCAGAACGGACCAAAACCACCATAAAGAAAAAAACCGGCACAAGACAGAGCCATCAGACAATCCATGGCAGTTTCCTGAATAAAGGCTACATAAAGCGCAATTCCGGCAATCAAGTAGCTCACAGAAATCAAAGCAGCCCGATAGCGATAGAGCGGCTTACTGCCAAGCCAACCGAGAAAAAGCAAACCAAAGAAGCCAGCCATATACGGAAGCGATGCATAAATCCCCATAGATTTAAGAGCAATTTGACGACTCATACTCAAATAACTTGGCAGCCACAACATAAAGCCCCAAAAAGCAATATTGAAGGACATATAAGTAAAAAATATCAACCAGGTAGTAGGAAAAGCCAGTACGTCTTTCCAGGAAGCGCTGTTTTCTTTACTAGGCTCTGACGCCATATTTTCCGACATCGCCGCTGCCGGTACTGCTTCAGCCGGATTTTTCGGTGTAAAACGGTGAAATAAGTAGGCCATAAGGAGTCCGGGTATGGTAAAACAGAGAAAAAGTTCCCGCCAACCGAGAATCCCAATCAGATAGCTGGCCAAAGGCGCTACGAAAGCAGGGCCCATCGCCAAAGCCGTCAAAAACAAAGCATTGGCTGAAGATCGCTCCTTAGAAGAAAAAAAATCGCCTACTAACTTAAACTGAGCGCCAATGCCTAAGCCTTCACCAATACCAAAGAGCACCCGAACAGCAATTAAGGAAGTCACCGAAGAAACAAGTCCCGTAACGCCTGTAAAAATTGACCACCAGACAAGCGCAATCACAAGCATACGTTTAGCGCCAAATTTATCAGCTAAAAAACCACCGGGAATCTGTGTAAGAGCATAGCCAAAAGTAAAAGCCGATAAGACACTGCCAAAAACCAGCGGACTCATTCCTAGTTCTTTCATCATAGTCGGCCCGGCTACGGCAATATTGACACGATCTAAATAAGCCACAAAAAACATAAGCCACAATAAAAACAACATAATCCATTTTTGATTTTTGTCTGCTTTTCCACTCATTTCCTGCATAATTACATCCCTCTTTTCCTTGTTGTTAAGCACACTCTTTTCTAAAACTCCGTAAAGACGTCAAAAAGCCTCCGTCTCATTCTAGAGACGGAGGCTACTCGTGGTACCACTCTAATTGGCTCAAACAAACTGAACCCGCTTCTTCAACGGCTAACACCGTCTATCCCTATAACGGGGGAACCCCGGCTAACCCTACTAATTCGGGCAGCAGCTCACGGACGAGTTCAAGACAAGTAAGTTACCAGGTTTCACCACCCCCTGGCTCTCTGCAAACTCTTCTTCCCTTTACTATTTCCGTTCATTGCCTATTACAATATTACACACATTACAAGTGTTAATGATATTCTAGCTTTTCAAAGCAAAATTGTCAACACTAATTTATTGATCTATTTTACCACAAGCACAGGTATTGGCGAATAGGTAACTAAGCGATGCGCTACACTTCCTAGTAGCAGTTGGGCAAAACCGCCAAGACCTCGCGTACCTGTAATAATCAAATCGGCCTTTTGTCGACGAGCATATTTAATGATTTCATCAGCGGGATCGCCTTGCAAGACTTCTGTTGTTACAGCAATTCCTTGTTCTTCACAAAACTTTTTACCTAAAGTCATTTTCTCTTCAAAAGCCTGTTCGCTTTCTTTAGCAAATTCGCTGTAGTAAGCGCCGTCAGCCAAGGCATAATGCACATCGTAGACCGACAAAATGTAAATTTCACTTGTTATTTCCTTGGCATAATCAACAGCCATTGTTAAGGCCTTCTTACTGTCAGTTGATCCATCATAAGCGACAATTAGTTTTTTTCCTGCCATCGCAGAACCCTCCCTTTTGCCTTTATGGGGATTGAAACAGTTTCTTCCCTCACTCTTATTATACAGCGAATTATTCTATTCGACAATTTTTTCCGTTTACAAATTCATAATAATTACAACTATTGAGGCAGGCAGTTTTCTTTAGGATTTCGCGTCAAACCCCTTCGAAGGATGAACGTAATAACTATTTTGCAAGTAAGAATCGGAAATTTGGCTGCGCCAAGCCGCAAGCGTCGCCGAAGTAGCGTTAGTGGAAGAACTCAGAGTTGAGTCATCAGAAGAACTTGTACTCGAATCACTAGCAGCTACTCCAGTAACGGCAGATTCTTGATCTTCTGGCGGCGGGGGCGGGGGAACCATATTCTGACCAGTTACATTCATTATAGTAGCAAGTTCACTTTGCATAGTACTAAGATCCGAATCTGTCACGGTTCCACTTTTTACTTTATCAAGAAAATCTTTTAAGGATAACGTAGTCGTGCTGGTACTACTTGAAGAATTGCTAGTCGTCGTTTGCAAAGTCGATTCACGATTAGAAGCTGGTGGCTCCGGCGGCATTGGCGGCATCAGACCATTGCCAGACTCTCCTTCAATAGCCGCAAGTTCACTTTGCATGGTACTAAGGTCCGAGTCTGTCACGGTTCCATTTTTCACTTTATCAAGAAAATCTTTTAAGGATAACGTAGTCGTGCTAGTACTACTTGAAGAAGTAGCGGCGACTGTCGTAAGGGAATTGCTGTCAGTCGTTTCCGAGCTAGACGAATCACTCGCATTGATTGGCAAAATACTTTGACTCATCAGCCTAGCAAAAAAAGCCTGCGCAGCTGTACTATCCTGGCTTGCAGTATTTGCGACACTTGTCGTACTACTCGTTGTATTGCTTGCCGCACTATCACTAGAATTCGCTGTTGTTTTGTGATGACGGCGATAATACAGACTCGCTGTATCGTTGACAGAAGAAATATTCATCCAAAAACCTCCTTATGTTGTAAAACAACCTGCCTCACCTATCTTTATCGAAACAGATTCTTAAAATCAAATTAAGAAGGAAGTTCGATGATAAATAAAGTTCCCTGCCCTAATTCACTATCAACCCAAATCTTACCACCATGACTTGTCACAATCATTTTCGCAATAGCCAGACCTAATCCGGCACCGCCAGCATTACGTGATGGATCGGCCTGATAAAAACGATCAAAAATTTTAGTAAGATGTTCCTCACCAATGCCAGTCCCAGTATCTTTGACTGTCAACCTCAATTGGTCCGCCTGTTTCTGCAAGGCAACTTGAATCGTTCCACCCGGCGGCGTATGGCGCAACGCATTATCAAGTAAAATGGTAATAACCTGTCGCAATCGCCCAGCGTCGCCATAGAAAGAAACTTCTTCCTCTGCCTGCAGCGAAAAAACAATTTCTTTTTCCGCTGCAAGCGTCTCAAAGGGCAACACAGCACGCCGTACTGTCGCTTGTAAATCAAAGGAACGACAGTCTAGTATATTCTGATTAGCATCTGCTCTGGCTAAAAAAAGCAAGCCGTTCACAAGCTCCGCCATTGCGTCACACTCTGTTCGAATATGGCCAAACCATTTGCTTTGGCTAGCAATCGTACAATCCTGATTTCTCGCCAAAATAGCTAAATTCGTTTGTATCACCGTCAAAGGTGTCCGGAGTTCATGAGATGCATCTGATAAAAAATCCCGCTGTTGCTGCCAAGCTTTCACAATAGGCACCATGGCCCGATTCGCCAAAAAAAAGCTAGCCCCAAACGACAAGAGTGTACAAATCGCTCCCACAGACAAAAAAGTAATTAATATCATCTGCAACACATGTCGATCATGCGATAAATCATAAAATAAAAAAAGCTTTGCCTCTGGCGAAGCGCCATAAAGTGGAATGGACGCCTGCCAATAGGAATACATGGTCTGATCCAAAGAACACTGTCCAGTTACGAAAGCTTCCTGCTTTATTTTCCCAATTAATAGCAGCATCTTGTCTTGCTCTAAGGCGCCAGAAGATTGAAATAAGAGCTCCCCTCCAGCCGCTTCTACGGCGAAGAAAAAATTTTTTCCTTGAGGCGGTCCCGGCGGCGGCGGACCTAATGGCGCTAACGGCGGCGGGGCACCTTCAAAATGTTCGGGCGGTCGTCGCTGGGAAAAATCATCCATCAAAACACCTGATTGAATATCATGGATCATATGACTGGCAACTTCATTGGTTCGTCGCTCCATATCCCATTGAACAAACAAATAGGCGCCAGCCATAAGTAGTAAAAACAAACTAAAAATAATAAAAGCATTAATGCAGGTCAACTTAAGACGAAGTCTATGAAACATCCCCCGCCTCCTGCAGACAATAGCCGACGCCGCGTATTGTCTTAATATTTTTCAAATGGAGTTTTTTTCGCAAAAAGTGAATATATACATCAATACTAGCTACATCAATTTCCGAATTATAGCCCCAAATTTTATCAATAATACATTCGCGGGTTACAACTTTCTTGTAGTTAACCATCAAAAGTTCTAGTAACGCTACTTCCTTGACTGTTAGTTGAAAAAATTGATCGCCTTTTCTCACTTCATTGCGCAAAGGATCTAGAATCAACCCCGCCACTTCAATCACTTCGCCAACAGCGCCCTTTCCTTTCCGCCTAGTTAACACGCGAAGTCTTGCGAGCAGCTCTTCCGTAAAAAAGGGCTTCACTAAATAATCATCAGCGCCAGCGTCAAGACCTTCTACCCGATCTTGCGGCGAATCCTTCGCTGTTAGAAATAAGACGGGCATATCTTTACCCCATTGCCGAATTTCCTTTAATAAAGCCAAGCCATCCATTTCAGGCAGCATACGATCAAGAACCATTACATCATAATCGCCAATTAAAGCCATTTCCGCTCCGATCTTCCCATTGCGAGCCAAATCAACAGAATAGCCTACTTCCCGCAAAAGATGTGCCAAAGCTTCTAACAAATTCTCATCATCTTCAACTAATAACAAATTCAATCGGGATACCTTCTTTTGTCCGCTACGTCCATGTAAAAATTTATCGTCCTGTTCTGTCTTCTTATAATTCTACTATTTTCATCTTTTTCCTGTCGCTGTAAATTATCAAAGCATAATAGACTACTGTCTAGCGGCAAATCATTCTGCAAAAAACCGCAAAAAAAGCGCTTAGCTTTTCTCACTAAGCGCTTTTATCTCATTGTAATCACACTATATTATTTTTCTAAACCTAAATGCATATTAATTTTAATCTCATCATCCACAACAAAATCAATTACAATGACTTTTGGTACCGATAAGGTAACCTGACCACTTTGACCGATCATCATCGTCGGGGGAGAAATATCCAAGCCTTCAATGCCAATCTTGGTATATTGCGTACAAGCATTGGCACAAACCATATTACCCATTTCCGATACAGCACTTTGCGCTAGTTTATCGAATTCAGGAACCGGCATTCCCATCATCATTTTCGAAGCAAACTTTTTAGCAGATTCAAGATCCATCCCGATCAAAATCACGCCTTTAATCGAACCAATAACGGCAATATTCAAAAGAACGCCTTCATAAGTAAAAGTGGAACCGACTAAAGAGATCCCTTTCTTCTCGACTTTTTGTAGGCCGATTTGCGGTAAAATCTCAGCAAATGCTGCTAAAATTGGATTGATTAAATTTACATCCATAATACCGACCCTTTCTTAAAGCCAATACCGAGAATCACTTTGCCATAATCGGTTTCGGCAATTACGATTTCCATATCTACGGTAGGACTGATAATCTCCGTATTATTGCCGTGGAACATACTAGGCGGCGAAACGCGAAGACCAAGGGCTTTTTCTTTCTTATTCAGCATGGAGCAACCGATACCCGCAATAATATTAGCAAGCTCGGCAACCATAGCCAATACTTCCTCTTTTCCCTTTGGTGGCCGTTTAAGAATTTTTTCAGCAATGGCCCCTGCCGTTGCCTCTGATATATCCATAATCATCGAACCAGAATATTGTCCGATAATCCCAATGACTGTTGTAATGCCCTGGGAAGAATATTGATTTTCTTTTCCTTCCTCTTTGGCAAACTGAACTGGACTTTTTGTCATGCGCGTAATATTTTGCGCCAAAGCCTCCTGGAAGGTTTCTAAAGCGCGTTCCTTTAATTGCAGAAAGAGTGAATCAGGCGATAAAATATTCGTTATTACTTTGGTTATTGATTCTGCCTCAATTGGCTTTTGTACATAACCGGAAACACCAATTCGTTTCGCTTCGGTTTCCGTTTCTTCATCTTTCATTGAACTCAGTAAAACAATTTTCGCTTTCGGATCTTCGCGAAGTAGCGCCCGACTGCAATCAAAACCGTCATGTTCCGGCATGGCAATGTCCATTGTTACGATATCGGGTTTCTCTTCTGAATAAATTTTTAACAGTTCATCCAATGAATCTGCTTCGCCAACGACTTCATAGCCAGCATCTGTTAAAGTATCAGCAATAATCGTTCGTGAAAAAGGTGAATCATCTACAATCAATACTCTTACGGACATGACATCACTCCTCTAAAACTAATATAACAGTCCTTAATTGGAGTATACCGCGCTTAGGAAAAAGTGGCAATAGTTAACTATTAAAATTCGACAAAAAAGCACCAAATTAGAAATTATCAGAATCAAAAAACTTCCCTTTCGGCAATTTTTTGATCATCGGTACAAATAATCTCCCACTTTTTACCTGATAAAACAGTATGCAATGCAACCGAATTGCCCCAAAGTTCCACAATATGTTTTAAAGTTTGCCGCGCATAAGCTAGCTCAAGCTCACGACCATCAAAATCATGTTCTAAAATCAAAATGCCCTTTTCGATATCGATAGGGTAAATAAAGGGAATTCCGCTCATTCCCACTGAATGAACAAGCTGATCTCTCACATTGCGCCAGCCTAGTTCATCAGCGACCTCACTTACGACAAAATTTTCACCTTTTGCCTCATAAGTGAAGAGGTGGAGATCACGGCATAATTCTTCATTCAAATAGCGCCGTAGAAAAGACTGATCACGCTCGTCCTGGCGAATCGCCATAAGTGACTCGCGTCCGTCCCGCTTATCAAGATATTCAAAGATCTTAAATCCCACAAAATAGGGGTTAATGCGCCCCTGATGGGGCCGAATCACTAAATTGTGGCGCTGTAAAAATTCCAGGTGAAGACTTTGCGGCAAATCCAGTTCTTGCAAAATCTGATAATGCCAATAGCTGGCCCACCCTTCATTCATAATTTTTGTTTCAATCTGCGGAACAAAATACAACGCCTCTTCCCTTACAATGTGAACTAAATCTTTTTCCCATTCACCCAGGTTGCCTTTTTCGCCTAAAAAGCCCAGCAAATCATGGTGAAACGAATCTAAACCCGCTTTTTCCGCCGTTTCAGCTTGTTGCTCTGGGGGGCGTTTGGGCAAAATAGTACGGGGAATTTGAAATTTCAGTGCATGAGCCGCATCTAAAATTCGCTCCACTTTTTGTGGGCCAATCGTGGGATCTTGAATATAGCTACGAATTCGATCCGCATGGGCCTTAAACATTTCAATCGTATATTCCGCCCTGGTATTTTGTCTAAATAGGCGATTATTTTTAAAAAAATCATTATGTCCATAAACATGCGCCATTGTAAGAATTTGCAAGAGCAGCGTATTGTCACGCATGAGGTAGGCAATGCAGGGATCCGAATTAATAACCATTTCATAAGGTAGACCCGTCAAATTATACTGATAAAACGTTCTCTGCCGTTCATAAGCTTTGCCAAAGCTCCAGTGGGGGTAATGAGATGGCATGCCCACATAGGCTTCATAACAAAGCATATCCTCATAGCTACACAGTTCAAAGTGCTGCTCATAGGTATTCAGGCCGATTTTTCCAACAAGCTGCTCAATCCTCTCATTCCAGGCGGCAAGATCTGCTAAGGTATAGTCATTCATAATCCTCCCCCCCTGCCTGTTCTTTTTCTAAAATTTTCTTAAAGGACGGCCAAATATCATCTTTAGTTAGCATAGATGTCATTACAAAATTCGGCGCTTTTACTTTCTTGGCAAAGTCGTCCTGAATCGTACTGCCCCACTGTGGCGCGCCCACATTGCCATACCCAAAGAGGTTGCAAATTTCACAAAGCTTGCTGGCCAAAGTAATCGCTTTTTCATTGTCTTCCGACCAATTGTCGCCATCGGAACAATGAAAAGCGTAAATGTTCCAGATCGATGGATTATAGCGCTGCTCAATAATCTCCAGAGCCTTACTATAGCCACTGCTAATAAAGGTACCGCCTGACTCACCCTTGTGAAAGAATTCTGCTTCTGTTACTTCCTTAGCTTCGGTGGAATGAGAAATAAAGACAACTTCGACCTGTTCATATTTGTAGCGGACGAATTGATATAAGAGAAAATAAAAGCTTCTGGCAAGATATTTGCGTGTCTGATCCATCGAACCGGAAGTATCCATAATGCACAACACAACTGCATTGGAGTGATAATCAACATCTTCTTTAATACGGTGATATTTAAGATCTTCTTCCCGAAAGGGAATTCGCGGCCGTTCTTCTTCCCCTGCTGCAACGTCAGCTTCCCGTAAGCTTGTCTGCTGGCGCTTAATTTTTTCGATAAGCGTTCTTTTTTTAGCCAACCGCGGCGGAATTCCTTTTTTCTGAAAACCGGAACGTTTATGCTTATGACGCGTTTCCAGTTGCGAAAACTTTTTCCGTTCTAAATCAGGCAACTGCAAATCTTCAAAAAGATAATTTGCTAACTCATCAAGAGTAATTTCTGTTTCAAAAATATCTTCCCCTGCATCGCTGCCAGCTGGGCCAGGGATCTTTTCTCCCTGACCCTCTTTTGTCTTACCAATCGACTGACCTCTCGCCTCACCGCCTGTGCCTGAACCAGTTCCTGGCGTATTTTTCCCGTAAATAAATTGATATTCTTTAATTCCCTTAATGGGAATTTTTATCTTTTTATTGCCGCTTTGACCAATAATACTCTCTTCGGCCACAATGCCGCCAAGATCTTTTTTGATCGCTTCTTCGACTAGTTCGCGATGTCGCTTGCGATCCCATTGGGAACGATCGGAACTAGCCTTGCTACCATCCTTAAAGACAGCCATGGCGCCCTTCCCCTCCCCTGTCATGCAAATTCAAAAATCAATCTTTCCAGAGATTATTTGCGGCATATTTTAAAATCACATTACAACAATGATCGCAATAACCGCTTTGCTTCATTTCTTCGACCATCGCATCATACTTACCGTCTTGTTCTTTATCACGCACTTTGGCTTTTGTAATAACGCGCGACAACTCTTTTACCGAAGCCGTCAATTTCTTTTCAATCGCTTCTTTTAAAGGCTCATAACTTTTATATTCAATCTTGCCGCCATTTCGCAGCAGCGAAAACATATACGATGTTACGTCTTGGCGAAAACCGGCGGCAGCAGAACCGCTAATGCCGATCTGTTCTTCAATCGACTGCAGAAATTTCAAGTCAGGTTCTAGCTCTTCGCCAGTGTGAGGATCTTTGATCTTTGATGAATTAGCGAACGCCTCGGCATGATCGAGGTAATTATTGAAGAGGCTCTCAGCCTGTTCTTTATAGCCATGAATGAACGCCCGCGTCACTTCTTTTTCTAAGAGCTTATTGTATTCTTTTTTAATTGTGTCTTGGAGGAAACCAAGATAGCGTTTTCGTTCTTCATCGCCAATCGCCATTTCTTTAACTGCTTTAATCAAAGTATCAATAATCGCAATCGGATTGATACAATTCGATTCAGCTTCCGATAAAGTCGTATCAATCGCTTTCATGATAAAGCGAGTAGAAATGCCAGTCATGCCTTCCCGTTGCGCCTCATCTTTGAGCTCAAAAATATCGACCTTTTTGGTGGAGCCCTTCTCTACAATTTCTTCGCCATTATAAATTTTAAGCTTATTTAAGGGATCAATCTTGGCTGAAGGAGAAAGTCGGCTCAAAATGGCAAACATCGAAGCCATCTCAATGGTATGTGGCGCAATATGAGCGGAAAAAGCACTATTATTCAGCATTTTTCGGTAAATTTTCACTTCTTCGTCTAGTTCAAGGCAATAGGGCACTTCCACTTTGACAATCCGGTCCAAAATCGCTTCATTCGTATGATCTGATTTAAATTTATTCCACTCCGCTTCATTGGAGTGAGCTAAAATAATTCCGTCAAAATAAATCATCGAGCCTTTTCCTGGCGATGGAATTGATTTTTCCTGTGTCGCCGTAATCATCGTATGCAAATACTCTACATCATTTTTAAACACTTCAATAAACTCCACAATTCCGCGATTGCCCACATTAAAAGCACCATTTAAAGCCAGAACTCTCGGGTCGTCTTCCGAATATAAATCCATTTTTGATATATCGACAGAGCCAGATAACACCGACGTATCCTGATTGTTAGGATCAACTGGCGGTACAACACCAACGCCCTTGCGGGAACGGATGGAAAACTCAGCCACAGTTACAGGAAATCGTTCATATTCACCATGAAAATCATTTTTCAAACGATAACGGCATACTGGGCACAAATCCCCCTCTATTTTAACACCAAGAATTTCTTCAAATTGAGGTCGTAAATGTTTAGGAATTAGATGCAGCGGCTCTTCCCGCATCGGGCAGCCTTCCAGAGTGTAAATCGGCGGACTCATCTCCAAGGCCCGTTTTAACGCTTCCATCAAAGAAGATTTTCCTGCACCTACAGGCCCTACTAAATATAAAACTTGCCGTGATTCCTCACCTTTCATAGCTGCAGAGTGGAAATAACGCATGATTTTCATAATACTTTTATCGATGCCAAAAAACTGATCCTCAAAAAAGCGATAACGCCGCAGCGTATCATTGCCATGAATCCGTTTCAAGCGCGGATCTTCTTCTGTTCTTACAATATCAACGCCTGGCGCTGTTAATAGTTCATGCATGCGTTGATGAGCTAGCATGACTCCTTTCGGATTTTCTTTTACGATTTTCAGATAATCAAGCAGCGTGCCAGAAAAATGCTCGTGCTTTCTCTCTACCCGATCTTGCTTAATCAGACTGACGAAATCAAAATTTGCCATACTTTCTCCCCCTTCTTTGCATGCAATTATAATAAAAAAATGATAAGCCACCACGCCAAAAGAATTTTTATCCCTTCAGAGAAGACACGGCTTACCATTTGATTTAATATAGCAGATTTTTTTATCGATGTCTATAACAAAATAACATGAATACTGATAAAGAAAATTTTAAATATACTAAAATATACTATGATAGCAAAACTAAATCATGCCTCAAACGTAAATAGCGCGAATCACCAATAAGTTAATGAAACCAAGACTTAGCAAAACGATACATCAGCCATGCCGTACCAAAAAAAGCGGTAAGGGCGATAAGGCCAAATAGAACTTTCTTCTTCTTCGTAAAACCGGCAGCTTGTTGACAATAATATTCTTTTTGTGTCTTTTTGCCGCATTCGTAGCAATAGTTATCTTCAGCAAAAACAGCCGTACCGCAAGAGTTACAAAAATAAACGACAGCAGGTTTTTTATGATCGGCGCTACCGCCAGACAATGCACCCACTTGCGGCGGTTTTGGCTCTGGTACTTGCTCTGATGCTTCGTCCGCTTTTTTCGCTGAGTCACCGCCTTCGCCTGACAACTCTTCAGCAGCCTTAGCAGCCGCGGCTACTTCGGCTTCTGTAATAACCAAACCCTCCGTCGCTGTAGTCTCTGGTACTGGTGAGGCGAGTTCTTCTGTGGGCGAAGCAGGAACGGCAGCTTTTGGCTGTTTATCTGATTGTGTTAGATAGGCCACATCCTTGCCACACTTGCCGCAAAAATTTCCTTCCACACTGATGGTCACACCGCATTGAGGACAATACATAGCTAATCTCCTCCGAAATATCCAATCTATACAGATTTGAAAAACCGCTTATTTTTTCGTTACAACAACAATAACAAAAGTTACTATGATAATTAGCCCGACAAAAGCGCCAACTCCAGCAATCACTAATTTTTTGGGCGAAGCCAAAAAAGCAGCCAACCCAGTCGGCGGCGCTGGATCTGCCAACTCAGTTTCTACAGCTTCCGCTTCCGCCTCAGCCATTTCTTCCGTTTGATCTGGTTGTCGTTTGCCGCAGATCTGACAAAACAAAGCACTTTTCGGTATTTCTACACCGCAAAAAATACAATAGCGCATCCTGGCACCTCACTCATTACTTGCAGGCTGAAAATCTTTATTTTTATTCTTTTTCGCTAAAATCCGATCAAATCCTCTATTTAGAATAAAAAACCGCCGCAGTAAGCATTCATGTAGTCGTAAGCTTACTGCGGCGGTTTTTTATTCTTGTTCTATTTCTGCAAAAAATTAGTACAAGCAATACCAGCTCGTTCCAATTCATTTGCAGAATGAAATAAGGTGAATTTTTTTCCTGTAGCTAAAAACTCGCCTGAAACAGCTTGATTTAGGCCTTTACTCAGGCAGCTTTCACAATAATAATGCCCTTTGGACTTATTCTGCCCATCGTTATACATTTCAAGGCGTCGCGTAGCCTTACGGCCACAACATTCACAGCGGCCCAAGAACTGGGCCAAATATTGTAACATGTAAAACCCTTCCTTATTTACCTAAATTAAGCAACAAAAAAACCAGGCTGCTCATCAAATTGATTGCAACCTGGCGCTCATAGACAGATCTGTCCTTAGACCCAAAGCTTTGCGTCCTTACCTTTCGATAAGTTTGCCGACGTTTTCTTTTGTTGACTCTTTCTTATGATACCATGCCCCTTAAGGCTTGGCAACTGTCAGACTGTCTCTAACCCCGCTTGAAATGCGGCCTGATTGATTGAAACAAGCTGGGGCTTAATCTGTTCTTTCATTGCTTCGTCCCAATGAATTGTGGTAAGGTCCATCGCCTTGACTAAAGCACCGAATAAAACAACGTTCATACAACGACCATTGCCCAGCGCAAGGGCTATCTTTTCTGCAGCTACGATCGTCGTTGCCGCTTTCTCCTGTAAAGTTTCTAAAATTCCTGTAGGATAATCGCACTTTCCATTCAAAATCGGCGCTGAGGGAATCTGATAATCATTGACAACGATTTTGCCATCAGGCTTTAAATAATCTAACCAGCGCAGCGCTTCCATCTGTTCAAAAGATACGAGAATATCGGCTTCACCTTTGCCAATAATGGGTGAATACACCTTTTCACCATAGCGAACCTGGGTACTCACACTGCCGCCGCGTTGGGCCATGCCATGTACTTCTGACATTTTTACGTCATAGCCGGCAGCCATAAGACCTGTAGATAAAATCTTGCTCACTAAAATGGTTCCCTGTCCGCCAACGCCTACTAATAAAATATTTTTCGTCGCCATCTTATTTCCCCTCCTTGGCAATCGCCTGTACCGGACAAACCTGCGCACAAACCTCGCAGCCCACACACTGCATCGCATGGATCGAACTCTTTTTTGCCGCCTTATCAAAACGAAGGGCGGGACAGCCTGTTTTGATACATTTTTTACAACCGATACATTTCGCTTGATCAATTTTGCATTTTGCCAAATAGTCGCCGAATTCTTCGTGATCTTGCGGCGATGCTTTCTTTAACACACAAGGCCAACGCGTAATAATGACCGAAGGTTCGTCAAGAGCCAAGGCCCAATCGAGCGCTTCACTGACTTCATCAAGGCGCAAGGGATTAATGGTTTTGACATGATCCACGCCAATGGCTTTTACCACAGAAGCAATATCAAGCGCTTTCGTTGGCATCCCTTGCAGTGTATAACCAGTGCCAGGATGATCCTGATGGCCCGTCATACCAGTAATTCGATTATCAAGAATACAAGTAATTGTATTGCTGCGATTATAGACAATATCAATCAAGCTCATAAGACCAGTATGGAAAAAGGTAGAGTCGCCGATTGTAGAAATTACTCGCGTATCTTCCCCAAAATAATGGAAAGTCTTTTGCAGACCATGCCCCACACTGGGAGCAGAGCCCATACAGTTGGCAGCGTCTTTGGCATTTAAGGGATCGCCGCCGCCCAAAGCGTAGCAGCCAATATCGCCCATAATCGCTACATTCTTACGTTTTCCCAGTTCATAAAAGAACCCGCGATGAGGACAGCCCGCGCAAAGAACCGGCGGACGCGCTACTACAACGGAAGCGTCATAAGAAATCATCTCGCGACGTTTACCAAGGAGAGCCTGTGCGACAATATCAGGATTTAATTCACCGGTATAAGGAATTTTCGCTTTACCAATGCAAGCAATGCCAGCTGCTTTGATCTGCTCTTCCAAATAAGGCTCAAGCTCTTCCACGACGTAGAGCGTATCAACGGCAGCGGCAAAGGTGCGGATTTTTTCGAGCGGTAGCGGATAAGTAAAGCCAAGCTTTAAATAGGAAGCATCTTCGCCAAAAACTTCCTTGGCATATTGAAAAGCAATCCCCGAGGAAATAATCCCGATTTTTTTACTGTGCCATTCGATATAGTTTAATGGCGTTTCTTCCGCGTAGCGCTGCAAAGTCTGCAGCCGTTCTTCCAAATTTACGCGCAGCTTTTTCGCTACAGCCGGGACCAAATCATATTTTGCGGGATTTTTAACATAGGCTTTTTTAATGACTTCACTCCGCTTTCCTAACGTCACGATGCTTTTACTATGGCAAACGCGCGTCGTCATACGGAATAGCACAGGCGTATCAAAGGTTTCACTAATCTCTAAAGCGGTTTTAACCATATCTTTTGCTTCCTGGCTATCGCTCGGTTCCACCATAGCCACCTTAGCAAACTTAGCATAATACCGATTATCTTGTTCATTTTGCGAGGAATGACAGCCAGGATCATCGCCACTGACAAGTACCATGCCGCCATTGACACCCGAATAGGCAAAACTAAAGAGCGGATCAGCTGCTACATTCACCCCCACCATCTTCATGGCCGCCAAGGTTCTCCCGCCGCCTAGCGACGCGCCGATCGCATTTTCGAAGGCGACTTTTTCATTTGGCGCCCATTCCGCAATGATGTCCCCTTTAAACTGAGCAATATTTTCCAAAATCTCGGTACTAGGCGTACCAGGATAAGCGGCTGCATAAACGACGCCTGCTTCATAAGCGCCTTGCGCCACCGCTTCATTGCCTGTTAGCAACTTTTTCACATAAATTCCTCCTGTCATTCTTAGCTTTTTATCAATAAAAAATGTCTTTACAAACTAGGCATAAATTTTAACTTTTTCCTCCCCATTTAGTACACGCAAAGCGCCGGAGGCAAGAGATTCCAATTCTTCCTCTCCTGGCATAACTGCTACGGGAGCAATAAATACAACGCGTTCGCTAATAGCGCCAACAACCGCTTCGGAATAAGCAATGCCGCCAGTCAAAATAATGCGATCTACATTGCCCTTCACCACCGACGCCAACGCCGCAATATCCTTGGCAACTTGATAAGTAAAGGCTTCTAAAATAAGTTGTGCTGTTTTATCGCCTGCTTTCGCCCGTTCTTCAGCAACACGCAGATCCTTCGTGCCAAGATAGGCAAAAAAACCGCCCTTGCCAAATAAACGATCTCTGAGCGCTTCATAGGTATACTTGCCGCTATAGCACAGCTTCACGAGCTGACTTGCCGGTAAACCGCCGCAACGGTCCGGTGCAAAAGCGCCTTCTTCTTTGCCATCGATAAAATCGATCATTCGTCCGTTATGATGAACTGACAAAGAAATCCCCGTTCCCAAATGGGCAATAACTAAATTTAACTCTTCATAAGGCTTAGCAAGGGACAAAGCGACTTTACGCGCTACCGCCTTCATATTTAGAGCGTGAGCCATGCTGACACGCGCTAAATCAGGAATTCCTGAAATACGCGCTACAGGCTCTAATTCATCGACTGTAACCGGATCGACGATGAAAGCGGGAATCTTTAATTCCTGAGCAAAACCATAAGCCAAAACACCACCTAGATTGGAAGCATGTTCGCCTCGCGCCGCCTGACGCAAATCTTCAACCAGCGCTTCATTCACTTGGTAAGTCCCGCCTTCCAGCGGTTTTAACAATCCGCCACGTCCAACAACGGCTTCGATACTGCTTAGAGAAATGCCGTTTGCTGCTAGAGTTTTACGAATCAGCTCCAGGCGATAAAGGTATTGATCAACCACACGTGAAAACGCTTCCATCTCCGGGCCATGATGTTCCATTGTCTCTTTAAAAATAGGCGTTTCATCATCAAAAACGGCTACCTTAGTCGAAGTCGCTCCAGGATTAATCGCTAAAATACGTTTCATATATATCCTCCTTATTCAAGTCCAGATTGCGTATAAACAATCTGTTTCGCATTACGATACTATGTTCCGGTTATTCCCGAAAAAAAATTAGTCAATTTGCTGCGAAATTTTCTGCGCCGTCTCCTGCACCGCTGCAATCATTTCTACTTGCGATGCTTGGATTCGGTAAGTCGGTCCCGAAAGACTGACGCCCCCAATAAGCAACCCATTGTTAGCCAGAATCGGCGCTGCAATACAGCTTAACCCCACTTCCAATTCTTCATTATCTATGGCATAGCCCTGACGGCGAATGAAAGCAAGTTCCGCTAACAAACTAGGCCAATCAATAATCGTCTTTTCCGTATAACGTGATAAGGCGGCGCCAGTAAAAGTCGCTACATACTCACTGGGAGTAAAGGCAAGTAGGCATTTCCCCAGACCAGAACAATGGCAAGGTGCGCCAAAACCAATCGAAGGAGTAATATTTAAAAACTGCTGAATTTGAATCTTATCAACAATAAGAAACCTGGGGTCTACACTGGCAGCTCGATCAAGAACGCCTAAGTGCACCACTTCATTAAACTGCTGCGACAAAGCCCGGATATAGGGCGAAGCCACGGCCTTAAGCGGCATATTTTCACTCACGGCCATACCTAAAGAATAGAGTTTTAAACCTAACCAATATCGCCCATTCTCAGCGTCTTGCTGTACCATACCTCGTTGCTCCAAAGTTGCCAAAATTCGATGCACTGTACTCTTATTCATCCCTAAAGTGCGACCAATTTCGGTGACTCCCATGGGCATTCCCTGCTGCTGCAGCAAACTTAGAATGTCTATTGCTTTATGTAATGATAAAATCGTTTCTCCCTTTTGTCGCTCCATAGTGATTGCTATAAAACCCCCATCCTCCCATTCGATATATAAGACTCATCTTAACAATAATATATTTTTTTATTCTTTGTAATTGATTATAACAAGCTCTGGTAAGACATTCAAGAAAATTCACAGTAAACTTACTTTAATAAATCGAGCCTAAATCCATTGAAAAGACCGGATAAACATGCTAGAATGTAGCCAATCTAAGCACCTCAACGATGAGAAGCGGGACACCCCCGCTTATTTTATTGAAGAAATGAAGGGATTCTCATGTCGGATTCAGTAACCAGTCAATTATTTATTTCCCTGCTCGTCATCTTATTCGGTTATTTTTTAAAAACAGTGAAACTGATCCGCCAAAGCGACGGCGAAGCCTTGGCTCGTATCGTCTTTAATGTGACACTACCAGCCTTAATTATTACGACGTTTAGTAAAGTAACGATTGACTATTCACTGCTCTCTCTCTCGGCTTTCAGCCTCATTTATGGCTGTCTTATGGCGCTATTAGGTATTTTATTTTTTCAACGCGAGGCTCGTTCGACCCGGGGCATCATGTCGATGGTCCTTCCTGGCTTCAATATCGGCCTTTTTGCCTATCCACTTATTGAAGTAATTTGGGGTCAGGAAGGAATTACCTACTTTGGTATGTTTGATATTGGCAACGCTCTAGTTACCTTCGGGCTCTGTTACTTATTAGCTAATCACTATTCAGTTGCCGACAGTTCCCTTGACGTAAAAACAATTTTTACGCGCCTATCTAAGTCCGTGCCGCTTATGTCCTATCTTGCTGGCTTTTTTATTGCGCTGCTGGGAATTACGTTGCCGGAGCCTGTTGTTGCTTTCACCGGTCTAATCGCCAAAGCGAACGGTCCGCTGTCTCTGTTACTGTTGGGCGTCTACCTCAGTTTCTCCTTTAGTCTCAGTCATATAAAACAAGCTGGCAAAGTTCTTGCTTTTCGCTATGTAATTGGATTAGCTGTGGGACTAGCCATCTTTTTTATTGCACCGTTTGGCGAACTATTCAAATACACCGTGTTAGTAGGCCTCATCCTGCCAATTGCTACAGCAGTGATTCCTTTTGCTATTGAATTTCATTATGATCAGAAATTTGTCGGCGCTGTAGCGAATATGACCATTGTAATCAGTTTCGCCCTTGTTTGGGTGATTACTGGAACCAGTCTCATTAATTAGAACTTTTAAATGGCAATAATACATGAAAAAAGCTTTTTCGCTTGTGGCTCTAACTCGCCAAAAGTGAAAAAGCTTTTTTGTTAAATTTAATATATTGCCTTAGGAATTAACCTGAACCGGTTTTACCGTTTTTTCCGCACCCAGTCGTTTACTAAACGAAGAAATCAACGAAGCCAAAGGCTGCTGAAATAGGATCGAAAGCGTCATGGGAATCGCCACTGGCGGCGGAAAGTACGTTAAAGCCACAACAAGCCCACAAGCATTATTGCGCATCCCCACACTATAGATCATGGTAAGCGTATATTGACGCGAGCGGTCTTTTAGTAAAAAAGAACCTAAAAAGCCTACGAAATAGCCAGTGGCTACTACAAGCAACGTAACTCCCATAGTTTTCACAATCGAAGCATCCCAGTGAATCTGTGGCATTACCATGGACGCATTAATAAAAGTTACAATAAACATGCCGATTTTCGCCGTCACACCGCCAAAACTTTGAGAAAAGTTCACGACAGCCCCCATGGTCCAGTCATGAATGACCATGGCAATAAGACTAGGAATCGTAACCATTAAGGCCAACTGGCCAATCATCTGTAAATAATCAATGGAAACAGTCTGACCAACAATCAGATTAAAGAACAGCGGTAATACAAAGGGAACAATAAAGGTATCTAACGTTACAGCAACAAGCGAAGTCGCCACATTCCCCTTTGCCAAGGCTGTCCAAATAATCGAAGTAACGCCAATCGGAATCGCCGCTCCCACTAAATAACCGAGACGAATCAACGGCTCATCAGGATAAAAAACCGTACCGACAATCCAGGCTGTAACTGGCGCCATAACATGAACAAGGAATATCACCCACAAGGGGACAAAGGGCTTACGAATAATACCAAGAAATTCCTTCATACTCGTCCCTAAGGCAGTCACAAAAGTCATATAGGCAAAAAGACCAATCACTACAGTACGTAAAGAAGCTGAGTCAGCTATTGGTATAAATGTACCGGCAATGAGTCCGAAAAAAATAATAAACATCATATTTTTCCCTAGCAACTGATTGCAGCGCATAAAAAAATGATTTAACATACGTTTCCCTCCCGAAAAGCGAACTGCACGAAGCTTCATGTCAAGAAGTGTAGCACTCGCCCCCCTGTAAAGCAAGGCTTAGCCAAGAAAAAAATTCCCTGCCACTACCAACTTAACTATGAAGCCCCCAAAACAATAAGGGGTAGACTAGAAATAAAAAAAACAATGTTGTCACAAAAAAAGCAGCCCCTGCCAATGGTAAATTCAAATCGTATAAGCGAGCTAAAATAATCGCATTAATCCCAGTGGGAACACTGGCGCCAATTAAAATAGATCCCAGTATAACAGAATCACTAAAAATCCCCTGCGCGAGTGCATAAGCAGCTAACGGCGTAAGAATAAATTTGATCGGGATAAGGCCTGTTGCTGTTTTATAATATTGCTGCATTTGAGAAAAACGAATGGAATAACCGGCTGGCAGCAACGCCGCCCAAGTAGAAATATGAATCGTTGCTGCAAAAAAATCGCCCAGCAACGGCGGACGCGGCACACTCATACCATATAAAACCATTCCTACCATAAGACCTGCAACAGGAAGTTGGTTCCAGTTCAAAAACAAGGAACGCCAAGCGATGTCGCCTTTCTTCGCTTCACCATCATCACGGCGTCTAAAATAGTCGGCCATAGGAAAGCAGACTAAAAAGAACACGAGGTTTTGAAATAAAGCCATAATTTGAATATAGGCAAAACCTTGTTCGCCATAAAGAAAGAAAGCGCATAAACCGCCAAGTAAGCCAATATTAGACAACATGGCGCAACCTAAGTAGCTGCCGCGAAAATGACCTGTGGCAGTTCGTTTAAAGGGATAGGCCGCCGCTCCAGGAATCAAGCTCAGCAAAATTCCGAACAGCGGCAGCCACATTAACTGCCAATTCAGCGGTAAAGTCCAAAAACTTAGCACCGATAAAAGTGTCCCAAAGACGATTATATTAAACCGCACCAGCCAATTACAGGCCGTTTCACTCATTTTATGGCTTTTTCTTAGATAATACCCGACCAGTAAGGGCAAAAAAAAGTCACTGAGCACATAAAATAATTTTTCTGCCACAAAGCCAACTCCTTCGCTGCTTTACAGCGCCAATTGATAAAATCTCGTGTCTACTGCCATAATCGGAAAATTAGACGGTAAAGCCACTTTATCAATTTGCTGAAATTGATTTTTCTCATAAAACCGATGAGCTGCTAAAAACTTCTCTGTTGTGCCAAGGTAGATCTCACGCAATCCTTGCTGCTTGGCCCAAGCATGCAGATGATCAAGTAGCGCCTGCGCAACGCCGACGGCCTTGCCTCTGGCTTCCTTCTGTACAAACATCTTCCGCAAAGCGCCTTGTCCCTGCCCAATATCGATTAAGGCAATCGTGCCAATCACCTGATCTTCGTGCAAGGCGATCCAAAAACCGCCCTTGTTTTGTTGATATACCCCCGGAACATTTTCTAAATCAGGCTGATCAGCCCGACTAATGGGGATCTGATACTCATTTTGCTGAATCGCCAAAATTAACGCAATGATTCTTTCTTTATAGGCTGCTTCATAAGGTACTATAACAAATTTATTCATAAAAATCGCTCCCTTTACTAGAAATTATTCTTTACCGCATTTCAAATGCAGCCAATCGACTTCAATATTTTGGCGCATTCTCGCCAAAAGAAGACAAACTAGCTCTTCTTCAGCCTTAGTAAAACCGTTAAAGCAGCTAGCAATATGCTGATTTTCCTCGGCCATAATCAAAGGATAGTTTTTTAGTGCAGCTTCGCTTGGATACAAATGCCAAATCCGCTTATCCTGTTCATCGCGCCGTCTTTCAACATAGCCTTCTTTCATTAATTTTTGTACGGCTTTTGTCGTCGTTGCTTTATCGACTTTTAAGATCTGCGATAATTCCGCAAAGTGAATGCCCGGATTTTCGCAGATACGTGTTAAAAACACGAATTGACCTCGTTGTAAATTCAAATCACGAAAACGAATATCGCTAATTGACTGAATGCACCGTGCTAACGCGCCTACTTCCCGTAAAACAGGACTGTCTAGTTTGACCATAGTAGCCCTCCCTTTAGGCTTTATTTTATAACAAAGTAGTTGAAATTTCAACTACTTTGTTATAAAAAAACTGCCTCACTAACTTGCAGCGTGACAGAAATGCCAAAGTAACCCTACTTAAATTCCTTCACCATCTAAACCGCTGAATGCTTCAAGGTGCGGCAGCCGATTTAGATCATAGGGAGTGGCTTGATATACATAATAATTCAGCCAGTTCGCAAAAAGCAAGTTTGCCGCACTGCGCCAACGCACAATCGGTTCCTGCGTCGGGTCATCGCCAGGATAATAATTGGCAGGCACCTGAATGGAAAGGCCTTGTGTAATATCACGATCATATTCGGCCTTTAAGGTCAACGGATCATACTCCGAATGGCCCGTAATAAATAAGCGGCGATAGGTTTTATCAATTACAGCATAAACACCCGCTTCGTCTGATTCAGACAGAATCGAAAGCTGCGGAACCTTTAGAATATCTTCTTTGCGCACTTCCGTATGTCGGGAATGAGGCACATAAAAAATATCATCAAAACCGCGAAACAACATTTTTTCTTTTTGATTGACCTTATGCGGAAAAACGCCGAAAAGTTTCTGGTCTAACAAGTATTTAGGAATCCCATAATGGTAGTATAGGGCAGCCTGAGCCCCCCAGCAAACATGGAGCGTTGTATAGACATTTCGTTTGCTCCACTCCATAATTTTGCAAAGTTCCTCCCAGTATTCTACCGATTCAAAGGGAATTTGTTCCACAGGGGCTCCGGTAATAATCATGCCATCATACTTACGATGCTGAATCGACTCAAAGGTTTCATAGAATTTGACAAGATGCTCATGGGGTGTATTGCGTGGTTCGTAAGTCGCTGTATATAAAAAGTCAAATTCAACTTGCAGCGGCGTATTGCCTAGTAAGCGCAAAAATTGAGTTTCTGTAACGATCTTCGTTGGCATAAGATTGAGCAGCAAAATCTTTAACGGACGAATATCCTGACTATAGGCTCGATCTTCATCCATAGCAAAAATATTTTCTTTTTCTAAAATGGGGACAGCCGGCAAATTATTAGGTATTTTTATTGGCACAGTTCTCGCTCCCTTCTGCTACGTTTCACCTGTGGATATCTAAAAGGCTTTATCTGCCAGTTAAGCAAATAAAGCCTTTTGGATTTTTATTTTATTCGACGAGAACCTACGATCTCCTGCTACCTTTTATTTTGCTAATACGGGCATTTGAAAAGCTTTAGGAATTACAGCAAAAGCAACTTCTTCTAAGCCAATTCGCTCAATCATAGCGCCAAGTCGCTCTTTGTCACGACCATAGCGGCGATAATAATCCAAAATGGCTTGAATGACTTCAGGAACCGCTTCGCCCGGCAAATTTAAAGCAATCACTTTTCCTGCCTGAACTCGGCTTCCCGCTTGACCGCCAATCGCCAGCATAAAGCCTTTGGGCGCCCCAAACAAGCCAATATCTTTTACTAGAGGCTCGGAACAGCAATTAGAACAGCCACTAAGACCAATGCGAATCTTAGCTGGCGTAGGCTGTCCAAAAAACCGTTCATCCAATGCCAAGCCTAACGTCATTGTTTCTTGCTGCCCTCGCGGGCAAGAAGGCTTTCCTGTACACATGGCAATCGCCCGAACCGCTTTAGCCATAAAAGATTCTAAGGGCATCTTTAATTCCTCCACAGCAGCTTCGCGATCCTGAGGATCGATCCCGCTTAATACAATCGTACTGGCTGTTAAGCGCAGTGAAGCACCGTATTTTTCAGCTATGCCAACTACGTGCTTCATTTGTTCTGCCGTAATTCGCCCGCCTGGCAAATGCGGCGCCAAGGAAATCTTGCGATTCATAATCTAACCGCCTCCGCTACTTCGTATCCCAAAGGAAACTTTTTGTAGTCAGTATAGCAAATTTATCTATCTTTGACCGTGATATATATCACAATCCGTCACACCCCTGGCAATGGCTCTGGCAAAAGCATCCTGCTGCTGAGCTTCCCGTAATAATACCTCATCTTGTTGGTTGGAAATAAAGGCAAGTTCAACAAGGCAGGCGGGCATTGCTGTATTTGTCAGTACATATAAGCCATTTTCGCCAGGAGTCGCTTCCTTCATCCCACGATCAACTAGGGGTAACGTAGCTAGAATTTCTCTTTTTATACAATCGCCAAGCTGCTCTCCGGCCAACGAACCGCTGCAGTACCACACTTCCGTCCCTGTCGCCGCCGTACTTTCGGCGCTATTGCAATGAATACTGATAAAGAAATCAGCCTGCCAGTCATTCGCTGCCATGACGATGGCGCTTAGATCATCAAGTTGTAGTACTGTCACCTCGCAGTCAGCTGCTCTGAGATAAGTAGCAACACCTTCGCCTACCGCTAAGGCTACGTCACATTCGCGCAACCCTGTAACGGCATTGACGGCCCCTGGATCGGGGGTACCGTCTGGAGCATGGCCTGGATTAATAAAAATACGCATCTTGCTTCGCCTCCTACTCTTGTCATTCTTTAATATCTATTTTTGAAAGAGGTCCAAAAGAAATTCAACAAAAAATAAAGCTGCCTTACGAATACGAATCGTAAGGCAGCCGCGAACTCAATAAAATTATAAAAATTATAGTTGATAAGGCTTCATTTCTGCCGCTACAGCAAACTCAGCTTCTGTACAAGTTTTTATTTCATCAACGGTAACACCCTCGGCTAGTTCTACAAGCAACAGGCCTGCGTCCGTTACTTCAAAGACGCATTTTTCCGTAATAATCTTAGATACGCAACCTTTCCCCGTCAAAGGTAAAGTGCATTTCTTCAAAATCTTCGGCGATCCTTTTACAGTATGAATCATCGTAACAATGACCTTTTTTGCTCCTGTTACCAGATCCATGGCTCCCCCCATACCCGGACTCCATTTGCCAGGCGCCACCGGCGTTGCCCAGTTGGCAATACTTCCTTCCTGGTCCACTTCTAACGCGCCTAAGATCGTCGTTCCTACATGGCCGCCACGAATAATACAAAAAGATGTAGCAAGATCAAAACAAGAAGAGCCTGGTATCATTGTGATAGGCAAGCCGCCGGCGTTGCCTACATCAGAATCTTCTTCGCCTAATTTCGGCGCACCGCCAAAAACCAACGCGCCATTTTCCGATTCGAGCAGCACTTCCACGCCATCAGGGATATAGTTTGCCACTGCTGTCGGAATACCAAAACCGAGATTCACCACTTCACCGTTTGATAATTCTTTTGCCGCTCTGCGCGCTATCATTTCTTTCCCGTCCATGATTTTAGCCTCCTCAAAAATAGGGTTCCGATTCTATGTTATTTCGCTTAACGAAGCTGACCTGTCCGCGACCATAAGTCACGGAAAGTAGTCGCTTGTTCCTCTAATGTTTTGCCTTGTACTACGGCGTGAACAAAGACAGCAGGAGTGCCGACACATTGTGGATCAAGCTTTCCGACAGGAACAATTTCATTGACTTCCGCTACTGTATAATCAGCTGCCATCGCGACAGTTGGATTCGTATTAATCGCAGCATAACGATACTGCACATTTCCCCATAAGTCAGCTTTATAGCCTTTGATAAAAGCCATATCAGCCCGTAAGGGTTTTTCTAAAATATACTCTTTACCATCTACGACAATCTTCTCTTTGCCTTCTTCTACTAAAGAACCAAGGCCAGTACGAGTCAATACGCCACCAAGACCAGCGCCGCCAGCCCGAACTTTTTCAATCCAGCTGCCCATAGGATAATATTCAATATCAAGATTGCCATTTTTCAAAGCGCTGACTGCTTCTGGCGAAGTACCAGCATGAGCACAAATAAATTTTTTCACCTGTCCATTGCTAAAGAGCGGCGCTAAATCAAATTTACCACCAGGATAGGTTGCCACTACTGACATAATAGTAAGATTTTTTACACCTTTGTCAGCAATTTTTTGGATGCAAGTTAAGGGAGCTCCTACACCACAGAAACCGCCAAATAAAAGAGTCATTCCATCTTGAACTTTGTCAATCACTTGATCTAGATCTGTTACCTTATTCATAGCTACACTCCTCCCAAAATAACATTCCTTCTATCGCAAAAACCTGGCCAGGCTTTTCGCTTCAAACAAAAAGATCGATAGACCGAGCAGATAAAACCTGCACTTATCTATCGATCGTAAATGAGCTAGTGGATTAAACTTGCAATTCACTTATCGAGAAAAATTATTTCTTAATTCATAGTTGTTCTTTAGTTATATTTTAGATGATTTTCATTATTCCGTCAATATTGTTAAAGTCTGTTATTTTATCATGACAGGCCTTCTCGACTCGTTTAGCCCATTGATGAAGGTTTTCGTCAAAAATTGCTATGAGAGTTTGATTGCTGATCTCCTTTCACTGCAAGAAAGGCTAAAAACTTTTCTGTCAGAAGTGGATCAAACTGCTGTCCGCCGGCGGCGGCAATCTGCAAAATCGCCTCTTGTTTACTTAAAGCCATTTGGTAAGGTCGATCATGCGTCATAATATCAAACACATCAACCAATGAAAAAATCCGATCAAGTAAAGGAATCTCTTCGCCTTTCAAGCCATAAGGATAGCCAGCGCCATCCCACCGCTCATGTAACGACAGAATCAAATCAGCTACCGCCGTTTCACCGATGGACTGGGCCATACGATAGCCAACATCACTATGAACTTTCACAATCGCCCACTCACTTTTACTTAAAGCGCTAGGCTTTCCTAGAATTTCCGAAGGGATAGCCACTTTCCCGATATCATGGAGTCTCGCCAAAAGTTTAAGCTGCTTTACCGCCTCGCTACGCGAACTGAAATTTAAAAATCTGGCAAAAGAAACGACTTGCTCGCCAACACGTTCATTATGTCCTTGATTTTCAAAACACCGTTCGTAAAGCCGCGCTTCGAGCGTAGCGACCATTTTTTTGCGTACAGTTTGGCCTCGTTGTACCTTATCACTATACATTCGACTTTCCGCTACGTTAAAAAGCTCAATGATTTGACCAAGCGGTGTTTCTTTCGTTGCCGCTCCGACAGCAGCGCTTAAGGGAACGACACAGTGATTGATTGCCAGACAGCCTTCGCGAATACTTTGACAAAGATGAGCACAAGCCATTTCGCCAGTTTGTGGCAAAAGCAGCAAAAACTCATCGCCGCCCCAGCGAGCAATAATATCACGAGGACGACAAAGACTGCGCAATAGGTCAGCCATAGCCAAAAGCAGATTATCGCCTTCTTGATGACCAAATACATCATTGGCCAATTTCAGCCCATTCATATCAATCACTATAATACTGACAGGCAGGGCTTCACTTTTTTCTAACTCAGGCAACGCTTCTTCTATATAAGCTCGATTATAAAGATTGGTCAATTTATCATGATAACTCAAAAAAGAAATTTTTTGCTGCGCCGCAACTTCTTCCGTAACATCCGTTAGAATCAGCATAACGGTTGCCGCTTCTTCCGCATCGCTACTAGCAAGATACTTACACTCCACGCGAATGGTCTGCTGCTCCCGTTCTAACAAAAAGGGGAAATAGGCTAGACTTTCTTGCATTTTTGCGCTATCTTGCGTTATAAAAAAGCGCTGGAAAATTTGTTCCAACATTTCGTTGCCAAAAGGAGTTCGCTCTGATAGCAACTCGATAATAAGCAGTCCCGCAATCTTCCGACCGAAGAGCCGCTCACATTCCGCACTATACTGAGGTTGAATTCGTAGATCCGCGCCAAAAGTCAAAAAACCTTGGTTAGCATTATCCAATAAATTCTGCATTTCCCGCTGGCTACGCTGCAAGGCCTTTCCTTGCATATCACTAATTCGAAAAACCTTTCGAGTCAATTTCAGTAGACGATCATACTGACCTGTAAGCAGTCGATATCTTTCTAGCAGTGAATTCCCCCGATATTGCTCTGCTGCTAAATCAGCCATAGCTCCTTGTAATACCTGCTCTTCTGCTCCGAACAGTTGCTTATCGCAATCCCTCTCTGCCATAATTTCACCGCCTAATCTACATAATCTATCGAATCGAAAGAAAAGCCTATTACCGTAATATCATCACGCTGCGGCTGCCCCTGTGAATATTCAGCGAGAGCCTGAACAATAGCATCCTTTTGTTCATCTATCGAATTCTCAGCCAGTGATGTAAGGAGTTGAATAAAACGTCGCTTGCCAAAAGAAAAGTCTTGCTTCCCGCCATTTTGGTCAAGGTAACCGTCTGTCGTTAAATAAAAGCGATCGCCAGGCGAAATATCCCAACTATGTACTGTGAACGGAAAATCTTCCCGAGCCCTCTCATAGCCTAAACTTTGTCGATCTCCCGGCAAAATTTGCACTTCTCCCCGACGATAAATATAGAGTGGCAAATGAGCTCCCGCAAACAGCAGCTTTTTGCCTGCTTCAATATAGCATAAAGCCATATCAAGACCGTCATCGGTCATTTTATTTTGTTTATTACGATGTAAAATTTCTCGCATGCGCTGATTTACTTGTTGCAAAATCAGCGCCGGGTTGATATTGTCCTGCTGCTGCGCTAGTTGAGTCAGAACAGAATTAACGGCCATTGTCATAAAGGCCCCCGGTACGCCATGGCCGGTACAATCAGCAATAGCAACGAGACTGCGCTTCGCATCAATCTGGCGAACCCAGTAAAAGTCACCGCCGACGAGATCACGTGGTTGCCACAAAATAAAATAATCTTTCAGCACTGTCTGTAATTCATCGGGCCGTGCCAAAATAGACTCTTGCAGTCGTTTCGCATAATCAATGCTGTCAAGGATCTTGGTATTTTGCTCCGATATTTCTTCCGTACGGTCAGCAATTTCCTGCTCCATAAGCTCTGTTAATGCGATAGCCCGCTTCAGTGGATCGGCTATTTTATGAGCCACAATATAAAATAAAAGAATCATGACCAACAGCGCCACACAGCTCGCGATGGCTCCATTCCATTTGATCGTATTTAAAAAGCCGATACTTTCTTCACGTGGTACTTGATATACAATGAGCCATTGGCCTGACTGAATTGTTTCACCAACAAGATCCATAATTTGGCCATAGCTATCTTGATAATCGAGAGCTCGTACCCTATCCTCATGCTGTAAAAGTTGCGCTAATATCTCAGGCGGTATAAAGTCATTTAAATAATAACCGTTTTGCTCAGCTTGATCGGAAAGCAGAATCTTTCCCTGGCGATCAATCAACCAGAGTCTTCCGGCGCTGCCTTCTTTATATTTTTGAAATTCAGCAGCAATATACTGGATACTAAGACCAACGCCAGCTACGCCGAGCGGCGAAGTTGCTTCACCGATCAGAGCATTTACAAACACAAAAGTTTCCTGGCGACCAATATTATAGTCAATATTCAAAGAAACAGGCTGCTGCGATTGCAACGCATCATAAAACCAGCGAGAATCAGGATCATGAGGTTTCATAATTTGAAGCATTCTGTGTCGCTCCGCCCAATATTGTCCGGTTTGACGACTCACAATAAACGAGTTAGCGTAATCATAGCGACTGGCTATATCATCAAGCTTTTGCTTACTATACTCGCCAAGTTGTTCATTTCGTTCCGCATCAACAAGCCAAGCCATAACCGCAGGGTCTTGGGCTAACAGTCTCGCTGTTTCTTTAGCCCGCTCCAAGCGGTCATCGACCTTACTGGCAATTGATTCAGCAATATAAATAAGATCGCGATTCTTTAGCTTATCTACAACGGCGCTACGTGTAACAAAATAACTAATAATCCCTGTCAACGTTACCGCAAGGACGAGAATAGCACAAGCCAGAAAAACGATTTTCATCGTGCCCCGATCATAGAATAAATTCTGTCTATTCATTGCTTTCCATAAGAGCGCAAATTTCAAAAGGCAACGCTAAATCTTCCTTAAATTCTTCAGCACATTCTAAAGCAGTATCATTATCCTGGTCATAATACCACTTTACTAAGACTTTACCGCCAGCTTCATGGGCAGCCTCCATCTTATCAAGGAGCATCATGATGCATTTTGCACTGCTTGTATTGATATAAGGCATATGAAAATAAATTTCCAGCACCATTTGCTCTTGGCTTGTGCTTAAATAATTTTCTAGCCACTTAAATATGGGTTCGTAAAATTTGAAAGCATTCTCCGGGTAAGACTGTCCCTCAATGCGCAACAAAGATTTCTCCTGATCAAAATAAATCTTCGGTGTTGATTTGGTTTGTTCCACATATAACTCTTCCATTTTAATCCTCCTAGACCTGTACCTTTAACGTAAAAAAGGAAAGTTGGTCATCGTGGGGCACAATCGAATAGTGAAGCGGCTTGCTGGCTTTGCGTGCCATATCAATTAGCCCCAGCCCCGCCCCTGCGGTTTCATCTCCTATGTCCCGCCTCAGTTGTTCTTTATACAATCGTTTTAGACCCGCCTTATCTAAACCAGCTAACTCATCTAGCCGCTTTGTCAACGACGCCACATCAGAAGCTGCTACTAAATTACCAGAAGATACAAAATAGCCCGCTTCATTTCTGCCGATCGCTACAATCCCTGAATTATCGATCCGATCGCCTAAAGGATTTCCTTCATGCCTTGATCCATAATTTCTAATGTTTTGGGTCTGCTCGATAAAGACAGAGAACACATTGTAAGTGGCATTTTGCGAGGTTGCTTCTGTATCCAAATAGTTTTTCACCGCCTCACCGAGTTCCTCAATAATCGCCTGTGTAAAGCGGCCAGAAAAGCTAATTAGTACACCATAATTTTGTAACAGCTTCTGTAAATCAAGCAAATTGATTTCCATGCAAAAATACCTCCTAATTTCTCATAGGCCTTAAGTACCACGATCCATTTCGACAAAGAGTTTCCGTTTCCCTCTAGCCATATCCATAAAAGGCCCAAAAAAAGAAGCTGCCATAACATTCGCAGCTTCTTCGCCGAACAAAACATTAAGTTTTAGCAAGAACTTTCTGGGCATATTCTCGCATTTTATAGCAAAACATGGGAATGACAAGTAACGGAATCCCCACATAAAGCGATATACGCAACGTTTCATCGTAAGCGACAACGATCAAACAAGCAACTTGCGCCCAAATACCAAAGTACGTCACGTAAGGAAAGAAAGGGGTCCGGTAAAGCAGGGTTCGACTGTCTTCCCCTGAACTTTCCAGCCGCCGCCGGAAATTGAGTTGGCACCAGCAGATAGAAATCCAGGCAATCGCACCAGTAAAGCCAGATAACGCCAACATATAGGTATAAAAACTTTTCGTCGTATCAAGCGTGTAGGCAATAACAACTAACCAACAAGCGCCGATCGATAAGAGTGCAGCATTTTTTGGCACACCATTTTTGTTTGTTTTACTGAGAAAAGCCGGGGCCATGCCCTCGCGTGATAAAGCATAGATGGCCCGAATACAACCGTACAAACCGGAATTCGAACAAGATATGGCCGCAGTAAGAACAACAAAAGAAAAGATTCCTCCGGCCCAGTGCAATCCATAGGAATTGAGCGCCGCCGCAAAAACGCTTTCTTCCAAACCGGCCTTTTGCCAAGGAAAAATCGTTACAAGCAGTAGCATTGGTACAAGGTAGAGTGAAATAATTCGCCAGGAAACATTACGAATCGCTGTAGGAATACTTTTTTCAGGATGTTTGCTTTCACTTGCTGCCAAACCAATAATTTCCGATCCCTGAAAATTCACAAGTACAATAACCATTGTAAGTAGTACCGATAAAGCGCCATTAGGTGTAAAGCCGCCATCACTCAATAAAATCGTGCTTCCTAAATAGCCTTGATCACCAATAACGCCTAAAAAGATTAGCGCTGCCAGAATTACAAACATAACTAAAGCAGCAATTTTAATCAAAGCAAGCCAAAATTCAATTTCGCCGAACGAATCGACTTGCGCCAAATTAATAAAAGTAATCAAGAGACCGAAGAGAATCGCCCACCACATGGCGCTGACCTCAGGAAAATAAAAATTCATAATCATACCGCCGGCAATCATTTCCGATGGCACATAGGTTACCCAAGTCAACCAGTAAGACCACCCCACGCCACAAGCCCAAGTAGGCGAAATCAGTTCACGGGCGTAAGAAACAAAAGAGCCTGAAATTGGCATTGCCACAGACAATTCACCAAGGCACAGCATTACACAAAGCACAATCAAGCCGCCCAGTAAGTAAGATAAGAACGATGCTGGACCTGCTTGACTAATCACATAGCCTGTCCCTAAAAAATAGCCACTGCCAATAATACCGCCTAAAGCAATTAACTGGATATGACGCGACTTTAATTTGCGAAATAAGGCGCCATCGCCACTTCTTATTGTTTCCTCTTCCCGTTCTTTCACTCCCGTTACCCCCACCCTCATAAAAATAATAGTCTAAAGCTTCTTATTCTTTTATTCTGTAAAAAATACTAGATCAAGACATAGTATAACAAAAAATTCCGCGCTAGGCACACATTTTTATTCTTTTATAAAAAATTTTTATATCACTACCAAACAGCAATACTTTCATCAGTTCTAGGTTCCGTTGCGCCGCTCACGTGATGCGTAAAGATAATACTAAAGGCTACTACCTACTCATAACGCAAGGCTTCAATCGGATCTAACAGCGCTGCTTTTCGCGCCGGATAAATGCCGAAAAAGAGCCCAACTGCTACAGAAAAGCCAAAAGAAACAAGAATCGATACTGGCGAAATGACTGTATGGAGCGCACCGGAAGCGGAAATAGCCAAAGCAGCTAAAATACCTAACAGAATCCCGATCAAACCGCCAACAACGCCAATAACGATTGATTCAATGAGAAATTGCAGCATAATATCGCGATAGGTCGCCCCAATCGCTTTCCGAATCCCAATCTCTCGTGTCCGTTCTGTTACCGATACCATCATAATATTCATAATGCCGATACCGCCCACTAATAGAGAAATGGCGGCAATGCTGCCAAGTAGCAACGTAATCATTCCTGTTGTTTCAGCTGCCGTCTGCATCAGGCTTGTCAAATTTCTCACGGTAAAGTCATCTTGCTTATCACCCGTAATTTTATGCCGTTGGTGCAATAAAGTAGTTACAGCTTCTTGCACTTGATCCATTTCCTCCATGGTAGCAACTTGAATGCTGATTGAATGAAGATAAGTAATACCCAAAAGACGTTCTTGCGCTGTTGTCAGCGGCACCATCACAATATCGTCTTGATCCTGCCCCATCGAGGACTGCCCTTTACTATCGAGAACGCCAATAACCAGAAAGGGCGTATTATTAATGCGCACATTCTTACCAACAGGATTGAGATCACCGAATAAATTCTGGGCCACCGTTGCGCCAAGCACAGCCACACGACTGCGCGAAGCGAGATCATTTTGGGAAATAAAACTGCCGCTGCCTACTGTTAAACTGCGAATCGCCATATAATCCGGCGTAATTCCCTGCACGCTTGTCGTCCAGTTCTGATTTCCCGCCACAAGCTGATACTGTCGACTTACGGACGGAGCAATATATAAAATACCTTTGACCGTCTTCTTTAAATACTCGGAATCCTCGAAAAGTAATGTAGTACTGCTGCCAGCCGCACCACGCCCGCCCCCCTGTGATGAGGCAGCGCCAGGACTTACAATCAAAAGATTACTGCCAAGGCTAGCAATTGAATCCTGCACCTTTTCTCTAACACCAAGGCCAATGGAAACCATCGCAATTACCGCGCTTACGCCGATAATAATACCAAGCATCGTCAAAACAGAGCGAAGCTTATTGGCGAGCAAGGCCCGTAAGGCAATGATAACGCTTTCTTTAAACATAACGAGACTCCTTTACCTCATCCTTTAGGATAAAGCCGTCCTTTACGGTAATAACTCGTTTAGCATACTCAGCAATGTCGGGTTCATGCGTAACAAGAATCACTGTCTTACCCTGCTTATGCAAATTACCAAATAGATTCATTATTTCGATACTGGAACGACTGTCAAGATTGCCTGTCGGTTCATCGGCCATAATAATACTCGGCTCATTTACCAAGGCGCGCGCAATAGCTACTCGCTGCCGTTGTCCCCCTGACAATTCGTTAGGCAAATGCTGCGTCCGTGTTGCCAGGCCTACGGCTTCCAGTAAGGCTGTCGCCCGATTTCGCCGCTCCGGTTGCGGCACTCTAGCATACACAAGCGGCAACGCAACATTTTCTAAGGCAGTCACGCGCGATAACAGATTAAAGTTTTGAAAAACAAAGCCAATTTGTCGATTTCTCATTCCGGCCAAAGCATCATCATCAAGTTGGGCAACTTCCTGGCCCTCCAGAATGTAAGAACCGCTGCTAGGTCGATCAAGACAACCTAGAATATTCATAAGCGTTGACTTACCAGAACCCGATGGTCCCATGATTGCTACAAATTCACCTGTTTCGATCGTCAAAGAAATGCCACCGAGAGCAGCCACTTCTTCCGTACCAATCTTATAGCACTTTTTAATATTCTGCAGCAAAATTCCCATAATGGCACCCTCCCTTCACTACATGGGCGGCGGCGGACCATTATCTTTTTTCGCCGCCGAAGCTGTCGGCGATTTCGTATAGGAAACGACGAGTTGATCGCCTGCCGCTACGCCGCTCAGCACTTCTACTTTGTCACTATCCATAAGCCCAACCGTAACAGAAACATTTTCCCGCTTTCCGTCAGGTCTTAAAATAGTAACATATTGACCGTTGGCGCTTGTCTTTAAAGCCGATAGAGGTATAAGCAAAGCATCTTGCTTTTCCGCTACTTTAATATTGACGCGAGCTGTCATTTCTGTTTTTAACAGATTTTCCGGATCATCTACAGTAAGCGTCACATAATAGTAAATGACACCACTAGTAGAAGACGACGATGATGACGAAGAAGACGAAGCGCTAGAAGAAGAGACAGTAGTCGTACTAGTAGAAATTTGGCTAATCTGCTCTACTTTGCCGGAAAAAGTCTTATCCGTATAGGCATCTACCGTAAAAGTTGCCAACTGCCCCGCTTTCACCTTGCCAATATCGGTCTCATCAACTTTTACCTTTACTTTTTTACTTGACACATCGCCAATCATCATAATGACTGTGGGATTATTAACGCCAGCGGTAACAACCGTACCGACCGACACAGGTTCACCTAAAACAACGCCATTCATAGGTGATAGAATTACAGTCTTATCTAAATTTGATTTTCCTTCCGCATAACTAGACATGGCTGTTTGATAATTGAGCAATGCATCTTCTAAATCAGCTTGTGATTTGGCGCCGATCGAATGTAAGTATTCAGCCCGTTTGTACTTGGCTGATGTATTATTCACTTGATAACGCGCCTGCTCTACCGTAGTTTCCAAAGCTCGCTCTTCTAAAATAGCTAGAACTTGCCCGGCTTTAACATAATCATTTTCCTTGACCTTAATTTCTTTTACTTGCGCCGCAATTTGCGACGTAATATCTACTGAATTAGCCGGTTTTACCGTGCCAGTTGCCGCTACCGTCGATACGATTGACCCTTGTATGACAGCGACCGTTTCTACTGGCACATTTTCTTTCTGTTTCGCATTGTGATAATAAAAAAAGCCGCCGCTTACTGCTATAGCAAGCAAGATAAGTCCAATGAGACCTTGTTTACGCCTTATTTTCCCCCACATGATTCGGTCCCCCTTAATCAATTCCCATGGCATTTTTCAATTTGGCCACATAGGTCACATAATCGTATTGCGCTGTAATATAATTGTTCTTCGCTGTTGACAAAGCCAGCTGGGCATCAATAATATCAAGCAATAAACCTTCGCCCGCCTTATACTTTTCCTCAGCAATAAAAGCATCTTCATCAGCCTTATGAATCGCCACCTGTGTTGTCTTTAAACGTTTCTCCGCTTCACTAATTCCCAGATAATATTCTTTGACAGCCAATTCTACAGAGTCTTCTTGCTGCTCTAATTGCAGTTGCGCTGCTATAAGAGAGCTTTCGCTCTTTTTAATTTTTGCTGTTGTAATCTGCCCATCAAACAGATTCCAAGACGTGCTCACACCGACATATAAATTGCTATTATTGCTGTCAGGAATCATACTGCTGCCCCAGCTAGAAGCCACATTCAACGCAACAGACGGCTTCTTATCGGCTTTCGCAATATCAATATTTTGCCTGGCTTCGTCCACAGTAAGACGATATTTTTGTAAGTCCGGCCGATTGGCTTTAGCCGCTTGCAGGCATTGCTCCAGCGTCTTATTCCAGGGAATATATTGAAAATCATCGGTTAGTACAAGACCTTCCTCACTCTTCCAACGAATTAGATTCTTCAAATTATTCATAGCAACTTGCGTATTATTTTTCGCTTTCACTAAGCTTTGCTGCGCATCAGCCAGTTCCACTTCCGAGCGAAGTACATCGGCTTTAGCGATGCTCCCTGCGTAATACTGCGCCTGAGCATTTTGTAAATGCAGCCGGTAATTGTCAACCGTTTCCTGATCGACCTGCTGCACCTTTTGTGCATCTAGTACATCATAATAAGCTGACAGTGTTTTTAATACAACATCTTGACGCGTCTTGGCCAAATCCAAATCGGCGATCTTCACATCGGTTTTCGCGACTTCAATATTGCCTTCATTTTTACCGCCGCTGTAAAGCGGCAACGATACCGTTAAAGACGTAGAGCTTGGCAGAGAATGAAAATGAATTTGCTTTAAGTAAAACGTATTCGATGCGTCAACTGACAAGCCTTTCACATCTTCCGTACTTTGCAACGTATACTTTGCTTGTGTTGTTTTTTCCTGGGCTATCTTAATATCAAGATGCTTATCTAGTGCAAGTCGAACGGCATCGGTAGCGGATAAAGGCGCTCCGAAACACCCTGCACTTTGCCACAGTAAAGCAGCCCCGATCAATAAAAACAGCCTAGCGCTCTTTCTTCTTTGCTTCAATATAAAACCCCCTTGCTGTAACCCTTGTTTTTTATTATAGCAAATAAATGTTACTAATTTATGACAGAAAAAGATCTCAAAACTGTCTAATAGACCAGTTTTGAGATCTTACCATTAGAAAAACACGTTCTGTTTAATCTACTAGCATTTATGCAATTCCCGCGCTTGTTCCGCCACAGCAACCACCTCGTCAAGCGTCGCTCCGATCGATGCTTGAACCGTAGCCGCAATGGCCCCTTCCACAAAAGGTGCATCAGCAATTCTGACTTTTTCCCGAATCGCTTCTTCCAAGAACTCTAGGGCCGTTTCACTGCTTAACACAGCACTGCCTAAATCAGCCAAAATAACGACGCCATCGCCGCTATAAGCCGCCGTGACAGCCTGAGAAATCCGCACAGCATCCGTACCAATCGCCCCATCTTCCAAACCGCCTGCCGCCATAATTTTAACGTCTTGTCCGCCCATTTGCGACGCTAATTCCAACAGGCCTTCCGCGATCTTATTATGATGAGAAACGAGCACAATACCTACCATAATTACCCCTCCTGCCCCTTGGAAAACTTAGCCAACGCTTCTAGGATTAAAGTGGCGGAAGTGGCTCCCGGATCTTGATGACCGAGACTTCTTTCCCCTAAATAACTGGCCCGCCCCTTCGTAGCAATGATGGTTTTCGTATATTCTACGCCTGCTTTCGCGGCCACCACCGCTTTATCCAAAGCAACGCTCAGCGCTTCGTTCGCTTCCATTGCCGCAGTAAAAGCTTCATAGGCTGGTTCTAAGGCATCAATCATGGTCTTTTCGCCGCGTTGCGCTTTACCACGATCTTTAATTCCCTGAATGGCCGCTTGCAGCATACTTGCCACGTCTTTACTGTCAAGCGCCGCCTTCCCCTGGCTTGCTGCCGCAGCGCGTAGGCAGGCTGTACCGTAGAGCGGACCAGATGCGCCGCCTACGGTAGAAATCAGCGTCATCCCTAGTTGCTTTAGAGTGCTGCCAATATCGACCGGCGCTGCAGCCTGTTGGAATTTATCGATTACGGCAGAAAAACCACGAGCCATATTGAGGCCATGATCGCCGTCACCAATAGCAGAATCAAGATCTGTCAGATATTCTTTATTCGCAATAATTACTTCGCCTACTGCGACAATTGCTGCAACGATTTGGCTCACACCAATCGCCTCCTCTTAGAATTGCACCCAGGCAGGCGTATCAGCCGGCGCTAGGAGCAGTGATTTTAATTCTGCATCCAATTTTAATAAAGTGATGGAAAACCCTGCCATCTCCAAAGAAGTCATGTAGTTGCCTACATAAGTTTTTGCTACTTTAATCTGCTTATCAGCCAACGTAGCAGCCACTTTTCGGTTTGCTACATATAATTCCATAAGCGGCGTACCACCGAGACCATTTACGAGAACAGCAACCTCATCGCCTGCGGCCAGCGGCAGGTCCGCAAAAATCTTATCAAGGAGCTGCGTTGTAATTTCATCAGCTGAGCGAATTTCTTCGCGATGCGTGCCTGGTTCGCCGTGAATCCCCATACCAATTTCGATTTCCTTCTCGCCTAACACAAAGCTCGGTTTTCCCGCAGCAGGTACCGTACAAGGCGCTAGAGCCATCCCCATCGACCGTACATTGGCGATGACTTTTTCGGCAACAGCCTTTACTTCTTTTAAACTGCCGCCCGCTTCCGCTTTCGCTCCGGCAATTTTATGAACAAGCAGTGTTCCAGCAATACCGCGTCGCCCCGTTGTCCACGTACTATTTTCTACGGCTACATCATCATTGACGACAACTTGTTCGAGCTCAATGCCGTCAGCTTGCGCCAATTCTGCCGCCATTTCAAAATTCAACACATCACCAGTATAATTTTTTATGACAAGCAGTACGCCCTTGCCGCCATTGACTGCCTTTACGGCTTCATAAATTTGATCTGGCGTCGGTGATGTAAATACAGCACCCGCCACAGCGCCATCAAGCATCCCTTTCCCAACAAAGCCGCCGTGAGCCGGTTCATGACCGCTCCCGCCGCCGCTGACTAAAGCAACTTTCGGCTGAGGGGCTGCCGCACGAACAATAACATCAAACCCTGGCACTCTCTTAACATACTGCGGATGGGCTGCAACCATTCCCTCCAGCATTTCCTCTACAACATTTTCAGGCACATTAATGATTTTTTTCATACATAAAACCCTCCTCATAAAATTCAATTGTGAAAAGAGAATCTGTCATAAAAAACCTAATAAACCCTGTAAATAGACCTTATTACTAGTTGTAAATATTTCACATCGACAATAAAAGTTCCTGCCAGAGAAAGCAAAGCGCAAAATATCTAAAGAAAGCAGCAAAGATTTATCAGTTTTCGCGATAGCTCCTTGCTGCTGTTCGATAAATTGCTTCGTTTATAGGCGGAACCGACTTACGGCGCTTTGCAACTCTTGGGCCAAATGGGCTAAGGAACGGCTGGCTGACGCAACATCTTCCATCGAAGCAAGCTGTTCCTCCGACGCAGCGGAAACGCCCTGAGCTTCACTGGCAGTAGTATCACTGAAGCTGTCAATTCGCTGTACTGCTCCCACAACATTTTGACTACTTGCCGCCATCTGTTCCACCGCAGCGGAAATATCCTGAATCTGGCCTGATACATGCGTAACAAGATCCGCAATTTCCCGAAAAGCACTCCCGGCTTCACCGACAACAGCAGCCCCAGTTTTGACTTCTCGCGTACCATGCTCCATGGCGATAACCGCTTTGTCCGTGTCACCCTGAATTTCTTGAATTAGGTCGGCAATCTTCTTCGCCGCTTCTTGGGACTGTTCCGCCAGTTTCCGTACTTCTTCGGCTACGACAGCAAAGCCGCGCCCTTGTTCCCCGGCTCTAGCCGCTTCAATGGCGGCATTGAGCGCCAAAAGATTCGTTTGACCGGCAATCCCCGAAATCGCATCGACAATCTGGCCAATTTCTTTCGAACGTTCGCCTAGCTTAGTAACTACCTGGGCCGAGGTATTGACGGTTGTTTCAATTTGTACCATTTGCGAAACGGCTTTATCGACAGCTTTGCCGCCTGCTTGCGCCCGATCAGCGCTCTGCGCCGACTGTTCGGCTACAGATGTAATTTTCACAGCAATATGATCAATGCCTTCAGACAACTGTCCAATATGTTCGGTGGCCTCACCGACATAACGCCGCTGCTCTGACGCGCCGCTCGCTACATCCACCATGGAATGTGCTACCTGATTGGCCGCCGTAGCCGATTGTTCGGCGCTTGCGGTTAATTCTTCCGAAGAAGATGCCACATGGTCGGCTGAGGCTGAGATCTTGCGCAGCATCGTTCGCATCGATTGCACCATCTGATCCATCGCCCTGGCCATATCAGCCACTTCGTCTTTACCGCGTAAAATGGCCTCAGGAACCGTAATACTGTAGTCGCCAGACGAAATCGTATTGAGGTCCTGTACCGCCAGTTTAATCGGCCCCGCTACCTTGCGCGTAATCACTACAGCGATCACGATACTACTGATAAACGCAATGAGTAGAAAGATTAATATAATTATTTTGGCCTGCTCCATTTGGTCTTGGCTGACATCAAAGGTATCATTAATTTGCTTCTCGCGAAATTTAATATATTCCTTATACTTTTCGCTTAACTTACCAGCCACAGGCGCTACTTCTGTACCCATGAGCGTGATTAATTCTTCTTTTTTACCTGCCTTTTGCAATGGTACAACCTTTTCCATAATAATCTTTTCATATTGGTCAGCTAAAGCCATAACCTCCTGCGCATACTGTTTTCCTTGCGGCGTAATCGACTTAGCCACAAGTTCTGCTTGAATCGCATCGGCTTCCTTATTCAGATCTTTATATTCTTGTAAAAACTTTTCATCATTTGTAATGACATAGCCTCGTAATGCAGCAACCTGTCTAGCTCCAAGCAGCGCTGCATAATTGGTTTTTGCCATCAATGGCAGTGTTACATCTTGAATCTGATCACTTGAATGCCGGATTTGCTGCAATAAATACCAACTGATTCCACCAGAAACAGTCATCAAGAGAACAACTATTAAAAACCCTGTTGCTATTTTCGCCCCTATTTTCATTTTCCGGCTGGCAAATTACCAGCACTCCACCTGCCCTTCTTTAATTTAGAGCTTTATCCCTATTTTCCCACTGATTATTTCGTCATTTTACGACAAATTACCTCTATTTTTTCAAAAATTTCTTTATCTAAAGAACAGCATTTCCTTGTGCAATTTAGGCAACAAAAATCGCCCTACCAGAAAAAACAGCAGAAAAATTCTGCTACTTCCTCCAATAGGACGAAAAAGTTTTTCTAATTATACGAATTGTATTAGGTAGATACTAGGTATAAGCAATTAGATCTGATTTTTCTCTACTTCAGCAAAATCGGCTAAAATGGCTTCCGAAGGTTCCTCATCGAAAAGACTAACAACATAAATCGTCAGACAAGACAAGAAAAAACCAGGAACAATTTCATAGAGACCAAACCAAGAAAACTGTTTCCAAATTAAAACAGTTACACCGCCAACAATCATACCAGCCAAAGCGCCATTACGCGTCATGCGCCGCCAAAACAGCGATATGACGAGTACCGGACCAAAAGCGGCGCCAAAACCAGCCCAGGCATAAGCCACCATATTTAGCACAAAATTGTCAGGATCAAGGCCAAGCACAATTGCTAGCAGCGATACACCGACTACAGTAAGACGGCTAACCCAGACAAGCTCTTTTTCTGAAGCATTTTTCCGCAGCAACGCTTTGTAGAAGTCTTGTGATACCGCCGAAGCCGTAACAAGCAGTTGCGACGAAGCCGTACTCATTACAGCAGCGAGAACAGCGGAGAGAATCAGCCCGGCAAAGAACGAGGAAAATAATTCATGCGTCATAACCATAAATACCGTTTCCACAGCGGAGCCTTCTAAGGGTTGCTGCAAATAAACCCGTCCGACCATGCCGACAAGTACAGCGGCAATCAAGGAAAAAACGACCCAGGTCATGGCAATATTCGTAGCCCGCTGAATTTCTCCTGATGAGCGAATTGCCATAAACCGCACTAAAATATGGGGCTGACCAAAATAACCAAGGCCCCAGGCAAGTAACGAAATAATTTCGATGGCTGTCAGCATCTGCCCATCCGGTTTCGTAAAAGGATTAAACATTTCTGGATTCAGCGTATTTAAAGCTTGCGCTGTAGCCGCTGGTCCGCCGAGAAAACAAGCGGCAGTGACAGGTACAGCAATAATGGCAAAAAACATCATCACCCCTTGGACAAAATCAGTCCAGCACACCGCCATAAATCCGCCGAGAAAGGTGTAAAAAACAACAACAAGAGCGCCAAGCACCATCGCCGTAATATAAGGAAGGCCAAAGACTGTTTGAAACAACTTGCCGCCAGCAACAAAACCAGAGGAAGTATAAATCAAAAAGAAAATTAAAATAAATAAAGCCGAAGCAATCCGTAAAATCTGCGATTTATCATGAAAGCGATTTTCAAAGTAGTCCGGTAAGGTTAAAGAGTCATTGGCAATCTGCGTATACTGCCGCAGCCGTTTAGCCACAAACTGCCAATTGATCCAGGTACCTAACATCAAGCCCAACGCAATCCAACCGGCCTGAACCCCGGCAACATAAGCATAGCCAGGAAGCCCCATGAGCATCCAGCCACTCATATCAGAAGCCTCAGCACTCATCGAAGTCACCCAAGCGCCAAGCTGCCTGCCTCCCAAAATATAATCTGACATACTTTGTTCCTTGCGCCAATGATAAATGCCGATAGCCAGCATCACGAGAATATAAAGCGCAAAAGCGGCAAAAATTCCGCCGTTTTGTTCAATCATAGCTCTTTCTCTCCTTCATAGATCGTGTTTTGAAAAATAAGTCCATTTATAAAGTATACTGGTAAACTTCGTTTACAGCAACAGGGCAAAAAAATAGTCCCCTAAGCTAGAGGACTTGCTTTATTTCAGATCAGCCGAAGAAAGCTGCAATAATCTTGTTGCAGGCAAAACGTCGCTTTGAAACTCCGTGAGGTATTTCCAGTAGCGCTGCGGCATTTGGCTGCGCCGACAAAGCGGATTGTGCCGTTCTTTGATTTCAATTGTTTCATAAAAAAGCTGCCACAATTGGCGAAATTTCACTTCTTCAGCATCTGCCTCTGGCATAGTAAAATCAGCAATAGGCAGAATCTGAGCCCGATACGCTTCATAGATAAGCCCCATCTGATGGGTTCGATCATAAATGAAAAACCGTTCTTCTGGATAGCGACTGCGAAAATGCGTTACAAGCAACGGCAATACAAAGTTTTTTGGTTCAATTTCAGCGACAAGGGCTTCCGCAAATATAGAAAACCGAATAAACCCTTTAAATAAATGGCTTTCTCGTTCTAAAAACCGTACTGCTTTTACCAGCTTGTCAACACAATCCTCGGTCAGCTGATTCATAATAGTAGGACCGACGCGATAGCCAAGGCGTAAAAAATGGAGAATGGCTAATTCCTTTTGGGGCAGACACGTCAGAAAGGCTTTTTGAATCAGCTCTAGCGCTTCTTTCCCGATTTTTTGCGGAATCGAGCGATACACGCGCTGCGCCTTTTCCTCATCTGTCGCGATTGCTTCAATTGGAAATAGCAGCGTTACCGCTTGATCAGGCGGCAAAATATCGATAGGAATCTCTTTACGGTCATAACTGGCAAAAACACAACATAAGAGCCCTTCAAAAGTACCGTCATATTGATAAACAGGCGCTTCTGCTACCATAATGCTGTCGCCTCCAACTGCTTCACTTTATCGGTCAAACCGCTAGGCAGCTTGATCGATGGAGCTGTAAGTACGCTTTGTTCCACCGCCTCAGGAAATAACGATAGCTGCGTGGACTGTTCGTTACCGGGCTTGTCTTGCAACAACCGCAGTTCCTTTACTGATAGGAGCGACTGTAGCATCGCCTGCTCTGATTTGATCATACCCGCAAAAGTCTTGCCGCGGCAAGTAATAAAATACTGCGCCCGTTTTAAGACGACGCCCAGCTTCTTTACGCCTTCAAATGTCAGTGAACCACTGCGTCTGGCCCGAATGATTCGTTTAGCGCTCAAGACGCCAATCCCCGGTACGCGCAGTAATTCTTCATAAGCGGCCCGATTGATTTCTACCGGGAAAAACTCGGGATGATGAAGCGCCCAACTGCATTTGGGGTCCATCGTCGGATCAAAACTTTGCCGCGTTTGATCAAGTAGTTCTGTGGCCTGAAAACCATAAAAACGCAGCAGCCAGTCAGCCTGATAGAGCCGATGTTCTCTTAAGAGCGGCGGCGCATCAAGGGCAGGCAGCAGACTATCTTGAGCTACAGGTATGTACGCCGAAAAAAAGACCCGCTTCAATTTATAAGTTTTATAGAGACTTTCCGTTAAGTGCAAAATCTGAAAATCCGTATCAGCCGTAGCGCCGATAATCATTTGGGTACTCTGCCCCGCTGGGGCGAATTTCGGCGCATGACGATATTTTACGAGATCGCGGGAGTTTTCTTGCCGCTTTCCCGTTATAAACCCCATAGGTTTTAAAATAGAATGCTTCGATTTATCAGGCGCGAGCAGCGCCAAGCTCTTTTGCGACGGCAGTTCAATATTAACGCTCATACGATCTGCCAAGAGTCCTAGTTGTTCGATCAGGCGGCTATCAGCGCCAGGAATAGCCTTTGCATGAATATAGCCAGCAAAGCGATACTCCTGGCGTAAAATTTTAAGCGTAGCAATGAGCTGTTCACAAGTATAATCAGGATTTTTAAACACGCCAGAACTTAGAAAAAGTCCCTCAATATAGTTACGGCGATAAAAACTAATTGTGAGATCTGCTAATTCCCGCGGCGAAAAGGCGGCGCGATCGGTCTCATTGGAACGACGATTAATACAATATTTACAATCATAAATACAGATATTGGTCATAAGCACTTTTAACAACGAAACACAGCGACCGTCAGCGGCAAAAGTATGGCAGATTCCACAGGCAGCGGCGCTGCCAATGCCACCCTTGCCTGCCTGTTTATCCACACCGCTTGACGTACAAGCCACATCATATTTCGCCGCATCCGTTAAAATCTTCAGCTTTTCAAAAACATCCACTTTGATCAGCTCCCTTACTTCTTATCATTATAATATAGAACATACGTTCTTGCAAAGAAGTAAAAATAAAGCGAGTACCTAAACGAGATACTCGCATGCTGACATAGTGATTAGAGCAGATCAAGCAGTTTTGCCGGATTGATTTTGGTCATTTGATCAATTGCGACCCGAGAGACGCCGGACTGTACAAAAAAGTCAATATGCTCAGCCAACGCTTCACTCCACAGCGGATTTTCCGTCTGTCCGCCATCGGTAGCCAGAATCGTCGATTCATAACCGATTGCAGCAACAGCTTCCAGATTGATCGCAAAGTTTTTCCGATACCCTTCACCAGGCGGTCTTGTGGCATAACACCGTTCAAAAAACACGCCATACTGCGCTAATTCTTTCTGCTGTGCTAGCGACATATTAATGGACCACCATTCCGGGTGATTCACAATGATTTTTTGAACGCCCACTTGTTTCGCTGTTTCCACAACGATAAGCGTTTCTTCTGGCGCTAAATGGCCTGTGCCTAACACAATATTATGCTCCGCAATCAGCTTCAATACAGCAAGCAGTTCTGGCGTTACTTTACGATCTACTACGGAGGTAACACCGCCGCTTTTCCCTTGCAGCCGCTTTTCATGAGATGAATCGGCTGTAGGCAGCCAAATAATTTTAGCGCCCATCTTGATAGCAACCTCAACGGCTGCCGGATTGATACCGCCCACATACGAATTTAACGTGAGCCCGCCAAAAACACGAATTCCTGGTACAACGAACTCAGCAATGCTAGCCCGGTCCATCGTCGGCACAAGATGTGACTTAATCACGATCGCTTTTGCCCCTACCCGCAAAGCTTCACGAGCCAATTCAATATCATTAAGTCTTCTAAGACGTACGTCAGGATTCGTATGAATATGCGTATCAATTACGCCCTGAAGTAACTCCTCGGAAAAGGGTTTTACACTATTTTCCATTGTCTTCCTCCCTTTTTAGATTTGGCTGAAATTCTTTTATTTTTTTCGAATATTCTTGTTGTTTTTCGTTCTCAATTATATAATAATTCTATATATATAAACAAATACATAATTTCTAATAAGCCCTATAGTTTTAATTTATACATAGTGAAAGAAGGCGCTGCACTACAATGACGGAACGTGAACTTCTTTACGTAAAAACAGTAGCTGATGAAAAAAGTCTGTCGAAAGCAGCAAAAAAACTGTTTTTAACCCAGCCATCCCTGAGTGTCTGTATGCAAAAAATCGAAACAAACCTTGGGATCAAACTCTTTAAGCGCACAAGCAAAGGACTTTTACTCACATTTGCTGGCGAAAGATATTATCAAATGGCCACAGATATTTTAAAAATCTATAATGATTTTGAAATTGAAGTGAGTGATATCAACAATTTGAAAAAAGGCCGAATGACCATTGGCATTACCGTATATTTGGCTACTTATATGCTACCGTTGGTGCTGCCCGCTTTTAAACAAAAATGTCCAAATATCGAAATATTTATCATTGAAAAAAATTCTACCGAGCTGGATAAGGCTCTCGCGTCAGGTGAAATCGACTTTGCGATCATGCACACTTTTCCATTTAATGAACATGCCAATAATATCAATACTAAAATTCACCCTTTATTTAAAGATCCACTCGTGCTGGTAACCAAACCAAATCATCCGCTGCGACAATATGCAATACCCAAGAATGACTTGGAATTTCCCCAGATCGATCTCACCTTATTTGCCCAAGAGCCCTTCATTATGCTGCACCAAGAACAAAAAATCCGGCAAGTCACTGATTTAATCTTGCAGAAAGCAGCGATTACGCCGACCATCGCCTTAACGACTAAAAGCTACGAAACGGCGAGAAGACTCGCTTGCGAAGGCCTTGGCATAACCTTAGTTCCCCGCCAATATCTCGATATTTTTCCTAGTACCTTTCATCCTGATTACTATCACATTGAGGAAAAATATTCTCCCTACTGGACGATGTGTGTCGCCGTACAAAAAGACGCCTATATTTCCCGGGCGGCACGGCTATTTATCAGCATGATCACTGAACAATTTCATTTCACACCAGTAAATTTGAATCATTCTTTCGAATAAAACTAAAACACCTCGCATCGGCAGTTCACATGCCTGCCGATGCGAGGTGTTTCCATAAATTTAAAAGCAGCTTAGCTCCGTGTTTAGCTTAGCCTTTAATCAAACCGTAAGCGGCCATTTCTTTCTTGAGGAATTCCAAATTCTTATCGCTTAGTTCGCTCAAAGGCATACGACAACGGCCCACGCGATAGCCAAGCAGCCCCACAGCTGTTTTAACAGGAATCGGATTTACTTCACTGAAAAGGGATTTGATGAGATTCAAAGTTTTAAGCTGCAGTTTTCTTGCGCCAGCAATATCGCCCGCATGAAATTTCATCACCATATCATGAGTATCCTGCGGAATGATATTGGCCATAGTGGAAATAACCCCTGTACCGCCCAGCGATAAGAGTGGCAAAATATTGCCATCTTCACCGGAATAAACCGTCATATTATTACCACATAAGTTGATAATATCGCCGACTTGACCTAAGTTACATTCCTTGATTGCAACAATGTTGTCTACTTTAGACAATTCATAAACGGTTTCCGGATTAATATTCAAGTTCGTCCGACTAGGAACATTATAAAGAATAATCGGAATATTCACATTTTCAGCAATCGCTTTAAAATGATCGATAAGGCCTTTTTGTGTTGCTTTATTATAGTAAGGAGTTACGGAGAGCAGGGCATCGGCGCCGACAGCTTCCGCTTCTTTCGAAAGATCAATCGCATGACGCGTATCATTGCTGCCTGTTCCGGCAATGACAGGAATCCGTTTCGCCACCTTTTCTACAGCAAATTGGATGACGGCAATATGTTCTTCATCAGGCATTGTGGAAGCTTCACCCGTTGTCCCGCAAATCACGAGAGCGTCGGTGCCGTTTTGGATCTGAAATTCAATCAGCTTCCCCAGACTCTCATAGTCGACGCCGTCATCCGTAAAGGGAGTGACGATCGCCACAGCAGAGCCGATAAATAATGGTTGTTTCATGAGTTTTCCTCCTCATTTCTCTTGAAAAAATGTAAAGTCTTACTACTATGATTTTAGCCTATCTTACGCGAAAAAGAAATTCTATTTCTTTGAAAAATCATAAATTCTGTAATTTTATTGTGAAATACTTGGCTAAGACCGTAACAGACAGCCAATTTTCTCGAAAGAAGCGCGATAAATCTCAATAGCTGCATCAACAGTCCCACCGCCAACATGGGGCGTCGCCACGACATTATCAAGTTGCAAGAGGGGATTATCAGCTGCTACTGGTTCACTGGCCCAAACATCAATCGCGGCTCCCGCAATTTTCCCTTGTCGCAAAGCTTCATATAAAGCTTGCTCATTTACCACATTACCACGGCCTACATGAATGAGAACAGAGCTTGGCTTCATCTGCGCTAGTTCTTTGGCAGCAATAAAATCTCGCGTCCCACTTGTTAATGGCAAATGGACACTCACAATATCGGATTGCTGCAATACCTCTTCCAACGAGGCATACTTTACTTGATACTTTGCTTCAATAGAGGGTTCTAAGCGCGTACGATTATAATAAAGCAAGGTCGTGCCAAAAGCCCGGGAGAGTTCCGCCACCCGTTTGCCAATATGACCAAAACCAACGATACCATGGGTTTTTCCTTTTATTTCATAGGAACAAGACCGATAGGTCCACATGGACCATTGTCCGGCTCGCGTACGTCGATCAAGCAGGATCGTCTTACGATATAAATCAAGAATCAGGCCGATTGTCAGCTCAGCAACCCCATTGGCATTGCCGCCAGGCACATTGCCTACTACAATACCGCGTTTTGCCGCTGCCACCGAGTCAATATTATCGGTGCCAACACCGACTTTCTGAACGATTTTCAGTTTAGGCGCTTTACTCATGAACGCTTCATCCACTTTATACGTTGCCGTAAGAAACGCATCAGCCTCAGCTAGTTTTTTCTCCTGTTCCGCTTCCTCTAATTCACTAAGAAAAATCAGTTCTAGATCCTGCGGCGCCTCTTGACAGAGCAACGCTTTCATTTCATCCGTAATTTGATCAAGAAAAATACAATTCACGCCAATTCTCCCCTTGTGTACCGCTTTTTACTCTCATTGATATTTTTTACACATCACACTTCTCGCTTCCTCTATAAACCTATATAGAAAAAATTTATAGGGGACATAGAATAACAAGTATTTGATTATAGCAGTTACCCATTATATAATTTAAAATACAAAATGCCAAGAATATTCACAACATATTGTCATAAGCGTCATGTGGTATTTTGTTAGTATTTTATAATGAAATAGGAGGATTTTCTTTAAATGATTAGTTTTTTTGTGGTACTCGCTATTGCGGTTTCTATTATTTTAGGCTATCGAACTAAAATAAACACCGGTTTTTTTGCAATTGCCTTTGCTTATTTGATTGGTTGTTTTATGTTGAACTTAAAATCCAGTGAAGTCGTAAGCATGTGGCCGATTAGTATCTTTTTTGTTATTTTCGCTGTTTCTCTCTTCTATAACTTTGCCCTTGTAAACGGCACACTAGAAAAGCTGGCCAACCACCTTTTATATGGCTGCCGACGCTATCCTCACTTACTGCCCTTTGCTATCTTCTTTGCCGCAACTTTGATTGCCGGCCTAGGCGCTGGCTTTTTTACGGTTATGGCCTTCATGGCGCCAATCACCCTGTTGCTCTGTGAAAAGACAGGCTTGAATAAGATGGTAGGCGCTGTTGCAGCCAATTATGGCGCCTTGGGCGGCGCCAACTTTATGACAAGTCAAAGCGGTATTGTGTTTAAAAGCCTCATCGAAGCTGCTGGCTTTCCCGCCGACTCTGCCTTTGCCTACACCACAACCATTTTTGTAACAACCATGGTGATTCCGCTTCTAGTTATTTCCGGGTTACTGCTCTTCTCAAAAAATGGCAAAGTCTCCAAAGAAAATTTCACCATTGAAAAACCGCAGCCCTTTGACAGCAAACAAAAGACGACACTCTATCTAATTATTCTCATGATGGTCATCGTTTTGGCCGCGCCAATTCTCCATATGATTTTACCTGCTAATAAAATGATCACCTTTATTAACTCCAAAATGGACATCGGGCTCATTGCCATCGTGTTGTCAGTTGTTGCACTCTTATTAAATTTAGCTGATGAAAAAAAGGTTATAGCCAATGTTCCCTGGAGCACACTGATTATGATTTGCGGCGTGGGAATGCTCATTTCCGTAGCGATTAAAGCCGGAACGATTAAATTGCTTGCCAGTTGGATCGGCTCCAGCATGCCTTATTACCTTGTTCCTATAGCACTTGCGATTGTAGCTGGCATTATGTCCTTCTTCAGCAGTACGCTAGGCGTTGTTTGTCCCGCCCTGTTCCCGATTATCCCTTCGCTTGTTGCCGCCACAGGCATCAATCCTATGATTTTATTTACCTGCGTTGTTATCGGCGCTCAGGCAACAGCGATCTCGCCCTTTTCCTCTGGCGGCAGCCTTGTACTTGGCGCTTGCACCAGCGACGAAGCCCGTACTAGCTTATTTTCGAACCTACTATTCCGTGCCGTTCCCATCTGTTTATCAAGCTCGGTAGTAATGAGCGCCATTATTTATTTGCTCCTCTAATTCGCTAAATAGAACAGACTGAACTTTGCCTAAAACAAAGTCCAGTCTGTTTTTTTATATCTGATAAAAACTATGCAATTAATAACTCGGCTACTACCGAAATCATGGACGTATTCTGATTCACATAGGTATAAGTCGCCGTAATGCCATAAGGCGCTCCCATAAGGGATAAAAGACTTACATAATAATCAAGATTTTCATAAGTAAGCAGTTCATCAGAGTCAATCAGTACAGTAGCCCCGTCAACATAGCCCAGCTGAAAAACATTGCTCATACGGACAAGGCCCCTGTCTTGATACTTTTCAAAAGATAAAATATAATCCACTTTTCGATCATCGCCTGACCAGCAAACAAGGTCAATGACACAAGCAAGAATCATCTGCAATAAGGGACCATTGCCCATAACCGTCACAAGTTCCTGGGGTAACTTTTCTTGATAGCGAAGTCCGCTATGGCGCTCTTTCACATGTTGCTGCAAAGCCTCGGCAACTGCTGATAAAGTAAATTCGCTGAAAGCGGCAGGCATCGTCTTAAAATAAGACGATGTAAAAGCTTCGACAATTTTAAGACTTGTAGCGGCTTTTCCCCAACTCCGATCCGATTTATGCAGTTCTCGTTCCAAACCGGAAAACATCTTCGTAAACACGTTTCCCACATGACCAATCTTGTCAGCGGCAGTAGCAGACTTTTCCTCCATAAGGCGCAACATTTTTTTATAAGCTTCATTTTTATGCTGCAAAGAGCGTTCTATGTTCTGCTTTTCTTTGATTAAATTATAATATTCGATCCCTTGACGCAATACGGGCAGTAAATCCTCTTCCATACGCCAAGGCTTTGTAATAAAGCGGTAAATTTCGCCATGATTCATGGCAGCAAGAACTTGATCAAGCGATAAAAGAGCATAACCTGATAAAACAATCCGTAACGTATTAGGATACATTCCTTTTATTTTTTGTAAGAAGGCGATACCATCTGTTCCTGGCATACGAATATCAGTGACTAATACACTGACCTCATGCTTTGCCAGCAATTCCAACGCCGCTTCCGCCGAAGTCGCAAAGAGCGGCCAAAAGGGTTCATCGGCTACACCACGTTTAAGCGAATTCAGCACACTAATTTCATCATCTACAAATAAAACTGTATTTTTGTAGTACTGCATTCCATTGCCCCCTCATCCTTAAGCAAGGCTGATTTTCTGGATTTTTTCTCTATGAGACAGTGACTTTCCTGCAAAAATCCGGAAATTTCTCAAAATAACGACAAGCTATGCAAAACGCCTCTCGGGGCGTCCCTAAAATTGTTTTTAAAAAATTATAAAAAAATCTGTCAAAAAAATCTTGACGATCGCAGCTTCCTAAGCTATACTTGATCCATTACAACTTTACACTCACAATAAAAAAATTACTTTAAAAAGTGATGAAGGAGACTACCTTACTGCGATGTTTCCAGAGATCTGGCGGTTGGTGCGAGCCAGAAACAAACCAGTGAGAATCAATCACTCCTGAACTGCAAAGCTTAACGGTTTCTAGAGCCAAGTAAGCTGCGCCGGACTCAGCTCGCAAGAGTGCAACCGTTATTTGCTTAGGGTTGTTTGACCTGATGAGAGATGTTCTTTCTGTTTGAAAGGACAATAAGGGTGGTACCGCGAGATGAAACTCTTGCCCCTTGCCTGGGGAAAGAGTTTTTTATTTACCCTAAAACAGTCTTCATTTATGAATTTCAAGGAGGATTTTATGAATCAAAAAGCTTCGAATTTCCGTTGGTTTTTAGGCGTACTTGTATTTCTTATCAGCTTCATCTCCTATATGGATCGCGTCAATCTCTCGGTAGCTACACCAGAAATCATGAAAGAATTTGCTTTTACTAAGCTTGATATGGGTCTTTTACAAACCGCTTTCTTTGTAGGCTATTCCCTCATGCAGATTCCCGGCGGAATTTTGTCGGAAGTCTTAGGACATCGTCTTGTTGTCAGTGGCGCAGCTGCTTTGTGGTCTGTATTTACGGCGCTGACGGCAGCGTGCAATAGCTTGTCTCTGTTTATCGGCGTTCGCGCCTTATTCGGCGTTGGTGAAGGTCCCTTAGCACCTTCTTTCGGTCGCTTTATTTATCGCTGGTTTCATAACGATGAAAAATCACGCGGTACTTCTTTCTTATTAAGTGGCGTCTTTTTTGGCCCGGTTGTCGGTCCAGCCTTGACTGTCGCACTCATGCTCGCTTTTGGCTGGCGTTCTGTCTTCGTGATTTTCGGCGCGATGGGCTTGGTTCTAGCTGCCGCCTGGTATTATTTTGCGAAAGATGAGCCGAAGCAAAGCCCCTTCGTAAATGCGGCGGAAGCTGCTTGGATCGACCAAAACAAAGTTTCTCTCGGACAAACGAAAAAAGTCATGGCTCCATGGAAACACTTCTTATCGTCTTCGCAGTTTTGGGCCATTGGCCTGCAATTCTTTATTACGGACTATATTATGTATGTCTTTTTAGCTTGGCTTCCCCTCTACCTCATGGAAGCGCAAAACTTCTCTCTGCAAAAGATGGGCATTGCCGCTTCCTTTCCTTGGGCCGCTTTGTGTCTCGTAACCTTAGTCACCGGCTATTGGAGTGACAAACTCGTTGCTAAAGGAGCTTCCAAGCACCGGATACGCACTTTATCGGGCATTGTAGGTCTCGGCCTTTGCTGTCTTGGCCTGTATCTTGGCGCTACCGCCACAACACCTACCCTCAATGTCTTTTGGCTCACCCTATCGCTCGGCTCACTCGGCCTAACCTTTACAGCTGGCTGGTCTACGTGCATTGATCTCGGCGGCGCTTTTGCTGGATCGGTCTCTGGTTGGATGAATTTCTGGGGAAATATCGGCGGCGTTATCGCCCCCATTCTCACTGCCTGGATTGCCACAAATTATGGGTGGCAATCCGCAATTACCGTTACCGCCGCCTTCGCCGTAGCCGGTATGGTAGCTTGGATCTTTGTCAGACCAGAGCGGTCGCTTGTACAAACCCCAGTCATACAAGCAGAGAAAGAAGCGGTGTAGACTGCCTCATAAGTACAAAAAACTGACAGTTGCGCTTAACGCAGCTGTCAGTTTCTTTTTCCCTCATACTGAAATTAGATTAGACCTAACTCTTTTTGCACTTGCGCCAGTCGTTCTCGCTGTTCCTGCCTTACTAGAGTTTGTCCGTACTGATAGCAATCAAGCACATCGGCGTCTTTTACAATTTCTTCTAGCGGTGTTCCAACTACCTCTTTACTACTATGATGCTTAGCCGCTAACGCTAAGCTTTCTATTTCGGCGGAAGTAAATAGTCTCAGATTCGTCAAAAATTCTATCAGCGGTTCATAAGCTGCCTCAGCATGGCCCGCTTGCCTGCCTGTAATCACACGGCCATAATCGTGAAGCGACGTGGCAATAGCTGCCATTTCTGGATCGACGCCACGCTTTACAGCGAGCAGTTGACCAAGGCGACCACAGCTTGCCATGTGAATTCGCTCCCAGTCTAAGGGGTAGTCGCGATCTGCTTCCCCTGGCCCAGCATACTTATTAATTTCCGCTAAAAAAATACTTTGTACTGTAAAAATCTTATTCATAGCTAATTCATCCTACTCTTTCTCAGCTTCTCGCGTTTTCTTTCTTGGCTTCTGTCGTTGGCATTGCTATTGAGGCTACCCCCCTTGTCCTTACCGCCCATCTTTATAAAATTTCGATGCATAAGCAATCAACTGTGTGCGATTATTACACCTTAGCTTCCGCAAGATTTCGTTCACATGATATTTTATCGTCGTTTCTCGCAAATCAATCGTCTCGCTGATTTCCCGATAAGTCAGCCCATCAATCATGAGTTTCAAAATAGCTTCCTGCCGCTCACTTAGCGAATTTAAAGCTGCTTGCTCTGTTTCGGCTATTTCTTTTTGTTCCATGCTTGGTTTAAGCTGTGAAAATTCTCGTAAAATCCGCCGGACTAGAGTAGGTGCAAGTGGAGCTTCGCCGCGCATGAGACTTTGAATTTGAGCCCAAAGTATCTCGCCCTTCATATGTTTCAGCAAATAGCCGGAGGCCCCAGCACGAATCGCTTCGAATAAATGCTCCTCATCTTCCGATACGGAAAGCATAACAATTTCAATATGAGGAAAATCATGTTTAATGATTCGCGTTGTTTCAATGCCGTCACAGCCCTCCATCTGCACATCCATTAGAATTACATCAGGCTGATAAATCTCTACTTTTACGAGCGCCTCCAAACCATTTCCGGCTGTTCCTACTACATTCAAACCATGGCAACGCAAAAAATCGGCTAGCCCTTCTACATACAAACTGCTATCATCCACTAAGAGCCATTTCACCATCTATGCACTCCTTTGATTTTGCGGCAAATGAATCCTAACCTTGGTACCAAGACCTTGCTCTGATTCAATCTCTAATCGTCCGCCTAAATCGCCAGCTCTTTCCTGCATGATCACTAGACCTTGATGTCGACCGCCTTGAGCCTGAGGCCGCTCCTCCAAAGAAAAGCCACAGCCATCATCAGCCACAGTAATCGTAATGCGCCCGTTTTGAACTATAAAGGATACTTCGATCGAAGCAGTCCGAGCATGCTTGCGGGCATTCGTCATTGCTTCTTGTATAATCCGCAGCAATTGTAGTTCCTCTTTAGGTGTAAAAGAAACGATCAGATCTTCAGGAATCAAGAGTCTTGTTTCAATGCTATACGTTTCTTCATACCAACTTAAAAACTCTTTCAATGCTGGAAAAAATCCCTGTTTCGCTGTAGCCGTTTTTAAACCATTGATGGCTTCACGAACATCGTTATGGAGCATATCAACTGTCTTGACGAGTTTTTCCAAAACGCTTTTAGCTTTTACCGTTTTTCCTGCTGCGATCAGATCAATGGCACTTTCCTGCTCCAACTTTAAATAGCTCCAAATTTGGCCTGGACCGTCATGCAACTCGCGGCGAAGACGTTCTCGTTCCTGCAAAATAGACAAAGCTCTTTCCTGTTCCAACATTTTATACTGATCCATTTTTTGCTTTGTAATATCTTTAAACAGAAAAACCATGCCTAAATAATGACCATTTGATTGTAAGCGGACTTTATGAAATTCATAATAAAAAACCTGTCCCAGTCGTTCCCGCTGTACCTCATGAACCGGCTGCTCACTGTTATTAATTGCTTCCGCTAAGGCAGGCCAACTAGATATCATATCATTAAAGGAATCGCCAATATTCGCCGCAAGGCCTTGTAAAATATCTTGTGCCGCCGTGTTGCGATCAGCAATATAACCATACTCGTCAACAACAATCAAACCATCTATCATATTCCTCACAGCAACTTGCTGAGCTACAGGTAAAATTGCATAAGTCTGCCAACGATAAAAACCCCAGGTAACAAAAGAGCTTGATAATAAAAAGCCTAACGGCATGGGCGCCAAAGGTTGGCACTCTGGTATATTATCTAAAATAATACCTATTAAAGAAAAAAATCCCGAACAGGAAAACCACCAGGCTTGCCGCCGCCGTAATCCTGTTGTTCGTAAAATCCAACGAAACCCAAGCGATAATGTAACGAGGCAGAAAGTATAAGAAAGTGGAGCCGCAATCGAAAAAATCGGACCAGCTGTGGCCATAACAATATCGTCAATAACTGCTATGGTCTGCCAATACTGCTCGTGCCATGGATTCGAAAAAATAGCCACTGTCATCAACAGACCGAGAAGAAAATAACCGCGCTTTGCGAAACGCCAGAATCGATTCTCCTGCTGACTCATTTCTAAAACAAAAGCAAACCAAAAACAGCTGGAAAAATAACTCATACATTCTCCGAGCGATACCCACAGTAACTTATCGGACGGATCGGATAAACCTGTGAAAACCATAAACAGCAACCAAGCGCCACGACATAATTGCCCGCCAACCTGAGACTTTACGCCAGGAAGACTGCGGAATTGCCAGGTATAGGTTGCCAGAGCAATCAGAGCCCCAATCACGAATAAGGTAAAGGGAATATAGGCCTTAGCGCTATAGTAAACGAGATCCATGTAAGCAAATGATCCTTTCTCAACAAGCAAAACACTTTTCATTCACTGTTAACAATGACGAAACGAAATTCCGCCTTACTTATTTCACAATATGGAAGAAATAATTCGACAGGCGGCTCAGGAATCCTGCGGAAAAATCGCTACTACGAAAAGTGTAAATTTACAGTTATTTCTCACTATAGAGGACGTTCGCTTCTGTAACAAGGGCTTTTTGACGAATCCCAAAAGTCAAAGCGCAAGCAACGGCCATAAAGCCTGCCGAAAGTAAATAGGCATACAAATAGCCGCCTGTCCAATCAACAACCTGCCCCGCCACAATCGGCCCAATCAAGGCGGCGCCGCCCCAGGCAGTAAACAAAACGCCATAATTGATACTTAAGTTTTTCACACCAAAAAACTCCGCCACGGCCAAAGGAAATAATGCCGGACAAGTACCATAGCAAAAGGCCAGTAATGCTGCGCCGGCGCAAAGCGATAAGGGAGTTTCATAAGAGGCAAAGAACAGTAAATCCATAGCCAACACGGCAAAAATTCCTTTCATCAGGTTCAGCAAAGCAAAACGATCTGAAAAAAAGCCTGCCGCTACCCTGCCGAGTGTATTGAAAAGCGCAATAAGCAATACTAAATAAATCGCCTGATCCCACTGCGCCTGTTTTTTCGCAATCATAGCAATATGACCGATAATCATCAACCCAGCTGAAGAGGCAAATAAATACATAAACCACAACCGCCAAAACAGTGTGGTGCTAATCATTTCTCGCCAAGAGAAGGCTGAAGTGCCCGAATGGAAAGCAGCGGCTTCCGGATCAAATCGAGCAGTTTTCACTGGCGCCGTAGCTGCTAAAGCGGGAGCTTTCGTAATAAATAAGGTCATAAATAAGAGCAGGCAGGCAACACCAATTCCTAACAGTAAAAAAGTGCGACTTATGCCATATTGCAATAATAGCCAATTGGCGATAAACGATACATAAATAGGCGCTAACCCGCTGCCACTAATGACCACACCTGTAACGAGTCCCTTTTTTGCCGCAGGGAACCAGGCTATGACTGTGGGCAACGTAGTTGAATAACAAATACCTGCACCTAACGCAGCAAAAGAATAAGCGCAAGCAATAAGCAACGGCGTCTGAGAAAAACTGCAACTGATAAGTCCAAGCCCCATCAAGACAGCGCCGAGGCGAATCGCCTGCCGAGGCCCTAATAACTTTTGCAATTTACCGCTCAACAGCATCGCGACCGTAATGACAACAGCATAGGCTGTGTAAGGCAGTGAGGCTTGCACTAAAGTCCAATGCCAGTCTGATACGAGCGCCTTTTGAATCACACTCCAGGAATAATTAAGTCCCATCGATAAATTTACGCCTGTAGCCGCTGCCAACACAATCCAAGGCCGCCAGCGTAATAAAGTTTCCTGAAAACTCATTGGATCGCCCCTCCTTGCTTGGCGCGATCCGTCAAATTTACAGTGATTCGGTCAATCATACTTTCTAGCATTAACTGTTCTTCGCACGAAAACCCGGCCAGGGCTTCCTGCGCCACTTTAGAGGCAACGGCCTGCCACAAAGGAAACTGTTTTTTCGCTTGTTCCGTCGCTATCACTTTTTTCTCGCGCCGATCCTTCTCATCAGCAATGCGCTGAACCCAGCCAGCCTGCTCTAAGATCAGAACCGTCTTAGATACTGTCGGCGCTTCTAAGGATAGTCGCATAGCAATCTCACTTTGTGTCAAGGCTTCCTCATTTCTAAGACATTTTAAAACAGACCACTGGCTTGCCGATAAACCGGTTCCAGTAAAGCCCTCATTCGACCGCTTTGCCAGCAGCCGTCCTAAAACAGCAATTTTTATACCGATAGAATGTTTTTGCTTCATTGTGACCACCTAACAATAATTAGTTTCAAAACTAACTATTATCATATAAAAAATCACTTTAGTTCGCAATAAAATTCTTTATTTAATCTGATTTAAAATCTCGCCAACCTTACCATGAAGCACAAAATCAGCTTTACGATCCGCCACGGTGCGCGATTGATTAAAATCAACTTGTTGCCGCGATAATAATCAATTAATCCCGCCGCAGGATAAACGACTAGCGACGTTCCTGCCACAATCAAAATATCAGCTTTGGCAATATAGGTAATCGCTTTTTCTAACACAGACTGATCAAGACCTTCTTCATACAATACGACATCAGGTTTAACGACTCCACCACAAGAACACGTTGGAGTCAAAGAACTGCTTCGAATAAATTCAAGCGGATAGAAGGCTTGGCAACGCTCACAGTAATTTCTCTGAATCGATCCGTGTAGTTCCAGCACCTGCTGACTGCCTGCCGCCTGATGAAGTCCGTCAATATTCTGCGTAATTACAGCTTTTACTTTCCCCGCCGCTTCCCAGCGAGCCAGCCACTCATGGGCTTTATTGGGCTTTGCTTGAGGAAAAATCAGCTTTTTACGATAAAAATCGAAAAACTCTTCCTGATGCTGTACATAAAAAGTATGACTCAACATCACTTCTGGCGGATAAGCATACTGTTGGTTATAAAGCCCGTCGACACTACGAAAATCCGGTATGCCGCTTTCGGTAGAAACACCAGCGCCACCGAAAAATACGATATTATTGCTTTGCGACAGAATCGCAGCGATTTCCTGTAATTCCTTCATATTCCTACCCTCTCTCGTAACTACTTTTCTATAGCGATTAATGATTTCCTATGACTATTAAACCTGTCTCGCTTAAATTCCTTATCATTTCCGATTACGTTCATTCATATAAAGATTCCATATTTCTGGATTTTTCACGATCATAATCCCACTGCGGCTCACAAGATGAGCTGAAAAAAAGAGAAGATATACCGTGCCGCCATGATTTAACAACTCCATACTAGGATAATCATGCAGCCCCCAAAATACTGCCACACGAATCGGTACAATCAAACACAGCGGCAAAAGGCTCCGCCAACCGCCTTCTTGATATAAACAGCCATCTTCTTTACGGACTATTTTTGCCATTCCAGCGGCGACTGCGCCTGTAAATAGGCCGCAGCCAAGCAAAACGAAAATTGGTAAAGTAAGCTGGTACAACTGATCGCCTAACTTAGTTAAAGACTGATACGTAAAAAACAACAGTATAAGAGGCATCACTACATATTTGCGCCCTCGCACCAATTGCGCTTTCGTCTGTTGATAAATAATATAACCAGCTAACAAAATAATTAGAATCAAATGATCTAGCGGCATCGCGGCAAATTGACTCACAGCAGTTTTCTCCTCCTCTTGATACTTTTATCATTTTATGGAATAGAATACGACAGCGAGCTGTATTTCCCTTTTAAAAAAGTCTAGCCCTAGCGGAATCTTCTTCCACTAAGGCTAGACTTTATCTTGCCAAAGAAGTGCCTGTATGCACTCACTTTAATGCTTTTTGCGTTATGTCCGGCAAAAATATTTTTTCATATTCACCATAACCGGCTTCTTGCAGTTTTTCTTTAGGAATAAATCGCAATGCAGCCGAATTAATACAGTAACGAAGCCCCGTTGGCGCCGGACCATCAGCAAAGACATGGCCGAGATGGGAATCGGCTGCCTTACTCCTTACTTCCGTGCGATACATTCCATGACTCACATCTTCTGTTTCGACTAATACTTCTTTTGCCAGCGGCTTCGTAAAACTGGGCCACCCGCAGCCAGAATCAAATTTGTCTAAAGAACTAAACAGAACTTCCCCTGAGACAATATCGACGTAAATGCCAGCCTCATGGTGATTCCAGTACTTGTTTTGAAAAGGCGGTTCTGTATGACTTTCCTGAGTTACAGCAAATTCTAACGGACTTAGCCGCTCTTTTAGGTCTTGCTTTAATGAAGCGCGATCTTGTTTCATGCTCTCACCCTTTCGCCAACACTATGCCTTTACTATTTTGTCCGTTCTATTTCGCTTAATTCGCCTCTGTTACTCTTAATTCGCGCGTTTTGCCAGCTCCTGCTCAGCGCTAACCAGTTTCACACAGAGAACGAAGAGCTCCATGGCTTGAGCCAGTTCCGCCAACGGCGGGAAAGTTGGCGCAATGCGAATATTTCTGTCTTCTGGGTCTTTGCCGTAAGGATAGGTTGCTCCAGCAGAAGTCATAATAACGCCAGCTTCAGCGGCTTTCGCCACAATCTGCTTCGCACAGCCTGGCAACGCATCAAAACTAATAAAATAGCCACCCGTCGGGTTGCTCCAGGAAGCAATTCCCTTACCACCAAGTTCTTGTTCCAGCAACTCAATCACCAAATCAAATTTGGGCTTAATCAAAGCAGCATGGTTCTTCATATGAGCTTCAATACCCGCCCTGTCTTTGTATAAACGTACATGGCGAAGCTGATTTAATTTATCAGGGCCGATTGTCTGCACATTAATCTCTTTTTTTAGCCAGCTAATATTTCTTTCACTACTCGCTAACATGGCCACCCCAGCTCCAGGAAAGCTGATTTTTGAGGTCGAGGCAAAAGCAAAAACGCGGTCAGGATTCCCCGCTTCACGGCAAGCTGCCAAAATACTTAACAACGGCTTAGGCTGATCCGTCAAATGATGCACCGTATAAGCATTATCCCAGAAAAGTCTAAAGTCAGGCGCTTTGGTAGGCATAGCAGCCAAACGCCGTACTACTTCATCCGAATAGGTTACGCCCGTCGGATTGCTATACTTAGGCACACACCACATTCCTTTGATCGAATTGTCAGAAGCAACAAGTCGTTCGACTTCTTCCATATCCGGACCATCAGCTAAATACGGTACAGGAATCATTTCAATGCCTAAGTGTTCGCAAATTCCAAAATGGCGATCATAGCCAGGGCTAGGACACAAAAATTTTACTTGCGGCAATTTACTCCAAGCAGTTTCACTGCCAGGAATCGGTTTCAGCATCGCCCGAGTCATCAAATCATACATCATGGTCAGACTGGAGTTGCCGCCAATAATGACTTGCTCTGGCTGGGCATCAAGAAACCAAGCCATCAGCTCTTTCGCTTCAGGCAATCCGTCAACGCCGCCATAATTACGGCAGTCAGTTCCATTCGTCGCTTTATAGTCAGAAGGCCCTAAACAAGTAAGCAATTTAGAAGAAAGCGCTAGCTGTTCACTGCAAGGCTTACCTCGTGACATATCTAGCTTCAATTTTTTAGCCTGCACAGCTTCATAGCTTGCCTGCAATGATTTTTGATATTCGATTAATTCCTCTTTCGTCATACTTTCCAATATATTCATAGTAGATCGCTCCTTTACAGTCTTTTTTATTGTAGGAGTCCCACGCAGACGAGTCAATACTTTCCAGTTATGTATGCAGGATACATGAGGTTTTATCACTTAGGTCAATAAAAAACCTGATTCATGCCATATAGGCAAAAATCAGGCTGTTAACTTCTTTAATTTTTGGGAATGACAATAGAATCTTTCATTAATTGACTGCCAGGCAACGGGACATTGCGAAAAATTTCATCCTTAGAATTATTATCTCTGGCGCGACTTGTACTGAGAGCCTTGCGATAATGAATAAAGGCTCCTTTTTGACCACATTCGGGACAATAGGTATTATCACTGCGGTGACGATTGGCCTTCCAGGAAAATAAGTTGAAATGAAGCCCGCAGTTCTGGCAGATAAAACCGTTTACAAAAACGCCTTCCCGCTCTTTTTCCGCCACACCCACGGGGCGATTCTCCCGGCATAGCGCAATCTGCTTTTGACTTAGATCATTCATAGTCCTTACCCCTCCTCCACAAGATCCAACTTTTCCTCGGTTGAAGCGATGAACAGCACCGTATAATAATAAGAATTAGAAAAATCTTACTCTTTTCCTGCTACTGCTGTTAAATTTTTTGCAAGAGTAAATCCTAAAGGAAAGAGAAGCTTGCCGTCGTCATAGACAGGAACAGGCAAACGTCCCGCTGGTGAAAGCCGCCCAAATACAGCAGCCATACCGGCTTCCATATTACTGGCATTCTTTCCATATACAGCTAGATAGGCCGATAGATAAGGCAACGCAATCATATTATAAGGTGTATCAATGGCAATTCCGATAACTCGTTTGCCCTGCTTGCGGCTAAACGCCGCCAAAGCCGCAGCCCCTGCTTCTTCCCGCGGTAAGGCCATGATGACAATATCAGCTGCTTGCACTGTCTGCATTTCTGCTAGCGTCAATGAACCGCTTTCCTGATAGAGTAACGGACTGAACTGTAGCTCTTGGAACCCTAAATCTTGACATTGAGTTTGCGCGAAATCTTGCATTAACTTGATTGTATCCGCCGTGGGAGCAGCTAACACAATTTTTTCATGGCCAGTCAGTTGCAACGGCATTGCCCCAGCTTCATTTTTCACAAGCGTCACTGCCGCTGCGGCAATTTGCGCCGCCGTATCCTTAGCAGCTATATTGCCAACCATTTTTTCGGCCCCGTCTTGACTAAACTTATTTATTGGGAGAAGTTTCGCTTTAAGACGTAAAATTCGTCTAACTGACGTATCAACTCGCTCTGGGGCAATACGACCGCTTCGTACTGCCGTCAGAACCGCTTCATAAGCTTCTGGTAGATTTTCCGGCATTAGCAAAATATCCGCTCCTGCCTGCAACGCCATCAGAGCCGCTTGTTTTGCTCCAAAGTGCTTCGCAATGGCTTTCATCTCCAATGCATCAGTAATGACAACACCTTCGTAACCAAGCTCTTCGCGTAGCAGCTTTGTCGTAACCTTCGGCGACAGAGAAGCTGGTAAATAAATCGCTTCGCCGGTGTCCTGCGAAAGTACTTTCGTAGCATCGAGCGCCGGAAAAGCAATATGTCCGACCATAACCATGTCAGCAGTAGCAAGATTATCAATAAACGGCCGCAATTCCATTGTCGCCAAAGCCTCTTTATCTCGCTTCACAATCGGCAGCCCCACATGGGAGTCAACAAAAGTATCGCCATGTCCGGGAAAATGTTTCATAACAGCCAAAACGCCGCCATCATGAAGTCCTGCAATATAAGCTTTGCCTAAGCGAGATACGGCAATGGGATCTGCGCCAAAAGATCGAATACCAATGACGGGATTTTCCTGGTTACTATTCACATCAAGTACTGGCGCTAACGCTAAGTTGATCCCTAGCGCCGACATTTCTTGTCCCAGAATATAGCCCGTTTGATAGGCGCCTTCGTTGTTACCGCCCGCACCGACGGCCATATTTCCCGGCAGAGCCGTACCGAAGAAGTATCGATTAACGCGACCGCCTTCCTGATCAACAGCGATCCATAAAGGAACTGGCCCGGCCAGAGTTGCAAGCTCCTGGTTCAGCGCTACAGTCTGATCGACAGACTGAAAGTTTTCCGCAAACAAAATAACGCCGCCTAAATGATACTGCTTGATAGAGGCCCTTAGCTTTGGCGTCACAGCTCGCACTGGTTGACTTTCTTCTTGCCGAAAGGCCGCTATGAACAGCTGTCCGACTTTTTCTTCCATACTCATCGTCTTAAGACGATCCTCGATCGCGTCAGGAATCACTTCAGGAGTGAATCCATTACTAGCAGGCTGCGCCGCAGCAGCAGAAAAAGCAGTCAGGCAAAATAGTAATGAAAGCAAAAGCAACCGCATAATCCGTCTCGCTTGCCTAGACATTCTCTTTTTCAGCATAAACCGTCCGAGTTGGAAAAGGAATCACAATGCCCTCCTGCCGATAGCGACTATGAATTTTTTTGATAAATTTATGACGCACAAGATGCTGATCTGTCACGGTCTGAACGCGCAAAGTCACATTAAAATCAATACTTGATTCACCAAAGCGCGTGTAGCGAAGAACTGGATCAGAAACCGCTACAGCCCCTGGTGTTTCCTGCAAAACCTCGCGAGCCACGGCAAGTGTCACAGCTTCTACCTGATCTAAATCACTATCATAGCTTACCCCAATAGGTATGCCGATGGAACACTCCGCAAAAGGCTGCGCATAGTTCGTGAGCGTTGCTGAGGCCACTTTCTGATTGGGTATCACTACCATATTTTCCGTAGAAGTCTTGATCGTCGTATTCCGCCAATTCATATCCACAACATGCCCTTCTTCGCCGGTAGCTAGTTTTACAAAATCACCGATTTTGATTTGCTTCGCAACAAGAATATTAATACCAGAAAACAAATTCGCCAAAGTATCCTGCAAGGCCAGAGCGACAGCTAAACCGCCGACGCCTAAAGCCGTCAATAAAGGAGAAATGGCCACGCCAAAGGATTCCAATAAAAATAAAATTCCCATTGTGTAGACAGTTAGATCAATTGTTGTCGCCAAAATCGACGTAGAGGCAAACGCACCTGATGTCTTGCTGAATTTCTGCTTGAGATAACCAGAAGCCAGCCTTGCAACTACAAGAGTAATCGTTAAAATAACCAGCGAGTGAAAGAGCCGCTGTAAAAATAATAGCGGCCGCTCGGGAATCGCCAAAAATTCCATTACTAAGTACAGGCCAATTAAAGAACCAAGTAAAGTAGGAATTCCACGAAAAGTTTGCCGTAAGAGCGGATAAGAAAGATCAGTTTTATGGGCAATCACTTTCAGTACACGGTAAAAGAGAAAATGAATCATAATAATACCGCAAAATAAACTGAAAGCAAACGCGGCAAGATGGATTTTAAAGCCGCCGTTTACAATTTGATTCGCTAAATCACTAAATATCTGGGGCATAGAACCTCCTTAAGAACTAACAAACCTTTATTCAGGAACGCTGAAAAATTCGTCACAGTCTGATGAATCCCCTGCCTTAAACAAATGGTACTTTCTAGTGAATGGACTATCTAACAGCCTTCTAAAATATTTCGCTATTGAATTTGGATGCAGACAGCCGAACAATCATCATGAATATTCTCCTGAAGCGCGAGCGATTTCAGCTTCGCCACAGATTCCGAAAAGCCACAGAATGCCGGCAATGATTCCTTAGGCAGCTGTTCATATAAACCATCACTGAAAAAATAAAAAGCATCACCTGGCTGAAAGGAAAGGACCAGTGTTTCAAATTCGGCAGAAGGGCCAATCCCCAGATAGCTTCCGGGAAGAGTCCGAACTTGGGGCCGATTCTGCTGACAAAGCATAAAATGATTCATACCGCCAGCCAAACAGCGAAGCTGGCGCTGGGAAAAATCAAATTCAAAAGCTATCATCGCCAGAAAAGAATCATCCTGAAAATAGCGGATCATCTGCTCATTAAATTGTGCCATCGTCTCTGTCGTCCAGCCCTGCGTTTCTTCTAGCAGATGATCAAGCAGATTGGTAATTGCAGAAGTATGCAAAGCTGTGGCCATACCGTGACCCGCCACATCAAGTACATAGCCATAAAATTTATTATGATCCCGTGACCAAGCATAGCTGAAAAAATCGCCGCTCACGAAGTGAACTGGCTGATATACGGTTTGAACAACTAGCGATTTATCGGCATAATCGCCAGGCAGCATACGCCGCTGTGCTTCTCCCGCCAGCTTGACTTCTTGTTCGATCTGATTCGCCAGCTTTTGTTCCAGCGTAATGTCACGATAATGAACGATAATCAACGCTTCTTCTTCATAATGAATCAACGAAGCAGCCCGCTGTACACAAATATGTTTCCCTGCCTGATTATTAAAATAAAACACGGCCATAGGCAGTGACCCAGCTTCTTGCAGCATACTTCGATAGGCGGCAGCGCTTACCCCTTCTTGGGTTTTCCAAAAATCAAATAGATTCTCTTTGAGTGTCTCTATGCCAAATAAAGTACAATACGCTTCATTCACTTCAAAAATCGTTCCTGTAGCAAAATCAGCCACAGCTATAGCCTCAGCTGCTTGCGCCATCAACGCTTGATAGCGTCCTTGACTTCGCGATAACGCACGCGTCATGTGAACTTGTTTCCGCATTTGCAGCCAAATGACTACGAAAGCGCCAAGAATAAGTAAGGAAAAAAATCCAGCCCGCAAAAAATAGAGGAAGCGAAGTTCCTGTAAAGGCTGCATTACCGTTTCTTTCGAGGTTCCAGCTAAAACCAGCAAAGGATAATCGCTGAAAGCGCGAAAGGCGCCGTAGCGAGCAATCCCATCGCCAATAGAAACCGCTTCATAAGTTCCAAAGTTTTCCCCTTTGCTCATGCGGCTGAAAGCTATGTGGGAAGAATAAAGTCCAGCTAACTCCTCTAAAGAGCGATTATTGGGTACACGTGCCAGCAGTCGTCCGTCAGTTCGCAGCAAAACGAGACTATTATCTCTGCCCAGCTCCAATTGACTAAACACACTCGTGAAATATTTTTGATCTAAGCCCACAGATACAATCCCCGCAAAATTCCCTTGGCTATCATTGATACGGCGGCTCAGAAAAACAGATGGCGTTCCCGTAGCCCGGTTGATCCACGGAGCAGCAATGTAAAGTTTATCTGAATCATAATCAACCTGTGCCCGAAAATGCTCTCGTAGCGCAATATTTAACGGAGCCTGCAACGGCACAGCGCTAAAAATCAGATTACCAGCCGAATCGGCTACAGCAATCTGATTAATTGTACCTAACCCTAAAGATCTCTGTAAGAGACTTACATGCTTCTCTTCTAAGAACCCATGCGTTTCCATATCAATTTTCATGACTAATAGAATATTATCAGCCTGCGATAACATGAGCCGAACATTTTCCTCTACAAGTCTCGTTACATTTTTGTTGGCTGTATGAGTTTCTTCAATCTGTGCGGCAAGATCTCGTTGGTAAAGTCCTTCTGCCGAATAAAAAGCCACAAGGCACAAAGTAACCGCAAGGAAGGCAATAAAAAACGTGGAACGCCAAAATGGGCCTTGTTTAAGGCCATTTTTCACAAACAAACTAAACACCTCACCTATCGCTTGGTTTACTTTCGCCAGCGGCTGAAGAACTTCCCGCTTCCCCCAAAAAAAGTCTGCCACAAACCGTAAAAAAGCCTGCAGCAATGAATCCGTCAAAGTGCAGGCTGATATAAATTACAACATCATGTCAAGAAATAAAGACTGTGAATAATTATAGTAGTTCGTATTATTATTAGTCTGTAAGTAATTACTCATAGTCGGCGCTTGGAAATAAGCGGAAGTTGGTGTACTTTGCGCTGTTTTTGCAATTTTACCCGCCGTTGTAGCTAACCCGTTAGGACCAGAAATCAGTCGATCTACATTAGCAGCGTCTGTCTTCAAAGCCTTTGTCAGTGTTTCCGTATCAACAGCAAGGTTACCAGTCTTACGGTCCATGGTAATGCCAATTTTCTCATATTGGCTGCGACGAATTCCGTCAAACTGACTTTGAATTCCCTTTAGCATCGTTTCGCCACGCTTTGTCACATTCTCAGAGTTCTGGATATTATAGTTAATCTCATTATATGTTGCCGCTAAATCACGTACGGCACTAATGGTCTTATTCGCATCAGGTCCAACAGTCACTTTTTCTGCACCGACTGTAGTGCTCTTTAGGGTTAGGTTCACATTTCCATTGTCAATCTTGATCGCATTAGACGCTGACTTTTGGCTGACACCATTCACTGTATATGAGGCATCTTGGGCCTGTTTTACTTGATTTGTTAAACTAGTCTGACTAGCAAGGCTACCATAAATATCACGGACAGAAAAGGACGACGACGCACCAGTTTGACCTTCCATCGCCAAGTATGTTTTATCATTGACTGTCTTCACTTCCGCTTTCACGCTGCTGCCGCTACGGTTGACCGCGTCAGCAATCTTGGTGAGAGCCTGTTTATTTGTATCCGTACCGGAAATATTAACAGTGATCTGCTTTTCTGCACCGCTCCCCACAGTAAGCCCCATCGTATAGACGCCAGCGCTAATACCGCCCAAGCCAGTAGACGTAAGAGTTTTTCCTTGATTTTGCTGGGCTGTGGCCACTTTTTCTACACTTACATCATAAGTGGCTGGTTTCGCTGCGGTTTTAGCTTCACCACTAACAGCCCCCGTCGAGTCCGAAACATACTTTTTATTCAATACACTCGCAGTTCCCGTTAAAGTTTGCGATCTTGTCTGCAAATTACTAACAGCCGTCTTAAAACCAGCTGTCTGATTCTGATACTCTTCCTGCTTCGCTTTAAAATTTGCAGCTGATAAATTTGAATTAATGGAAAATGTCGTGTTATTTGCCGCAAGATTCATGTAATCTGTCAAAAAGGAGTCGTTCTGACCTACCTTGGAACTGTTCTGATTCAAAAAAATCTTTGTAAACAAATATGAATTAACGGAATTGTTAATATGTATCGCCATAAAACGCCACACCTTTCGCTTTGCGACTTCTCTTCTCCCAGCTAAAAACCTCTCATTCTTTATATCGAAAAAAATAGTCTGATGATTAAATGATTCTTAAAAAAACCTTTAAACAGCTAGACTTTTCAAGGATATTGCTAATGAATAGGCGAATTTACTTGGTAAAAGTCTAAATCAGAAAGCTTCTTGATTCTGGCAAAAGATCACCTTTATTCTACAAAAGGAGCAAACAGTCATGAAAAAATACGATGTTGTCGTAATTGGCACCGGGGCGGCGAATATTGTCTTAGACGCCGCCTTAAAACAAGGCTTAAAATGCGCCCAAATTGAAAAAGGGAAATTTGGCGGAACCTGCCTAACACGAGGCTGCATTCCTACGAAAGTCATGGTTACTGCAGCAGATTATATTCGAGAAATTCAGGAACTACCGAAAATCGGCGTCAATGTAGCGCCAGCTACGATGAACTGGGAACTTGTCAGCAAACGGGTCTGGCAAAAAATAAATGAAAGCGACGAACTGCGTTCCTACTATGAGTCCATCGAAGAACTAGATGTTTATCGGGGAATCGGTCACTTCACTGGCGAAAAAAACTTACAGGTGACCCTGCCTGATGGAGCCTTATCTGAGGAATTTACCGCCGACAAAATCATTCTCGCCGTAGGCGCCCGTACGAAAATCCCCACAATTGAGGGACTCGAAGCAACAGGCTATCTCACATCAGAAACTTTCTTTGGTGAAAAATATCCCGCTCAACCCTTTAAAGATCTCATTATCATCGGCGGCGGCCCCATCGGCACAGAATTCGCCCACGTATTTGCCGCTGCTGGCACAAAAGTAACGGTAGTTCAGCAAAATGTCCGCCTATTGCCGCGAGAAGATAGCGAAATTTCCGCTCACTTACTGCAGGGTCTACGAAAAGCAGGCATAACAGTCCTCGTAAATCATAAGCCGCTGCAAGTAGAACAAGGCGAAGATAAAAAAATCCTTCGCCTTCTTGATAAAACAAACAACCAAACTATTGAAATCGCAGCGCAGGAAATCATGCTCTCCACCGGAATTGAGTCGAATGCGGACACACTACAGCTTGAACATACCGCCGTAGAAATGAATGATCGCGGCTGGATTGTTACCAATGAATTTCTGGAAACAAGCGCCGTTGGAATTTGGGCGTTAGGTGATGTCAACGGCGAAGCGCCCTTTCGCCATAAAGCCAACTATGAAGCCGATATTTTAGCTCATAACCTCTTTGGCGACCATCACCCCAGTGACTGGCGCTGGGCTCGTTATGATATTGTTCCTGCCGTAACCTACACCTTCCCGCAGGTTGCCCATGTGGGAATTACCGAAGCAGAAGCACTCAAACAAGGCTATGAAATTACCACGGCCAAGCACCATTATTCCGCTACAGCAAAAGGTTTTGCTCTTGGCTTCAATCCTGGCGACGCCGAAGACGGCTTCGTAAAAGTAATTGTAGAGAAAGAAACGAAAAATATCTTGGGCATCCATATCGTCGGACCACAATCCTCAATCTTACTTCAGCCTTTCGTCAATCTGATGAATGCTGGCGAAACGCGTCTGACACCCGTCCACGACCATATTGCCTCACCCACAACGGAAAACTTAAGACGTTCCCGCCTAGTTCGCAATCTTGATCCCCGCTCCATTGTAAGTGTCGGTGAAACAATGACGCCGCATCCCTCGTTGTCAGAAGTGATTATGTGGATTCAATACTACTTCCCGGACTGATCACTGCTTAGCAAATGATCTTCTAGCAATGCTTCAATTTTCGGCGTGCAACGCCGTCCATGACAGGAGCCAGACCCGGCGCCTGTCTTTTTTTGCACCGCAACTACCGAGTCAGCCCCTGCCGCAATAGTCTTCTTCATCGTCGCCCGACTAATGCCTTTGCATAGACAAACCTTAGTTAATTTATCGAGTACTTGCTGTTGTAATTCTTGTTCTTCCATAAAAATATACCCCCATGTATTCAATGAATGATTTCCTTTTGTGATGATTGTTCTAGCTTTCTAACGATCATTCCAGTTAATAATTATCGTTTCTATTCGATGATTATCATTTTTACTTTATAGTAATTATCTTCTACTTCCTTTTAAATATACCTTTAATAAAACCTTCGTCAATAAAAAAAGACTGCCAAAGGGCAGTCGTAAAACTTCAAAACAGCTACTTCCTATAAAATTCTTTTACCTTTTCACATATGCTTTTAATCTGGCAGCCAAGGGCAGGACAAGAATTGCCGCTACGCCAATCTGTACCAGATTACCAGGAACAGACAGCATCGGCGCCACCCAATTGCCATAAATAATACCTTCCGCCCCATAATAGCCGACCACCTTAATCAGGCAGGCTGCTAGCAACGCTAACACATAGGCGGAAAAACTTTGCCGTTGCTCACAAATCGCCCCGACAACATAGCCCATAAGCCCGACAATCACAAGCGTAAAGGGCGCCCACAAAAACCAGCCGCCAACTACATCGAAGAGAGCCATGCCAATACCGCCAGCTACAGCGCCAAACCAGCGACCGTAAAGAATTGCCATAATAAAGAGAGGTACATTACCCAAATGAATGAGTCCGCCATTTGCCGCAATGGGCAAACGAATATTAACAAAAGAGGTGCAAATAAACACAAGAGCGATACCCAATGCTGCCATAACTAATTGTTTCGTTTGATACTTTGAAGACTGTCTCATCTTAACCTGCCTACCTTATCGAAAAATCAAATATGATCTACCATATCACACGAAACAAATTTACACAATGGGCAAATCCCTAAATTAAGCTAAACTGCTTTCTCCATCCTCGGCTTCTTTCGTTCTGCTTTTGGCTGCTTTATAAATCACGCCAAGCATAATAAACCATACTGGCGTCACAAACAGAGCAACGCGTGTTTCTTCATTTAATGCCAAGGTGACTAATACAAAGGCAAAGAAAGCTAAAATAATATAATTAATCACAGGGTACAGTGGCATTTTAAATTTATTTTTTGCCGCAAGCTCTGGTCGCGTTTTACGATATTTCAAATGACAGATCGTGATCATCGCCCAGATAAAAATGAAGCAGAACGTCGAAATACTAGTAATCAAAACAAAGACGCTTTCTGGCATAATGTATTGCAGAATCACGGCAAGCAATACCACAAAAGCTGAAAAGAGCGTAGCATTCGCTGGTACTTGATTGGAGGTTAATTTTTTCATCGATTCTGGTGCATTACTTTCTCGTGCCAAAGCATAAACCATGCGGCTCGTACTAAAGATACCGCTGTTGCAAGCCGATGCCGCCGAAGTTAACACAACAAAATTAACAATCGTTGCTGCCGCGGTAATCCCGATCGCCGAGAAAACCTGCACGAAAGGACTTTTTGCCGGACTGAGCGCCGTCCAGGGATAAATACTCATAATGACAAAGAGAGCGCCAAAGTAAAACACAATAATTCGAAGCGGAATATGATTAATGGCCTTGGGAATAACCTTTTCGGGGTTTTCCGTTTCCCCAGCAGTCAAACCAACTAATTCAATCCCAGTGAAAGCAAATACCACCATTTGGAAAGAAAGAATGAACCCGCTGATTCCATTAGGAACCCAGCCGCCATAGCTCCAGAGATTGGCAAAGCTTGACGGGCCAGCATCAGTCGCAAACCCTTTGATGACCATAAATGAACCAATTACAATAAGTGCTAAAATCGCTACAACTTTAATCAAGGCAAACCAAAATTCCATTTCACCAAAATGCTTTACCGCCGTCAAATTCATAATCAGCAGCACAACTAAAATCATCAAACTGGGAACCCATTGCGCGATATGGGGAAACCAATACTGAATATACAGCCCCGCAGCTGTCACATCGGCCATTGCCAAGGAAATCCAACAAAACCAGTACGTCCAGCCTGTAATAAAAGCAGCGCCGTTCCCCATATAGTCGCGGACGAAATCCACAAACGAATGGTATTTGCTGTTAGACAGTAGCAATTCGCCTAGCGCCCGCATTACAAAAAAACAAATCGTGCCTGTAATCATGTAGGCAAATAAAATCGATGGCCCCGCTAAGTGAATCGAACGACCTGAGCCGAGAAACAAGCCTGTTCCAATCGCCCCGCCAATGGCTAGCAGCTGAACATGACGATTTTTCAGCCCCCGTGATAAAGTTTGTTCTTCTGACATATGTATCCCGCCTTCCCTTCTGTTACTACGTGCCAAATACCAGCCTCGAGAAAAACAGAAAGAGGCCAAATTATAAAAATTTGGCCTCAAAATAAAACAGCAAGAAAATAGCTTTGTCTGCTCTGTCCTTTTACCTGAGAGATTCACTGATTTAGTATCAGCTTGCTCCTTCGGTGCTCAATTGAGGCTCTCCAGAGGTTCGTCCAGTAACGGTTCTTTTGCCTGAAAGCATAACATCTTCGGCGGATTATTGCTAATCTCTCTCCCGTTACCTTCATACGAAGTTCGGTATTCACTTTGATAGTACAGTTACATACTTTAGCACTCTTCACAGAAATTGTCAACCTTAAACAAACACTCTTCTTTTCTGTGCGTATATAAGCTACAATAAATCCCTAGCGTTAGCCAATAGCTTACTGTCCCAGCCAATATCTTTGATCGCTACTCTAACCGATAGGCTCCAAAAAGCCTTCTTCTAGACACACAGCAACAGCTAAGGTTTTCACCTTGTCGGCAAACTGAATATCGAGACTGACCGCATTGAGCGCCGTAATCTGGCCCTCACCAAACCGGGCATGTCTGACCCTAGCACCTACCTGGAGTCCTTCGCGCTTACGAATGGCGGTAGGCGACAAAACTTTTTCTGGCTGAATTGGCACTGGTCGCGTGTTCGCAAAGGGACTTCTCACTGGCTGACGCTGCGGTTGCAACGCTTGCGGCGATGGCGCCTTGGGCGGCGTTACCATATGGCGTATGGCCATAACAAACTGCGACTCACTGACTTTTTCCTGATCACGCTTCTCATAAGTGATCAATTGAAGTTGGTGCCTAGCTCGCGTCATAGCTACATAAAAGAGACGAACCGCCTCGGCCATCGCCGCTGGCTTCCCCTGTTGTTTCTCCGTCACATCGCTGGCAGCAGGAATAATCCCCTCGATTAAATCAATCATATAGACCTTGTCAAACTCCATTCCTTTCGCGCTATGAAAGGTCGACAGAGTCACTTGATGATCTTTTTTCTGTCTCGCCTGCTTAGTCACAGTTTCTAAATGCTTTAGCCGGTTGGCAAAGGCTTCGACACTATCAAGTCCTGATGCAATCTCCTCGAGTGTGTTTAAAATTCCCAAGAGATATTCCTTGCGAAACCCCAGTCGGTCACACATTCGATCTAAGGCCTTGTCGTAACCAAGCTGATGGCGAATTGCCGCAATGGCTGCCAGAGGCTTTTTTTCTTTTAAAGAAATAATTACGTCCCGGCAACTTTCAATAAGCGGCCACTGATAGTCCTGCAGCGGCACATGACGGAGTAAATTCTGAAATACCGACTCATGATTTCCTAGCTCTTTTACGGCTTCTAGCTGTTGCTTCGTAATATAGCCGTTCATCTTCGCAAAGATCTTTTCAAAAATATCAATTCGTTTATCAGAGTAACTGAGTCGCATAAAGTTTAAAATATCAGCCACGACCCAGTGAGAGAAAAAGCGCTTGTCCTCATCTTGCATCGCAAAAGAAAGACCGGATCGCTCCAATTCATTCACCAGGATAATCGCTGAGGAGCTATTGCGATATAAAATAGCAATACTGTCTTTCCCATCGCACTGTCGAATCGCCTCAATCAAATACTTAGCCTGCTGTTTATAGTCACTAAGACAGCGAATGTCAATGGGCGCACCATAAGGATTTTCCGTAAACATCTGCTTCGGATACCTCTGGGCATTACGCTGAATAAACCGATTGGCGGCAATCACGATATTGCGGGAAGAACGATAATTTTGCTCCATATACAACAGCCGCGCCGCTGGATAAACCTCGCGAAAGTGCAGTAAATAATCCGGTTCAGCGCCGCGCCAACTATAAATCGACTGATCATCGTCAGCCACGACGCAAAGATTGCCATGAGCTTTGACGAGCTTTTCCAGGATAAAATGCTGTACCAGCGACGTATCCTGGCTTTCGTCCGTTAAAATATAGTCATAACACTGTTGGTATCTTTTCAGCAAGTCCACTTCTGAGTCCAGAGCCTTATAGGCATAGAGCAGCATATCATCATAATCAAGCAACAGTGTCTCGCCCGCTGTCTTAAAGGCTTCATAAGCTTCTAAAATTTTTGCCGCCCCTTTTACACTGCAATCCACTTCCGACCACTTTTCCCGAGGAATAAGCTTGTTCTTGATAAAACTAATATAGGTGGTCAGCTCATCCATCTGATCTTCCGTCATCGTTTCCTTCGTAAGGCTTTTAAAAATATCCCGTAAAATCTGCCCCTTATTCAGCTCCGCTTGTCCTTCAATCAGTTGATACGCCACCTGGTGCTGACGAAAATAATCCCGCACAATTCGAAAGGCCAGACTGTGAATCGTCGAAAATTCAACAGCCTCCAACTTCGGAAATAAAGCTTGAAACCGCCCGTTCATTTCTGCCGCCGCCGCCCGACTAAAGGTGACCGCCTTAATCCGCCGCGCCGCAACGCCTTGTACAGCAATCAGATAGCCGATTTTCGCAATGAGCGTCGTCGTTTTTCCCGAGCCGGGCGATGCAAGCAGCAACAGCGCGCCTTGATTTTGCATTACCGCGTCACGCTGTACTTGATTAAGCGCCACACCACGTTTCTCCAGTTGTTCCCAAAAACTTTGTTCTGTAACCATCATGTAAAATCCCTTTCTCATCGCCCAGTGCAACAGATGATACTAGCCTCGCTGCAAAATTGTCTTTTTATTATATAATAGACCCTGCTAGTCGCGAGTGATATAATAAATCTGATTTAGCTCTGATAGAAAATCGTAAGTAATAATTATAATAACAAAAATACGGACTAAAGGAAAATCGGTCTATGGAAAATACAACCTTTCTGGAATTAATCCGGCAAAATCCCTATACACTCACCTCGATCAAGAATCCCACTGATGAAATGAAGCTACTTGCTGTCAAAAGAAACGGCCTCATGCTAAAACATATTAAAAACCCTACTAGTGAAATGGAACAAATCGCCCTGGAAAATAATAGCCGCGCTATCGAATTCATTGAAAGTCCCACTGAAGCAATGATGCAAAAAGCCATTACAGCCAGTTGGACCAACTTGGAGTATCTGAACAATCCCCCCGCAACAATCATCGAACAAGCCATCAACCAATCCGGCTGGGCCATAAAATATATTAAAAACCCTAGTGAAGCGTTGCAACTGTTAGCTGTAAACAAAAATTATGATGCGATTAAATTTCTGAAAGAACCGACTGAACAAGTCCAACTGGCAGCAATAACACATAGCTACGAAGCGCTGCGCTATATCAAAGCGCCTACACCGCAGGCCGAGCGCCTGGCAGTGAGTCAAAATGAACGAGCCATTCAATTAATCAATGATCTAACGAAGCCCAAAATTTTAGAATTTCTCGCGATGAATTTTCTCGTCATTAAATATGTTATGAAAGAAATATCCGTCGAAGAATTACGGCAAGTTCTACAAACCCAGCTTGCCAAACCAGATATTTCCAAAAAATATGTACGTGATTTTTTAACTTACACTACCATAGATAAACTAAGCCCCATTATGGCTATTGACCGACTCCTACTGATTGATCAGTACGGCAGTTGCACAGCGAAGCGAATTGCTGTCGATGAACAGCTCAAGTTACTTTAGGAGGAACCCCTGTGAATTTTATTGATACCTTAACAAGCGCTGATTTAGTACTCGCCACTGAAGCCGTCCCCCTCATTGTCGGCGAAAGCGGCATTGGTAAAACCGATTTAGCAAAAGAACTAGCCCGTCAAAAAAACTGGAGTCTCATTACCATTGACGCAAACCTCTTAAAAGAAGGCGAAATTGGCGGCTTGCCTACCGTAAAAGACAATACAACGGTCTATGCCGTTCATCATAAGCTTAGAGAATTAGAAGAAGCTGCTGCGCAGGGCAAAACCGTCCTGTTATTTATTGATGAAATCAATCGCTGTGAACATGCGGTGCAGCAGGAACTGATGAATTTGATCTTAAACCGGGAAATTAACGGCTTCACCTTGCCGTCCACCGTAAAGATCCTGGCAGCCATGAATCCCTCGGGGAAATACGGCGCTGATTATGACTACCAGGTCGTCGATATGGATGCCGCTCAGGAAAATCGCTTCGTCTGGCTCTACATGGAACCAGATTACCACCAGTGGCTCGCTTGGGCGACAAAAGCTGGTCTCGAAGCCAAGGTCATCGAATTTATTGCAACCTTTCCGGAGTACCTCCATAAACATAACGAAGCCGACCTCCAGGCCACGCCGCGCAGTTATGAACGAATTTCGCATATTTATAAAAATTACCAAGAAAAAACTGATGCGATTTCCCGTTCCGTCTTTCTTAATGTAATCCGCGGCAACGTAGGGCGACTCATTGCCGAAGAATTCGTCAGCTTTGTCGAGTCAAACTATGCGCCGCTCCTGACCTACGAAGATATCTTTACAGGTGATGTCTTATCAGATGCTGTCCGCCAGAAAATCAAAGCCGAAAGCCATACAAGGCTCTATCTCGCGGCAAAAAACATCCTAAAACACCTAGAAACAACTATCACTCAGGAGCCAACAGCAGCCACGGAGCTAGTAAGCCGTCTGATTGACTTTTTACAAGCTTGCCCGGCCGACTTAATGATCGGACTGATGAAGGATATGAAGCAAAACTATGAGAAAACCTACGCAGCAGCCCTTGCTGACGATGCTTTCGTCGAAGCCTATTTTGCAACCTATCGTTCAAGCAGGTGATCACGATGAATACTCCCTTTGGACAACACCAGCAAACACTCTATGACGAAGCCAAGGAAATCATCTCTCAATTTCTCCGTTCCAACAAACAAAATACTTCGCGTAAAGTTCCGATTCCCGCCGCCTTTAAAGAAAGCTTTTTTCAACTAATCGATCAAGTGAATCTCGGCCTGATGGCCGATCAAGATAATTTCTATGGCTATTTTTTATTTCAAATGTCACGAGACCTCCGATTTGACATGACAAGCCCCACTGGCGTCAATTTTCAAGCGCCGCGTTATGTCTTATATTTCAATCCCGTCATTTTTCTAACGCTCACGGAAAAACAAATGGAGAGCACGATCAAACACGAGATCCTGCATGTTTTGTCGCTCCATTTGTTACGCGCTAGAAATCTTACGAGTCAATATGGCACACTCGCCACAAATATTGCTATGGATATTGTCGTGAATACCTATCTTGATTTCCTGCCGCCTTATGCGACAACATTAGCCTCAGTTAATGCCTACTATAATTTGAAGCTGCTTCCCTTTGAAACCTTTGAATACTATGCCGAAAAAGTCCAGGCTGCTATTGACTTACTAGCGACTGACGAAAAAGGCGCCGTCGATGACAGCCGCCTTGATGAGGCTGTAGAAACAAAGTACGAACCGCAACGAACCCATGATCTTTGGCAAGAATCCAGCGAAATTGACGCAAAAACATTCTTGGAGTTTACCGAAAAATTGGCGCTTCAGGCGCAAAAAGGCACGCCGCCTGCATATATTCTCAGTATGCTTGAGGCTCTTGCCGCCCGTAAAGGCGAACTTCCCTGGAACTTGTACCTCAAGCAGTGTTTGGGAACGATCGCCAGTACGAGACAGAAAACGACGGCCCGTCGCAACCGCCGCCAGCCAGACCGACTAGACTTACGCGGCGAACTGCGTAGTTACAAAGCCAAAATCGCCGTAGCCCTTGATATAAGCGGCAGTATTAGCGACGAAGAATTTCAGCAAGCCATGAAAGAAGTCTTGGCCATTGTCAAAAACTACAAGCATGAAATTACCTTGGTAGAGTGCGATGATGAAATTCGCCGCGTCTACCCGGTAAAAACAGCGAAAGATCTGAAGGAACGGTTAAAAATCCGCGGCGCCACTCGCTTTACTCCGGTATTTGATTATGCCAACCAGCATAAAATCAATTTACTCATCTATTTTACTGATGGCCAAGGCGAAACATCACTACAGACTCAGCCTAAGGACTATAAAACCTTATGGATTCTATCTGGTAACAGTAAAGGCCTTTCCTTAAAAACAGCCTATGGCGCCGTAAAGCAACTTAAACCAGTCGAAAATAAGGATACGACCGTCGATCCGAACGATGTGGCTTTTCGCGACGGCTACTCCATGAATTCTCAGGAAAAAAATCATATATGAGAAATACCAGAAGCACAATTTCTGGCACAAAACTTTTAAGGGACGAACCTGCTGACAAGCAAGTTCGCCCCTTCTTTGTATACCTATTTTTCTGCAATACTTTTATAAATACCTTATCACTGACTATAAACCCTGAATCAGCTGCAAGCAGAGTCGCCCTGATTTACCCATATTATTTTTGCGAAAACTCTGCTTTCCTGTATATTTAGTGTACAACAAAAAATAGCAAATCACTAAAGGGTACTCAGCTGACTTTGTTACTTAATAAGCCAAAAATCAATATCACTAGCAGCTTCGCTTTGAAAGTCCTGCAGGAGTTTTTCGAGACGCTGCAGCAGGTGTTTGCATTTATCATTACTGCCAATCCGTATAACAGCATAAGAATTGCCCGCCTGGATCGGACTCGTCCGGTAGTTCTGTTCAGCTAGATTCTTACTTTGTTCTAAACAAGTTAACAGGTCTGTTGGTGAACCAATATTTTTTAATGTCAACGGCGTCATGCTTACTTTATTACCAAATTGATCTGCAACCGCTGCTTCAGCTTGGCTGGAAAACTGCTCTATCGCCGCTAAACCAAGCGCTGCCTCGCTAGGTCTCGCTTTAATGGGCTGACCAATCTCTTGTTGATATTTCTGCCGATAATCAAGGGGTTTTACGCCAAACCACTTTTTAAAAATCCGGTTAAAAGACTTGCCGTCAGAAAAACCGCATTGATTGACAATAGCCAGAATCGTACAGTCTGTCTCTAGCAACAGTCGTTCTGCCTTAGCGACCCGCACATAACCTAAAATATCTTGAAAACTGGCAGCGCCAACCTCTCGAAACAAATGGGAAATATAGGACTTGGAATAATACTCCTGCTGCGCAATATCGTGCAACAGATTTTTATCAAAGTATTTTTCATAAATATAGCCCATGATGCGATAATACACGTCGCGTTTTTCCGGGCTGACGTCGCCATGGCGGTTATAGTAATGTTCTAGCGAATATTCACAGACAAGTAGCTCGATGAGTTGGAAAGAAAGTTCTTTATAGTACCCCTTCTCCAGCAATACGCCTAGTAACTGTAGCAGTAGCTGACGCAGCTGTACGGTCTGCCCTTTATACTGAACAAGATCGAAGGATTCGCAGGCAAACAATACATACTCAATCTGGGGAAACCAAGCACGATAATAAGCAAGGTTGATGTGAAACACTGCCACCAAATTCTCACTGGCGTCATGCCGCCAGATTTTATGAGAGTCTTCTTGATTGACGACCACATAGTCCCCAGCTCTTAATGTAAAATATTCAAAGCTTGCCTTCACATTCACATGGCCTTGCAATACAAAAATAATCTCGATAGCCCCGTCATGGCAATGGAGTGGATATTCCTCAATCTGGTATACCTGAAATGAAACGGGAGATTTTTCGTCAAACGGAATGATTTCTCGATACATCGTCTCTTACTCCTCTAATCCAGCTTCAAAGTAGGCGGCGCTTGGCGAAACCCCCGCGTGACAACCGCCAGATACAAAAGCCCCAGTCCCAGCCAGGCAATTCCTAACAGTTTCGCCTGAAATCCCAAATAAAATAGAAAATAGATACATAAGAAAGCGCCGATTAAGGGACATAGCAAATATCGGATCGTATGATAGCCGGAGCGCTGTTTGCCGCGCCAGTAGAAATGAACAATAACCGCTATATTCACCATGGCAAAACCAAACAAAGCACCAAAGCTAATCATCGCCATCATATCCACCAAGTTATCAATCCAAATCGCGCCAAACAGCGTCAGGAAGGTAATACATAAAGTGTTATAGACAGGCGTTTGCCACCGGGGATGAATATAGGCAAAAATAGGACGCGGTAAAACGCCGTCACGGCCCATCCCCAAAAGAATCCGCGACGCTGCCGCCTGAGCGGAGATACCGCAAGTCAGGCTGGCTAAATTGCCAATCCAAAAATAGAGCGACTCCATATAATCGGCCTGTAACTGCCTAGCCACCTCCATAAAGCCGGTATTTTCATCAACGATTTCCTGCCAGGCAAGCGGCCAGGCAATTTGACAAAAATACGACTCTACCATAAAAAAAGCGCCGGAAACCAAACAAACTGTAATTAAGGCTTGTCCTACCGTTTTTTCGGGCTGAATCGTCTCTTCCGCCAAGGCAGTGACAGCATCAAACCCCAAAAATGCCAGTGTCAAAGTTCCCACCGCCGCAAGAAAGCTCTGTGTCTCAAAGGCGGGCGGATTGTACAAAGCTTGGGCCGAAAAAAAGGTTCCGGCACCGCCGCCTGCCAAGATCAGCTTCGCCACGACACCGAGAAACAGCAACGAAAATCCGGCCTGCAGCAAGACTGTCCAGATATCAACAGTGACCGTAAGCTCAATGCCGGCTATATTAATGAAGCAAATAATGACGGCGCTAATCACCATCCAGGCCCACACAGGCAGCAGCGGGCAGGCATGATTAAAAAACAGACCCAAAAGAAAGATGCAAAGGAGAGGCATAAACACATAGTCAAGCAGCATCACCCAGCCCGTAATAAACCCCATAGAGGGATTGAGCGATTTTTGCACATAAGTGTAGGCCGAACCAGCCATAGGATAGACCGACGCGAAGGCTGCATAACTGAACGCGGTCAGCAATATCACTACCGTAGCGGCTATATAGGCCAGTGTCATCATGCCATGACTTAAGGGCGCCAGCGCGCCAAACTGTGTAAATACGCCAATCGGCGCTAAATAAGAAAGTCCGAAAAACACGAGCTGTCTGCCGCTGAGTACTCGCTTCAAGGTAATATTGTTATCAGGTAAACCCATCTTGCAACCTCCGACATAATTTCCTTACTTATGGGTTCCAGCCAGAAGCCTGATACTGGGTTTCCCCGTTACTTACTGTCTCCACAACTTGTATCGAATGAATCTGATTCTCTGGGATCGTAAAAATATCCTTTGCTAAAATGACGAGATCGGCGCGCTTGCCAACCTCTAAAGAACCGGTAACTTCCTCAAGTCCCAGCGCTTTGGCGCCGTTAATCGTAGCCATGGCCACAGCTTGCTGGCGCGTCAGTTTCTGCCTGGGATTATGACGCAGCCTACTATTGGTCGCTCCTGGCGCATTTCGCGTCACCGCAATTTCAATGCCCCATAGGGGAGCAGGTTTTTCGCTGATTTCGCCGTCAGTAGCCATACAAGTCAACACGTCTGCCGCTGCTAAGACCTGCGCCGGAAACATGTTTTGGACCCGCTTTGCACCAAGGAGCGGCGCAAAAATCTCTTCATAATAAAACGGTTCTTTATAATGCCAATAGGAATTGATGGAGGCAACAATATTGCGCTGAGCCATACGTGTAGCATCTTCCTGCCTGACTAAGAGCAAATGGGTCAGCGTGTGGTGCAAATTTTTGTCGCCATAGCGACTGCACGCGGCATCGAAACCGTCAAGACATACTTTGACCGCCCGATCTCCCATAGCGTGAATATGAACCGGAATATTTTCGCGGTGCATCACTGCAATAAAGTCCTTTATTTGTTCTTCCGCAGCATTTTTATATAAACAACCGATATTCGCCGAGTTATCTGGCTCATCGGCGTAAGGCTCCATCAAATACATGCCTTTTTGAATCGCGTCAGCAAAGAGTTTCACTGAAAAAAACTGAAATTCCGCCACAGCACCATAGTGCTTTTGAGCATTGCGAAATTCTTCGACTGTTTGCTCCGGGTCAACCACATTTCCGAGCAGCGACACACGCCAGAGCAGCTGCTTGCGCCCTAACCGCAGCAGATCATAGACTGCAACAACATGAGGCGATTGGTTAGGCGATTTGAGTAAAATATCTTGAAGCAGTGTAACGCCATAGGAACTCATTTCACCGATAAAAGCCTGCATTCCGTGATCGGCTTGCCGTTGCTGCGCGGCCATCGATAGGGATGGTAAATACGCGTCCACATACTGACAAGCTCCTTCGCGCATAACTCCCCAGGGCTGATCGGAATACAATGAAAAATCAGTACCGTGATACCAGCCAGTCAAGGTCGCCGGAATCCGGTTAATCTGATCGCTGCCCCTGTTTTCCGTAATCTCTCCGGCTATATCAAATCCCTGTCCGCGGGCCAACTCAATCGCTACGCTGTTATACCAAGCACAATGATAATCATTCGAGTAGAGCTTCACTGGCTTATGTTCCAGCAAAGTTCCCCGTAATGCTTCATCTAAGAGAAAACGACTTGGTCCGAGCTGACTTGTGGCCACGCCATAGACAGCGCCATTATATTCTTGAAATACGGCTTGCTCCCAACCAAAGCCAGTGATAACCTCGTCTTGGACTTTCGCCGTATCATTGGCAAAAGTGCGGATCAGCTCGATATATTGCGGAACGGTTTTTACGTCGGCTAAATAAAGGCTCGTAAACTTCGCTGCCGACTCCGCCGCATGCGTATGATTGTCGACAAAGCCTGGCAATACAACTTTGCCCGCCAGATCGGTCACAACCGTAGCTTCCGTACAAAGTTCGGTAGCAGCGTCATGACTCCCCACAAACAGAATCTTGCCGTCTGTGCCGATCACTAAAGCTTGCGCCACTGACCAATCAGAATCTACCGTATAAATCAAGCCATTTTTCAGCAAACGTGCTGCCTCAGCCACGATCTCTCCGCCTTCTCGTTTTATGTTACATTTATCCAATTTAATTATAACATAAGGAAAAAGGGACTAACTTCCCAAATAGCGAAGTTAGTCCCTTCCTATCATAAAACAGCTTGCAATGTATAGTTTAGTTAAAATTCACAACAAGATTAAATTTTAAATTTCCGAATCGATTGCTGCAACTCTTCCGCCATTTTTGCTAAATGCTGGCTGGCCGAAGCAATTTCTTCAACAGATGCCGATTGTTCTTCTGTTGCCGCTGAAATCGTCTGCGTCTGCTCAGCAGCTCGTTTGCTTTCCTGGTCAATTTCTTGCACGGCATTGACTACATCTTGCGTACCACGCGTAATATTTTCAATCGAACCAGATATTTCATGAATTTGCTGCGTCATGTCCCGAACCATCGTCAAGATTTCGCCAAAACTATTTCCAGCTGTCGAAACAACTTGCGATCCTGACTCAACCTCTTTCTTGCCATCTTGCATAAAAGTTACGGCACTATCGGTTTTCGCCTGCACTTCATCAATGAGTTCCGTAATCTGTTTTGCTGCATCTTGAGACTGCTCGGCTAGTTTACGCACTTCTTCGGCAACGACGGCAAAGCCCTTGCCTGCTTCGCCGGCTCTCGCTGCTTCAATGGCAGCATTAAGAGCTAGCAAATTCGTCTGGCTGGAAATATTCGAAATTACATCAACAATCTGGCCAATTTGTTTTGATTTGTCTTCCAAATCACCAATCACGGCTGCCGTATCATTTGTCTTTTGTTCAATCACTGCCATTTGGGCTACGGCTTGTTGAATCGCAGCCTCCCCTTGATTAGCTGTACTAGCCGTTTTTTCAGCAGACGTTGAAACCGTTCCCGTATTCGCAGCAACTTGACGAATGGCTGTCGATATATTCTGCACCACTTGATTCGAGCGACTGACTAAGTGAAGCTGGTTTTCCGTCCCCTGCGCCACTTCTGTGACCGATCCTGCTACCTGATTGGATGCCTGGGCTGATTGTTCGGCGCTAGCTGTCAGCTCTTCCGAAGAAGCAGCTAACTGCTCTGAAGTATTCGATAAATGTTTAATTAAATTTTTAATGTTATTTTTCATATCATTCACAGCGCGGGCTAAAGCGCCAAATTCACTCTTATCAAGCAAACTTTCCGTCCGAGCTTCGTGCGTAAAGTCGCCTTGAGCCAAAATATCGACGAAACGGACTACCGCATTCAGCCGTTCTACAATCCGCTTCGTAATAAGCCAGCCAAGCAAAATTCCAAGTACAATCGCCGCTAAGGTCACACTTAGAAATAAGGTGTTAGCAAAAGCAAAATTTCGTTTATTTTGCTGATTCATGGCCTCAGACTTTTTTTTCATATCTTGGGACAAGTTGCGTAATTCGTTGGTAAACTCTTCCGATAAAGCTTTACCTTCTTTACTGAATAGCGCATACGCTTCTGCATTCTTATTTTGCATAGCCAAATCAATCACCTTGCTTCTTACTGTACGAAACTTGGCCAAGTCCTCGCGAATTTCTTTCAGTTTTGCCTTTGCCTCATTGTCTAAATGAATCTGTTCATATTTTGTTAAATTTTCGTCAAAGACTTTTGCTCTAGTAGTAATGTCATCAAGTAGCGCTTGATTTTCTTTGACC
>URQW01000004.1 GCA_900550105.1 uncultured Pelosinus sp.
CAATTTTTTTTTTTTTTTTAGCTCATATCTGTTGTGATCATTAACTCATGGACGATATCTTGGGCTCGCATATTACTTTTATGAGCTTTTTCTAAGTCTTTACTTTCTATCGCTTGAATGCTTTCATTGACAAAGCGAATCGCACCATTATAGAGCATCAGAGTCAGCTCTTCCGGCGACGCCGTCATGATTTGCTGTTGTTTATAAACATTCGCCATATTAGCTGCATTCATGGCCAAGTCCTCCTATTTTTCTTAACTTCCTAGCAGCGATGACAATTGACTTGTCTGCTGATTCAGTTTTGCCAAGGCAGTTTCCATATTGCTGTATTTTGTATAATAATCCTGTTCTTTCGTTTGCAGTTTCTTAAACATATCTGATAACTGCTTTGTATAATCTTTCGCCTGTTTACCAAGAACACTTGTCGTGTCGCTGGTTGTCGACGCAGTAGTTCCCGCCTCGCTGGCAATATTATCCGTTGCGGTTTTCAAGAGATCATTCAGCCTAACGGCAATGCCATCCTTCGATGAATCAGCGCCGTCGGTACCAAAGACCTTATATACTGCTTCCGGATCGCTTTGCAGCGCTGCCCTTAGGGCATTTTCATCGAGATAAAGTTTCCCATTTTCCGTCCAGTCAGAGCTTGTAGAAATGCCTAAACTGGTAGCGCTTTTATAGTTTCCATCAATCCCTGATACCGCGCTGGAAAAAGCATTACGCATAGAATCTCGTAAAGTTTGCAAAATAGAATCATTGTGAAGCAGTCCAGTCTTAGCCTTTGTTGTCCATAAAGAAATATCATTATCTTTCATGGCTGATTTCTGGTCATCTGTTAATGGCAGATAGTTACGGTCGTAAGCTTCTGTTACCTTTGTCGTAACCGTTGACAACAGCGCATTATAATCACTAATAAAAGTCTTAACGCTATTGACAATTTTGTCAATATCATTTGCCACAGTAATGTTCGAAGTACCTGTTCCCTGCAGATTATAAGTAATGCCAGCAATCGTAAACTTATTAGAAGCCTGCGTCATGGTCATGCCATCAAGTTTAAAGGTTGCATCCTGACCTTGCTGATTCATTAGCGACAATTGATTATTCAAGAAACTTGTCGCAGTTGCATCACTATCCGACAAATCAAGTTGGACACCGCTTTGAGCCGCTTTCAAAGTAAAACGACCATGTTCAAAGCTAGCTACAGCTAACTGCTTACCATTGGCGTCAGTTAAAGCATTAATATTATTAATTAAATCATCCATGCCATCTTTAGTTGGATCGGACATATCTACGGTAACTGATTTTGTTGTTGTGCCATCAGAAATCCGCATCGTAAAGGGGGCTGAAATTGTCATCCCCAGCGAAGTGTTAAGCGCAGCGGTCTGATCAAAGAATACCGAAGCCGTACTCGTTACACCAGTAGAATTAATTGGCGTTGCTGTGGAAACGCCTAGCTGCAGTTGATTATTCATGAAGTCAATGGCTGCCGAATCGCTGCCAGTCAAATCAATATTCTGTCCTGCAGCCGCCTTTAGTGATACTTTACCATCAGCACCAATCGAAGCATAGGCAAGTTGATTCCCTGAACTGTCTTTCATGGCATTAATACTTGTTACAACATCGTTCATGTTTGTTGTTGCTGTATCAATGGCAATCGTTTTCTGCACTCCATCAACGGTCATTTTCAAGTTAAAACTACCAGCCAAACCAACAAATTGCCCCGCCAAAGGATTTGAATCATTAACCCCAATATAACTAGCACTGCTTGTTCCACCATTAGTAACAGTAGAAAGCGCACTAAGTTTTAAGTTATCCTTAATAAAGCTCAAGCCGCTACTGCTACTACCGGTAAAATCAATTTTAGCAGCAGTGCCAGTTGCTGAAGTATATAGGAAAAACCGATCTTGGTTTGTGTCATAAGTAGCGGTAACGCCCACATTGGCTTTATTAATCGCACTCACTAGGTCATTGATGCTTTGCGAAGAATTAACTTTAATTTCTGTACCATTAATCGTAAAATCCACGGTACCATTAATACCAAACTGACTAGCCAGAGTTGTCTTATCTGTCCCTGTCGTAATCTTATCACTACTACTTTGCGTAGCACCGCTAGCAAGGCGACTGACTGAAATTGTATGATTTACATTAACAGCATCACTATTAGCGGTAACTGATACAGCGTTTGTATTCGTAGCTGTAACAGTTTTTGCATCTAACGTATTTTTCATATTAAAATTAAAAACATTCTTACTGCGAAAATCACTAAGACTTGTATACATTGTATAATAATCGCTTTTTTTCCATTCCAGAAGAGTTTCCTTCTGTTGCAGCGAATCATAAGGCTTTTTGGCTGCGTTCATTAACTGTTGAACCATAGAATCAACGTCAATCCCAGATCCGCTGAGTCCAAAAGTTCGCGTTACGCCACTACTAAACATATCCGACATAAAAACCCCTCCTTGTTCCCTTCTTTTCCTACTTAACTAAACTTTTTTGTCGAGAAGCGATCCAACAAAATCACGAATCCGAGCAATCGTATCGAGTAATTCCTTAGGCGGTGCTTCCCTCAGGACTTTATGAGTTTTATTGTCTACAACTTGCACCATCAATTCTTGCATTTTATTATGTAGTACAAAGCGAATATTTGTATTCATCGACTCCATAAAATCATTCAAGCCATCGGCAATCTGCTCTACATCTTTTTTCGTAAGATCTTTTTTCCCCTGAACTAACGTAGCCTGATCCTGCGCATTTGCAGTATTACCCGCATTATTATTTGGATTGTTCAAACTAGAAGATGCATCTGATGACACAACTATCGAGTTGGCAGTACCACTAGCCGTATCGAGAGCGCTACCTAACGCCGTCGCTGCATCCTGCTGCGTGGGCGTAGACCTGAGCGGCGTTACGGCCGCTGAAAATGTATAATCTGGAATCGATTTAATATCCACTGTAAAAGCCTCCTTGCTTTACTGTAATATTTTCAATTATTTTTTTGTGGGATTCATATTTTTCAAGAAACTCATCGTTTTCTGATCGGCAGGAATCACGGCTTGTTTGTTTTCTGCGACAATGGCATCATAAATCTCACCGCGATAAATTTTTATATCACGAGGCGCCTCAATTCCCAATCGAATATTATCGCCTTTGATATCAACAATTGTAACAACGATATTATCACCAATGACTAATCGTTCACCAATTTTACGCGTGAGGGCAAGCATCCTTACTTCGCCCCTTCCGCATTTTGTTTTTCAAATCCCATAGGAAACAAGCGATGCTTCGTTGTGTAAGCGCTTTTTTCCAAAACAACCTGCATGGCTTTCCGCGTCTTGCTGTTAATCACCACAGGAGCCAGCAAATTAGCGGTCATTTCCTCAGGATTTTCTGGAATATTTACGATATTGACAATGTGGGGTAAATTTTCTTCATTGATACTTAGTTCTTCTTTAACTTCGTCTGGTAAGGCAAATTCATAATTAGAAAAAAATGGAAAAGGGATTACTACTACAAAAGTTAGATTCGGTTCCAACAGAGACTGCAAAAAAGAAAAGGGATTATCCTCTTCGCAAGGAATAATGGCAAAATCTCTTTCCTCTAAAAATCCCGGTAACCCATAAGAAAAGGTAATAATCATATCTTCGGAAACTTCAACTTCGCCAAAGCGGACTGACTGTACTTTGATCACGCAAACACCTCGCTACTTCTTATGCCTCTATATTAACACGATTCGACTGATTCGTAACGCGAAAATGCACCTCGGGATATTGCAACATTGTGAGTCCCACCGTTCCTCGTTCTAGCTGCCCTGTAGCCGTCCCATTATTAAAACGAATATGGAGCTTACCTTGTTGCACCTGTGTTTTTACATCATGAGTTACAACTTTTATGGTTGGCGACGGTACATAGGCAATATTTACGTCCGAGTCTTTTCCTCGAATCGCTTGACTTGCTAAAGCAGCCAAAGGCTTGCCGTGATCTTCAATTCTCGCCAGCATCGCTCCCTCATGAGCAATTTTCCCCGCCCAGTTTTGTAAAGCTTCCATACCTTTTCTGGCATTATCACGATCAAAATCCTTATTATTTTTAAATCCTCTAGCATAATTGCTAGGATAATTATCAATAAAGACTTCAGCCGCCGGTGATTCCATTTGAATACTCAAGGGCTCTGATGAAATTTGCATGGATAAATCAGTTGTTTTGAGCCGCATAAAGGGGTCTTTGATATCAAGGCGGGCTTTCACATTTTGTTGGGTGATTTCCACTTGTACCATTGATGATCACCTCATTTCATCAGCTCAAGAAATCAATAAGGGATTTTTGCATCATTTTCGCACCTATAGCCAGCGCACTGCGATAGACATTTTGAGCCGTATTAAAGTCCGTAATAGCCTGTGGCACATTTAAATCTTCAGCACCAGCCACATCGCTTTGAATTACTGTATTTTGATTTTGCAGTATATTGGCTGCCATTTGATATGTAGCCATTCGCGTGCCTATATTCGTCTGCGCCTGGAGCTGCCTAGTATGAATATCATCTACCTGCTGTGTTGCCACTTGTGATAGCCAGGTAACATCAGGGCCAGTTCCTTGTGGTAAAGTAAAAGAATACGTATCGCCACCAATGGTTTTAGCCGTTGTTCCGCCTGCCGTTTGATTCGACACTTTCAAATGAACACCATTTGGCAACGTAAAATCAGTAATATTGCCACTGCGTTTCACGACAGGCGTTGCTGAACCCGTGATGACGAACTTATCATTTTCTTTCGTATCCTTGCTTGCCGGAATCCTCACTACCTCTCCTGTGGGCAACGTAATAACCGACGTATAATTCGAATACCCAGAATCTGTATTTTTCGTAAGTTCATAACTGACATTAACACCGCTTACTGGTGTAGGGGGCGGTCCGCCCATAGTCACGGTAACACCAGTAATCAAACCATTCGTAGCATCAACACCGCCTGGATTGACTGTAATATCAAAAGAATTCGAACCATCGCCTGTGACGCTAGGCATGGGCCCAGATATATTTCCGGCATAAACACCATAATTACTTAAATGTGTCCATGATGCTCCATTATCAATCGAATAAGATGCATCGGTAATATTACCGCTACTATCAACACTATTCGCCTTCAACGTATATTTCGTACTGCCAGAACCGTTGTAAGTTCCTGCAATTTCCGCTACACCACTACTGCCATTCGATGGTGCAATATTAAACGCAGTTTGCGGTACACGAAAAGAGTAAACATCAGCATGAACCCCTGTTGCATCGACATTGATAGTGGGAGGAACGGCAGCATCTGTATAATAAGGCTTATTTTGGATACTGTTCGTAATATTAAAACTAACGCCATTAGTTAAGCTAACAATCGACGCATTCGTACTAGTGGTAGAATCTACGGTAGCACTGGTCCAAGTAACACCACCATCCATAGAATAAGATGCTTTTGTCACTTGACCTGTCGTCGGCGAAACCGCGCCATGGTCAACTTCGTCAATCCGCACCGAAAAGTTTTGATAGCCACTGCCAGTATAAGCGCCGCCTACGGTACCAATGCCACCTCTAGAATTTGTTTGGCTGACAGCATTCGTTTTCTTTAATTCATTTTTTATGTCTAGAAGCTGATTTAACACCTGCATAGTCTTCTTGCCATACACCGTATCAACTGGCCCAAAAGCATCTATCCCCGTAATATTAACACTATCCTCAGCCGGATTTGCCGCCCCTGACTGAATGGCCATCGACATTTTATCAGTATCACCGCTATAAAGAACGACTTCCCGCGTCAAATCCGAGTTGGGGTCTTTAATTGTTGTTCGCGTAAAGGGCTGAGTCGAATCATTCTGTCCGCCGAAAAGATATCGTGCACCAATCTTGGTGTTACCAAGCTGAACCACTTGATTAATCATACCATCAATCTGAGCGCCAATCGTGTTTAAAGCATCCGTGGTTTTTGTATTATCAGCACTGACGACGAGCTCTTTCGTCTTAATCATAATAGAGCTTAAATCCGACATCACATTATCAGTATTTTCCATCCACGACTGCGCGGTACTTAAATTGCTTTGAAACTGCTCATTTTGTACTTGATTAGAAGTATAGTGCAGATCGCGAACCGTATTCACTGGATCATCAGACGGTCGGTGTATTGCTTTGCCATCAGCTAGTTGCTGCTGCAATGTATTTTCTTTTTCCAGGGACTTATTTAAGCTGCGCAAAAAGTTATAACTCATCATATTACTTGCAATACGCAAATTCATTCACCTCATTTATCGGCCAACCATACCTGTGCCGTTAATCAGTTTTTCAAGCATTTCATCCATTGTGGTTAGTACGCGCGCTGCGGCACTGTAACCCTTTTGGAAGGTAATCATATTGGTCATTTCTTCATCCATATTCACACCTGATACGGACTGGCGAGAATTTTCCACCTGATCAACGAGCGTCTGCTGATTTTGCGTCAGCCGATTGGCATTTTGCCGCTGTACACCGAGTGCACCGATCGCTGCTGAATAGTAAGCATCTAACGATGCATTATTTAAGGTACTACTCGTATCCGTTTTCAGCCGTTTAGCCAAATTATTAGCATTGTCGCCGCTAGCCACATTGCCTTTCGATAAACTAATCGAATATTGATCTGTCGCTTTATTATTCGTACTTGTAGCAATCGAAAACTTTAAAGCAACTCCATTAATTGTCGGTAATGTAAAGGTGCCGTCTGTAGAAGCAGTCACAGGCGCTGAAGCCCATGTAGAACCACCATCTGTGGAATATTTAATTTTTAAAATTTGACCGCCCGTTGTTATAGATGTTGCTGAGGAGTCATAAGCTTGAACCACCACATTCGTTGCCGTATCACCATTCGTATAGGCGCCCGTAGCGGAATAAATTTTCATATCGCCGCCAATCGAATTGCTTTTCGTCGCCGTCAGCGTACTTGCGGCGCTATTCTTATTTAACGTAAAAGTATACGAATCGCCACTGTTAGCACTGGCCGCATCAAAATTCAAAGTAACGGTAAGACCTGTCGTCGTAGTGGCAGTCGCGGGATCTATATTGACAGGAAAGGTATAGGTATTCGTTCCGCTCGAAGGTAAAGCCGCCGAAACATTCCCCCAGGTCGTACCGCCGTCGGTTGATGTACTATACACAACATTCCCCGAAGAATCTTTGGCGATCTTAACCATGGTTGCTGTATCGCCCTTCGTATAAGAACCACTGGCAAAGACAAGCGGCATAGCTGCTGTACCCGTATTGTTCCGGTCGGCAATCACACCAAGGCTGGCGCCAGCTGTCTTTGCCGCAATTTTACTAACTCCGCTGGAGTAAAGCACGGGATTCACCGCTAAAGTGTCAAGCCACTGTTCTTTCACATACTGACCCGATACAGGATTTGTTTTATAATCTTGATTCGACTGACCAAAAAAATTGTTACCTGTCGTATTATCGGAACCATAGCCGCTGCGATGCACTTCATTAAAATCTGTAAGCAAAAACTGGCTCATCGCGCTTAGATTATCAAGGTAGCCCTTAATCCCCGCCGGCGAAGAATCACGTGTTGATATAAGACCATACATTTCCCCATTAGAAAAAGTGATTGGCGTATAATGACCATCATTGAGAACAACCTGGTCCACTTCATAACCATAATCGCCATCAACAGCCTTTTTAGTGGAAAGGGTTTGATAGCTCGTGGCACTCACAAGTGTTGTCGTGCCAAACTGGACAACATAACGCCCATTTTTATCTTCATTGACCGAAACATTGCCCAAGGTAGATAAATTATCAATGAGTAAATCACGCTTATCCCGCAGATCATTCGCATGATCCGTGCCGCTAGCCTCTGTAATGCTAATTTGACGGTTCAAATCACTGATTTGCGCCGCATATTGGTTAATCGTGCCCACTCGTGCGTTAATCGTATCATTAATATCAGATACCATATTTTGTAACTGTTGGGCGCTTGTTTTAATAGCGCTAACGATCTCGGCGCCGCGTTCTCGAACTGTCGTACGAGTTGCTTCATCGGAGGCGTTAGTCGAAAGCGTTTGCCATGACTGCCAAAAATTATTTAAGACGGACTGAATACCAGTATCCGTCGGTTCGCCTAAAGCATTTTCCACTTTGCCTAACGTATTATACGTACTATTACTAGCGCTCAACGTCGAATTTTCTTTCCAATACTGCTGATCGATAAAGCTATCGCGCGCTCTGGTCACAGATGCCACATCAACGCCTGTCCCAAGCTGATAACTACCACTTTGACCAATAATCGTCTGAGGGGTTGTCGACACTAGATTGGCTCTCTGGCGAGAGTAGCCTTCTGTACTGGCATTTGCCACATTATGGCCTACTGTATTAATAGCGGCCTGCTGTGCGTAAAGACCACTAGCTACTGCATTTAAAGCACCGAAGGTTGATAACATCTAATTCACTCCTATACTGATTGGTCGAGCAGCGATTTTCCCTGCTTGCCGCCCGGTCCCTGTATACTCGGTCCGTAGGTGGGGTTCACTGTCGTGCGCGCCATAATATTAATATTGAAATTAATCATCTGCATCGCTTGAGTTACGAGTTCCGTATTGAGCTGATTAAGTGGCACCAGTTCAGCCAAAAGCGTTTGAAAATTCGCTTCAAGCATTTCCAACTGCGCTCGTTGCTCTGGTTCGGCCAGTTCTTTTATATTACTCAATTTCTCGTTAGCGCCAACGCGCTCGGCAATTTGCCTTACTACTTTAGCTCGTTCTACTTCAAAGCGGTTAATCGCCAAAATATGTTTTTCCTCTTTTTGAATAATCACGCCCAGATCTTTCACTTCATATTTGACAAGATGTTCTTTTTTCGCCTTGCCCAAAACTAGAAGTTCTTGATATAGTGCAAGGATTTCAGTTAGCAAACGAATGAGTTCATCAAATAAAAATTTCACAAAATCCCCCTCTTATCGTAAATAATCAACGACTTGGCGACCTAACATTTTTTCGGCGATCCCCCTGCCGCTCACTTGATAGGTACCGCTGTCAATTTGGGCAGAAAGTTCCGCCACTTTATCGTCGCGCACCTCTGTTGCCGCTTGAATTTTTTGCAAAACACGACCAAATTCCTGGACCTGCGGCGATAAAACGACCTGGTCAGGATTTTGTTTAGTACTCGAAAAGGAAATACCTTTCGTCTTTTCTGTATTTTTTGAATTCTGGTAAATCTTAAGGGCATTTTGGATCTGGCTGCCAGATACAATCATTGCCAACACCTCACACTTTTCATACTCTGCTTATTTATTGTATCGAAAAAAACAGCAGGGAACTTAATCCCTGCTGTCGATTTAATTTCTTTGATGTTAGAAAAACTTTTCAGAAGCGCCTTATTTCTTTTCTTTCGAATACATGCGGATCCCTTTGGCCTTATTCTTGGCTTCTTCTTCTTTTTCTGATGCACGTTTGACGGATTGCGCCATCTGCGATAAAATATTTTCACTACATTCTGAACACAAGCGGCCATGCGAAATCAGTTTACCGCAACCGTCGCAGTGATAGGTAATTTTATCAGCACCAACAATACGTCCTTGCTGGATCATTCGAACAATGGTCTTTGTCTTAACACCAGTAGCCTCATGAATCTCGTCCACCGAAGCATAATCTACCACATCACGCAAGTAAGCTACTACCTTGAGTTCGTCCTCTTCTTGCGCCCGAATACACTCTGGACACATATTAAAATTGTTTTCTAAATATAACTTTCCGCATTGACGACAATTTGCAAGTCCCATGGTAATGCCCCCTTACATCTACTACTTGTATTATACAATATTTTTTTATAATTCGCCTAGCTATTCTAGGTGCTATTCGCAAATTAATTCTGACAATAGGCAGGAATCACAAAGTTTTTGCCTAACAAGATAGGGAATCCCTTACGAAAGGCAGTTTACCGATTATGCTGACACTTATTCAATTTCCCGAAATGTATGAAGAACTCAGCGAAGAAGTCCAACAGATCGTGGGCCAGCTGCTTCATCTTTTAGAAATTAAGAATCCCAAGCTTCATCTCCATAGCTATCAGGTAGCCAATTACGCTGTCAGTATTGCCGCTAAAATGCGTTTACCGAAAGAGGAAATCGAGCGAATCCGCATAGCTGCCATGCTGCATGACATTGGCCACTTGACTGTTCCTAATATGATTCTGTCCAAAGCGCCTTATCTCACCCAGCGAGAGCTTGCGGCCTACAAAAACCACTGTAATGCTGGCAGTTTCATGCTGGAAAATTTGCCATCCTGCCAGGAAATCAGCCTCTATATCCGGCATCATCACGAACAGTTTGACGGCAAGGGCTATCCGAAGCGGTTAAAAGGGGTAAACATTCCGCTTGGCGCCCGAATTATCGCTGTAGCCAATCACTATGACCGTTATATCAATCCCTGCACGCAGCACTGGACTAAAACACCGGAAGACGCCGTGAAAGAATTAAATGATAAAGCCGGCACGGCCTTTGATACAGAAATTGTCCGGGCCTTCATCGAAGCGCTTGGCTAATCTTGGCTATGAAAAGTAGTACAGCCGCCAACTTCCTATCTCGCACTGCTTGCCAACACAACAGCCGAAACAGCCTTGGCCCCAGCGGCCAGTAACGTATGGGCACAAGCATCAATCGTAGCGCCTGATGTAAAAATATCATCCACTAAAAAAATAGTCTGATCCTTGACCTGACTGGGGCGCGTTACATAAAACGCGCCTTTTACATTTTCCCGCCGTTCCATTGGCTTAAAGAAATACTGCGGCGCCGTTGGCCGCAACCGCACTAACAGTTCCGTCTGCCAGTACGCATCGCCAAACATCGCCTTTACCCATGTTGCGAAAATCACTTCCGTTTGATTATAGCCCCGCTGGCGACGCTTTGCTTGGTGAATTGGCACAGGCATAAACGAGCATGTAGCAGATTCTGTGAGGACCGGAAAAAACTGTTCTAATTCGTCTCGTTTTGGCAAAAAAGCTTGTAAATATCGCGCCGCTTCAGGTCTTTGTCCATACTTTAAGGCTTGCAGTTTTTGGCGCACCGCCCCCTGATAGTCGGCTAACAACAGAATTTGATCAACATAGAAGAGGCCTCGGTCTTCGCCTGTTAACAGTAGTTTCACCATATAGTGGTTCTGACAAGGGGCGCACCACTGGCCAAAAGACGCCTGACTGCGACCGCAGTGGGGACAGCGCGGCGGCAAGATAATATCTAAGAGGGCCTGATACCAAGAATGAAACCAAGCTGCTGAAAAATTCACCAATCTTCGCCTCGCAGCCGTTCCGCCAATAAAGAGTAGCGTCGCCTAGTACGATCATTGGCCACAGCCGTATTGAGAGCGGCTTTCGTCCCAAGGAGAATGACTAGTTTTTTAGCGCGCGTTACAGCCGTATACAGCAAATTACGCTGCAGCATCCGATAATGGCCCGCCACTAACGGCAAGATTACTGCTGCATATTCACTGCCTTGGCTCTTATGAACGCTCATCGCATAGGCTAGATGAAGTTCATCCCATTCACTTTTATGATAGGCTACTGTTCCTTCAGGATAGGCGACGATCGCCGTCTCGCTGTCAAGATGGTCAATATAACCAATATCACCATTAAAAACGCCCTTTTCATAGTTGTTGCGCATCTGCATGACCTTATCGCCCTGCCGCAGGCAGACTCCCATAGAAAGAACCTCGCTCTTTTCCGGCTGCGGCGGATTCAAAGCAGCTTGCAGTAATCTATTTAAATTTTCTACACCACATTCCAATTTGTGCATTGGTGATAAAACCTGCAGATCCTTGCCCCAATCATAGCCGATTTTCGGCAGTTGCTCGCCGCAAAGACTTACAATCGCTCTAGCTGCAGCGGCTTCACTCTCTAGCTCATAGAAAATAAAATCGCCATCATCGCATTGCGGCAAAAGCCCCTGATTAATTCGATGAGCATTGAGAACGATCGGGCTTTCGCCCGCTTGACGAAAGATTTCCGTAAGGCGTACAACAGGAACGGCTTCAGAACGAATAATATCCTTGAGCACACTTCCCGGACCCACAGCAGGCAATTGATCCACATCGCCTACGAGCACAAGACGGCAGCCTGATGGCACTGCCTGCAAAAAATCGTGCATTAACAAAATATCCATCATCGATACTTCATCTAAAATAACAGCATCCGCATCTAAGGGATGGTTCGCATTGCGGGCAAAATAAGGCGCCCCTTCCGAACCGCCTGTCGATTCAAGCAAGCGATGGACCGTCATGGCTTCACGGCCTGTAGCTTCACTGAGACGCTTGGCTGCTCGCCCTGTTGGCGCGCCCAGCAGAATTTTTAAACCTGCTGCGGCCAAAACCTCTAGTATCCCCTTGACGGTAGTAGTTTTGCCGGTACCAGGACCGCCGGTCAGAACGAGAATCCCATGATCGAGGACGCTCACCAGTGCTTGGCGCTGCGCCTTTGCCAAAGTCACTGCCGCTTTTGCCTCCCACTGCGCCACAAGCTTATATTTATCGGCACAGAGGGCCGATTTCGCTTCCATTTGCAGCTCGCTAAGACGTGCCGCTACATTTTTTTCAGCTTGATAGAGCGGATATAAATAAATAAGATACGTTCCTTGCCAAGATTCGGCACATAAGAAGCCGTTTTTTATAAACTGACTGATCAAGCAAGCCACTTCATACTGATCAGCCTGCAAAAGTTTGGCTGTTTCCTTGACTAGCAATTCTTCGGGCACACAGGAATGTCCCGCTTGGGTTGTCTGAAACAAAGCAAAATCAATGCCAGCTTCCAGCCGCGCTTCGTCATTTTTGCCAAAGCCTAAAGCCATAGCAATTTGATCGGCTGTACGAAACCCAATGCCTGGTACCTCTTTGGCCAAACGATAGGGATTCGCGCGCAGAACGTCTAGTGTATCGCGGCCATAAGCGCCATGAATTTTTGCCGCATAAGCACCGGATACGCCGTGGGTCTCCAAAAACAGCATGATTTCCCGCAAATCCGATTGGGCGGCATAAGAGGCGCGAATCTGTTCCGCTTTTTTCGTACCGATCCCTTCGACCTCAGTCAGACGGTGCGGTGCGGCCGCAATCACTTCAAGTACCTGCTCGCCAAAATAAGCGACAAGTCGTGACGCCATAGCCGCCCCGATCCCCTTGACAGCGCCTGACGCTAAAAACCGTTCAATACCAGCCGCTGTAGTCGGCTCGATACGACGACACGAAAGAGCTTGAAACTGTCTACCGAATTTAGCATGATCCACCCACTTGCCTGTGAGAACAACCTGTTCGCCGATAAGCGGTGCAGCAATCCGGCCCGTTACGGCTGCTTGCTGCTTCTGCCCATCTGGCGTAATTTTAAAGACAGCAAATGCGCCGTCAGGGCTCTGAAAAGTAATCGCCGCAACGACGCCTGTCAATTCTTCCATACAAATCCCGCCTACTTCCATTCTCAAAACAGAACACACGTTTCACTTTGTATGATTATTTCGCAAACCCCAAGAAAAAATCCTTTTTTTCCAGTAAAAAGAGGAGGACTTTTTGTAAAAAAAGAGTATAATAAATTGTTGTATCCACTCAATAAGTGGTAGCGGCATAGAATGAATATCATGAGCCAGCACCGAATGAATCGGCTGGCTAGGAATTCATATTATGATTACAATGAATGTTATTATTATGGGAGAGGCCTGTATGCGAGAAGTTCTTATGCGAGAAGTCCCTGTGCGCGAAATTTCTATGCGCGAAGACATGTATACCTATCATTATTTTAAACGCCGTTGCCTAAACCAATCGATCCAGAAAAAAACGGTTCTCATGTCTGCTATTTTGTTATTCAGTGTTTTATATTTTGCCTCGACTTTGTTTCTACTAACCAAATAGTCCTTCATTCCAACGATGTTTTGCGTAAAAGAGGATGTTTCTCATAAAAATGCTTATGAGAAACATCCTCTTTTACTATTCCCTATTCTTGCTACTTTACCTGACCGACAAGGCCTTCGCCAAATTGTTAATGCTGTCCGACAGAGCATCAAGCCGCTTTTCGATCCGGACTAAAAGATAGATTGATACTACCATAGGAAAGCCATAGTTGGCGGCGGCTGTCAAGAGCGGCGCTACATCCATCGTACTATTCTAAGGGCGCTGTTTCATTAACCCGGATCTTAGCCCCTATGATCTGTACGAGATCGCCATTTTTCGAAGCAAAAATTCCTTTGGTCACAATATCCTGCATAACCGGCTGCGCCTGAGCTAACGTCAGGTTGTCTACAGGATCAGGCAAATTCAGCGTGACCTGTTTCCCTGATTGATCATGAAACAATAGTTGCAATGTCTTGGCCATCACATATCCTCCTTGTTAGTTTTTATAAATGAATGCTTACGAATTACTAAGTGTGCCTTCGTCAAGACGTTCCACTACGAAGGGCGTATGCTGCTGCAAAGCGCCTAGCGCTGTGCCGACAGCATAGACGTCAGCGTCAGCCGCACTTGCTTTCAGGCCGGACAGAGTCCGCTGTTTATATACCGGTTTTCCTGCCGTATTCACGCCTGTCTGCACTTTCAAAATCAGTTTACCAAGCTGCGTTTCTTTATTGACTGCCATAACCTCTCACCTCCCCTCACTCTCTACCATTCCGTTAAGGCTCACTTTTAAACGGCGTAGGGAACGTTTTTTCAACTGCGATACAGCTTGCGGCGTAAGTGACAGACTACTAGCAATCTCGGTAAGGCTCCAACCTAAAGCCCAAGCTTTCAGCACTAACTGTTGCCGCTCTGATAAAGATTTTAGCGCTCGCTGCACTAAGTCGAACCGCAACCGTTGTATAACTGTGTCTTCCAAATTATGCGGATCGGCGAAAAGAGCCGTATCGCTAACCTCACCGCGAATTCTGCCAGTAGACTCATCCTGATCATCCCAGGCATCATAAGAAAAAACACTTTGCCACAGATGCCGCTCTTTTTTAAACAAATTCCATAAAGCGTATTTGACGCGGCTTGCCACATAAGCGGCAAAAGGAATGTTCTTATCCTTATCAAAGCATTGAATTGCCTCAGCTACAGTCAGACGAGCCACGGAAAGCGCTTCCTCGCCGAGGGCTTGTAAGTGAGAAGCTCTGGTATAATGAACAACCAACGGATCAAAGTAGTGGCACAAAGCCGCAAAAGCTGCTTTGTCACCGGACTGAGCTAAACGGAGTTGTTCTGCTAAGGGTTTCTTACTTTGTCCCTGAGATTGCACAGTACACTGCATTTTTTACTGCACCTTCTAGTGAGTAACGTTACTCTAATTTAGCGCTTGCCTTCAGCATAAACACAAATCAGCCTGCAAGCAAAACCTGGCTTAGCGCTAAGTCAGACGCGACAAATATTGCTATCGTGGCTTAAACAAACAGAAAAGTCCCTCAGCAATTCGCTGAGAGACTATAAAATACAATATATAAAGTAACTGCATAAAAATTACTCTTCCTGTGTCATCAGCCAAGTTTCATAGACTTCGTCCAGTTCGGCTTTCATGGCTTCATATTCCTCGTATAAAGCTTGACTTACGGCAAGATCAGCCTGATTTTCCGGCAAGTTAATCTCTTTTTCCTTGAATTTGAGCATGACCTCCAGCTCGCGAATCCGCAGCTCCAACTTCTCCATAGCGGCTGCATCGCGCCGCACAGAACGACTTGCTGTACTCTTCGTAGCGCTGCTCGTAGATTCGGCTACGTTCTCTGAAGATACCTTATTGGGAGAAACTTGCGACGACGCCATAGCCTTCGCTAGGCCTGATGACGCCTTGCCTTGACCCGTTTTAGGAGCCGCTTCCGCTGCTAAAGCTGCTTCTTTCGCCCGTTTTTCGCAAAAATGCTTATAATCACTGTAATTGCCGGGATAATCGCTAATAGCGCCATCTTTTAATTCGATCACTCGCTCAGCTACTTTGTCGAGGAAATAGCGATCATGAGACACCGTTAAAAAGGTGCCAGGGAACACGGCAAGCGCTTCTTCCACGGCTTCTTTCGCCGGAATATCTAGATGGTTCGTCGGTTCGTCAAGAATCAAAAAGTTCGCCCCGGTAAGCATGAGCTTCAATAAAGCCAACCTTGCCTCTTCACCGCCGGACAGACTGCCGACCTCTTTGAAAACATCATCACCGCGAAATAAAAACGCGCCAAGATAATGCCGGGCTCGTTCTTCGCTCATGCCAAAATCGCGCACAATTTCATCAAGAACCTGCCAGTCTGGATGAAGGTTTTCATGCTGCTGAGCAAAATAACCGACCTGCACGCGACTGCCCAGCTTCAACGATCCTTTACGCAGCTCTAATTCTCCCGTAATAGCTTTGAGAAGTGTTGTTTTACCTGCGCCATTCGGTCCAATTAAGGCCACGCCTTCTCCTCTGCGAATTGCCAAGGCGAGGTCTTGAAAAATCATAGTTTCGCCATACCCTGCCGCTGCATCTTGAATATCTAATACTCGTTGAGCTGAATCGCCGAGAGCATTAAATTCAAAGAAATCGAACTGCGCTTGACCGCCCACCGCTTCGAGCCGTTCCAACCGACTAAGCTGCTTGGCTCGTCCTCTAGCTTGTTTTGATTTAATCCCGGCGCCGTAACGGCGAATATATTCTTCTGTTTTAGCAATCTGATCCTGCTGCTTGGCATACGCCCGTTCCGCCGCTAAGGTTAAAGCGACCTTTTTATCTAAATAGGTACTATAATTGCCTTGATACTCTCGCAAACTGCCTGCTTCCAGCTCCCAGGTCTTCGTAGTGACTTGATCAAGAAAGTACCTGTCATGGGAAATAATTAAGAGTCCGCCGCGAAAAGCTGCCAAATAGTTTTCTAGCCACTCTACCATAACTAAATCAAGATGATTCGTCGGTTCATCGAGAAACAAGTAATCAGGATCTCGCACCAGCGCCTTTGCGAGCGCAATCCGTGTTTGCTGTCCGCCAGAAAAAGAAGTTACTGGTCGAGCTAGTTCTGCTTCAGTAAAACCAAGCCCCGTAATAATTTTTGCCAAACGCTGCTCATACTCATAGCCGCCGCCACTATCAAACGCCTGCGACAGCGTACCATAAGACTGCATCAATTTATCAAGTTCTGCGCCGGATGCGCTGGCAATTAAGGCTTCCAATTCGTGAAGCTTATTTTGCAGGATTAATAGCTCAGAAAAAGCCCCAAGCAGTTCTTCCTGCAATGTTCCCGTACCAAAATCGCTTTGTTGTTCCACATAGGCCAGCGTTTCGCCTGGTGACAAAGCAACTTCACCGCCATCATATTCTTCTAGCCCCAGCAAACACCGCAACAGCGTCGTCTTGCCTGTCCCATTAGCACCGATCAACCCAATTCTATCGCCAGGACGAATTTCAGCCGAAACGCCTTCAAATACGCGCCGAATGCCAAAGAACTTGCTCAGTCCCTTAATCTGAATCAATCCCATAATACACCTCATTGCTCTCTCTTTATATCCCAGCCAGCCTAAGCTAACTCTACTAGTTACTCTAAATCGAATGAAATTATTATACCACAAAAAGTCCTGATAAGACCGTATCGTAGTTGTACTTGACTTCGTCTTGTCTTATGATAAATTTTATATCAAGCACTTTTAAACGTATCTCGTTTGAGGTACAATAAGATTATAATCATGCAAGGAGGCTTCCATCATGAAGACTACTTTTATAAGAGCACGCATTGACCCGGGACTAAAACAATCTACAGAAGGAATTCTTGCTAAACTAGGACTTACGCCAACAGAAGCAATACGCTTATTCTATCAGCAAGTAGAACTTCACAACGGGCTGCCCTTTGAGATTAAGCTGCCTAACCCGGAAACCTTAGAGACATTTAAAAAGACAGATAAAGGTGAGGACCTAATAGAATGTAAAGATGCTTCAGATCTGTTTAATAAGTTGGGAATCTAATGACCTTAACTCCGATTTACACAAAAAAATTTGCAAAAGATGTAGACCTTGCAAAACGTCGTGGCAAAGATACTGAGAAACTCAAAAAAGTCATGACTGCTCTTATTCATCAACTACCTTTAGAGCCATCCTACAGAGATCACCTATTGACCGGAAACTATCGCGGGCGGCGCGAATGCCATATCGAATCAGACTGGTTATTGATCTACCAGTCTGATGAAGAATCAATTATTTTTGAAAGAACTGGAACTCATAGCGATTTATTTTGAGCAAAAATGAATATCAAAATTATCAATCTACTTCAGTTTAAACGCAAAAATCCCGGTAAGACAAGCCGAAGTCAAGTGACAACGGTGAGGCGGTCTTACCGGGATTCTTTGCGTATATAAAGCGTATATAAAGCTTTGTTATCCTTTTTTACTCAATAGTACAAATCGCATTGGGACGACGAATCAGTAAAGAACAGGTTTCCATCACGCGGAACATGTGATTCATACTGACAGGTCCCAAGTAGGCTGTGACCATATCCTGTCCAATCGCCAGACTCACATTTTGTGCGCCAGCAGCAACAAGCACTGCTTCATTGTCTTTCAAAACGCCTGTTGCATAAACACCGCCACCCACAAGGGTTTTGATCTGATCTAATTCCAAAATGCCTGATGCGCTATGTACGCGAATCATACGACCAAAAAGAACCGGACTAACAGCCAATGCATAGGGGCCATAGTAGCCAGCGCTAGTTAGCTTACTAACGGCAGCAACAATGCTATCTAAAGCACCGCCGTTTACATTCCAGTCAGCTGCCTTAGCAATGAGGCGACCTTTTGCATTTAAAAGACCTTCCTGTCCTAATTCTTCATTACCGCGAAATACTAGTTCGTCTTCCTGCACAGACAAGACTTCTGCCGCTACAGCCGCGGCACTTACATCAAGGGGCAAGCCAAGTTTCCGGTCTGTCTCGACATCACGCCACTGAATTTTAAAATCTTTATAGATAAGCGGAAATTGCGCCATTTTACGATTTTCCGCCGCTACAACGTCGCCTTCTTTATCGCCGGTCAAATTGACCTCAGCGGCTCCGGCGTTGCCAAATACCGAATAAGGCAGTGTATAAATACCGGAACCAAGCGGTCCGAGCACATCAATCATTTTACGACCTACTAGCTGCTGACGAGCGGCCACGATCACGGCATTGTCTAAATTGGCCCAATCTTCCTTCGTAAATGGCGCCGATTCTCTATCTAAATAATCCATAATAAATCCCTCCTTAATATCTTCGTTGGCTTCCTTAACGCCTTAACGCCTTAACGCAATTTTCCGACCGTCGGTTCACTATCAGCAGGAGCGCTAGCTGACACGACAACTTTTTCGTCATGACCGACCGTATGATCTTCCAAAAACTTCTGTTTTTGAATCTCGTCAATCCGCGCAATAATATGCATAAGCTCAGCGACATGTTCTTTTTCATCGTCGCGAATATGAGCTAAAAGATCTTTAATTTCTTCATTATCGATATTATCAATATGGAGCTGATATTGATTTATGGCCTCAAATTCACCAATCAAATCCTCTCTCAACCAAATTAGGAGCTGCTCAAACTTTGTCGCCTGGATTGATGTATCTTGTTTTCCTTGTCCATAAGCCATAATTCATTGCCTCCTTCAAAATATCTACAATTTTTACAAAGTAACACAAATCGATACTTTTTATTAATTACTTCGTGTTATCGTTAAGAAAGTCCTGCTAATAAATTGAACACAAAAACTAAATTTAACGACAAAAAATGCAATAGTGGAACTTACGATTCCCACATTTTTGAATTTTACGTCTATTTTTGTTAAAATAGAAAGAAAATGTAGTCGGTAAGGGGGATCTCAAGGATGTCAATTGTTAAACCTGACGCTGTCATTAGCGCCTTACTGCCTTGTTACACAAACCAAGGCGATCATAGCCTGCTATGCTTCGCCACAGGAAAAACAGCAGAGTTTACCTGCAGCGTAGAAACTGTACTAAAGCAACTTGCTGTTGCCTACCAAATCAATCTAGTGAGCCTACGTCAAGAAGGACGTCGCCGCACTGGCCGCCAAGAATACATACCGTTGCCCTTTGCACCGGAGCTTTTACTCACACCGATAAAACTGCGTCAACCCCGCCTGATTGGCGATGGTTCGCTTGGCTATATAAATACTTACCTGATTCGTTCCATCCAAGATGCTCCCCCGCCTTATGAAAGTGAGATCCAGCTTTCCTGCGGTCAGCGAATTCTTGCCTACTGGAAAAAAATCAACGTAGAAAAGCAAATTCGCCGCTCCCGCATTACCACAGTCGATCCTGGTGAAAGTAATGAAGACCGGCGTTGCCGCCTGCTGATCACGAATATTTTAGCTTTACTCCACACGTTTCCAGCTATGTAGTTAATATGCGGTGTACTAGCGCAATGCAGACACTGGGTTTCGTGCGATGAACTAAGTCAAAAAAGTGAATGGTGTCGCCACGACACAGCGGCAGCCAATCCTGGATACCGCGAAAAGCGCCATGGACTAAAAGGAGCCGTTCGGCAAAACGGGTCTCACCAATTCTTAAAATAATCGGGACGGTAAGATCCTTCGATCCGCCATCGACCACAACAAGTTCTACTTCCCGCGAAGTTTTATCAAACTCTAACAGTAGCGCAGCAAGCAGCCCTTCAATCATGCCTTCGCCGTCGCGTACAAAAAGAACAATCGTTAGACTAGGCGGCTGCAACCGCTCTGATAAAATGAGCCATTCACTGACATCTCGCAGCATCTGCCATAGTCCGTACAAGGCCAAGGCAAGTAAAATTACACTAACTGTATAAGAAAAAAACAAACTATCCCCTCCCTGTTCTGGGATAGAATAGTTTATGAAATCTCTGATTGTGCTGCTACTTAATCAAGCAGCACAATTTTATTTTTAATAGCATATAAGACAGCCTGGGTCCGGTCATTCACCTTCAGTTTGCGGAAAATATTCGTTAAATGATTCTTCACAGTCTTTTCACTTAAAAACAATTTATTCGCAATTTCCTGATTGCTCATGCCTTGACAAATAAGCTGCAGCACATCAATTTCTCGATAAGTAAGACGTTCTTCTCGACGACGCTGCTGTAACTTTGAGGCAGCATAAAGGTCTTCCTCGCGGCGGCGGTTCATTTCGCCAAAGAGCCGCTTGGCCAGAGTCGGATAAATAAAGGTATCGCCCTTACAAACGGAGCGAATGGCCTGCACAAGCATACCAGGCTCAATATCCTTTAATAAATAACCGGATGCCCCGGCTTTAATCATTTCCATTACATACGTCTCATCATCATTAATTGTCAAAATAATAACCTTGCTTTTCGATGGTGACAACATGAGCTGTTTCGTCACTTCTAAGCCGTTCAGTTTCGGCATATTAATATCAAGCAAAAGCACATCAGGCTTATGCTCCTGTACCAGTCGAATGGCCTCTTCGCCATCCATGGCTTCAGCAACGACTTTAAGGTCCGACTCCAACTCTAATACATTTTTAATCCCCTGTCTTAGCAGCATATGATCATCTGCTATTACAATCGTATATGGCACCAAAAATCCCCCTTTATTTTGCCACAGCCTGCGAATCTTGCGCTGTTTTCCCCTCATGCATAATACGGGCCGTCAAAAAGATGACAAGTTCTTGCCCTTCCCTGTTTTCCACTCTATGAGTAAACAAGCCGCCGATCAAAGGAATATCTCCTAAAATGGGCACCTTCGTTGTTTGTTCTGTTGCCAGCCGATTCATTAAACCGGCTATTGCAATCGTTTCACCATCAGCCATACGGACCTCCGAACTGGCAATCCGCTTCGAGAATTGATAGGTTTTAAGGTCACTCACCCAAGTGGGCGCGCTGACTTCCATGTCAATCTCAGCCGTAATAAAATGATCGGCTTGAATATAGGGTATATAGGTTAAAATAATGCCGGAATCGGCATAATCATAGCTTGTTGTTGTCTCAACCTCTGTGGTTGTCGTCTTCGGAATTGGTAAGGTATCGCCAACATGGATAAAGGCGGCTTTGCCGTTTACAGCCATAATTCGCGGTTTGGCCACTAGCTTAGCGCTTCCCTCCGTCAGCAAAGCCTCTAGCGTTGCTGCATAGGAAACGGCATAGCGACCGCCTTGCGGGTTGCGTCCAAATAAAAGAACGCCGCCATAATTAGAGCTATTTGTCCCAGTCCCTTGCGGAATATCAGACCAGCGCCACTCTAAGCCGAGCTTTTCAGCCGCCTGTTTATCGATACTGACGATTTGCGCCTCTACCATGACTTGCGGCGCAGCTACATCTAATTTTTCAACTAAAGCCTGCAGCGCTGCCGCGGCTCTGTCGGAAGAACGAAAAACCAGGGAATTCGTTGTGGCATCAATTTTAATAGATTCATAAGCCCGATCCACCTTTAGGGCCTGTTTTGTATTCAAGCCAGTGATGGGCGACAATTTTTTGGTCTTAACAGCGCCTTTACGCCCACTTGGTTCGGAAACAGCAGTTTGATTATCAAACTCGGCCGTTGATCCAGCCGACGCCGCCGCTTGCGAATTGCCTTTATCCCGCAGTAGCAGCGCCGCCTTATCAATCACCTCTTCGGCTCGCACATGATGCAACATGATAATATGCAGCGGCTCAATGAGCCGTTTTTCTTTCGCCTCATCGACAATGAGAACATCACTACCGCGCTGTTCATAGCGCAATCCCTTGGCTTCTGTGATTAAGTCAAGAACCTGCGCAAAAGGAAGGTTCTGTACGGCAAGCGAGATTTTTCCCTGGACCGAATCATCAATGACCATGTTGACCGAACTGAGGCGTCCTAACGCAAGCAACACATCGCGAACTGACGCATCTGACGCAGTTAAAGTAACAAGGGGACTAAGCTCGCCAAGACGGGTACTCCCAACGAGTAGCCATAGTACACAAAAAAGTATTCGATACAATCCAAAATGGCATTTTTGCTGTTTGCTCACTGCTTCCTACCTTCTTAGTTGCCGACAGTGAGTACTAAAGTTCCCTCCGGACCCGTCAAAGTAACAGCTTGATCGCCAATTTCAGCCAAAGTATAGCTCCCAATCGGATCTCCGAGAAAATACAACTGGCTTGCTGCGCCTGTTGCAATGACAGCAGCCTGACTGCTCCCTGTCGTTACAATCGCGGTGACTCGATACATTGCGGCGGCGGTATACTGTACGCCTTGCTCTGGCTGCTTGACTTCCGTAGTAGCTTTCTTAGCACTGCTTGCCGCTTCTGTCGGCGAAATTTCACGGCTTGTACTATTGCGGTCAGACTGCAACGGTAGCGGCGGTGGTTTGGCCGACAGTTCGGCTGGTTCTTGGCGAGAAAATCCTGACGGCGGCTGAAAGGGATCACGCCCCAGCCTTTGACCGTCTGGCCCCGCCGGATTCACAAGATTGGTAGGTTTTATCGGATTTGTTGAATTTAGCGAATTTCTTGCGGCGCCTTCTAACGCCGCTGTGCTTGGTTCTACCGAATCGCGCGGCAAAAAGTATGCTTCTTGCCAACCGTGATTCGCAGTAAAGATCAGACAGCTGCCGCCAACTAGAGCGGCAGCTAGTGCTTTCTTCATCCAAGCTTTCACAATGAACACCAGGATTCTTTCTAGTCTTAATTTACTATTTGTTTATCTATTATTTTATAGTATTCTGTCAAAAAGACCAATCACTTTTTTAATTTACTATAAAAAGGGTAAGTCCAATTCTATTTATATTCTTTTAACTTGGGCCCTAAAATCCGCTTATAGGCCTCAACGCCAGGCTGATCAAAGGCATCGACCTGAGCCAATTCGCCCTCGTAAGCAATCGATAAAGCCAGAAGATACAAGAGTTCGCCGAGATGATAGGCCGATAGCTTCGGCAGCTGGAAAGTACCATTTAACCGATTTTCCTTGGCAAGTGCTTCCGCGTTAGAAAGCAGCGCCGCCTGCAAGGCCTTACTCATGGGAATCCCGGCCATAGCCGCAAGCGGGCCAATCTCAGGATATAAGTTGGGGATAACCGGATCAATCGGCCACTCCAACACTTCCACAAACTGGACGACTTTATCAAGACTGCCATCTTGATGAAGCTGTGTCTGCGAATGCATATCGGTCGTACCAACAGCCACTACAGGCGTTCTACCGTAATAAACAGTCTCACCAGCGCGGTTCGTTCGTTTGCCCAAAGATTCAGCCAGAAGCTGAATATACCATTCGGCTGTAGATTTCAGATAATCGCCATAGGGCATAAATACTTCAATATGGCGACCGTACTCTTTGGCAGCCACATATTTAATCGCTGCATTGAGCATCGCTGGATTTTCGGTTAATACTTCAGAGCGACAGGCTTCATCCATCGCTTTCGCTCCGGCCAGAAACGCATCAATATCAAAGCCGATGCAAGCGCCGGTTACGAGCCCGACCTCAGAAAAGACACTAAAGCGACCGCCGACGCCATCAGGTACGCTGAAGGTCGTCCAGCCTTCAGACTGAGCGAGCTTTTTAAGCAGCGTCGCCTTATGGCCTTCTGCGGGATCGGTTACCGCCACAACCTGCAGCGAAATGGCTGGATTCTGCTTCAATTGTTCATAAGCAACTAAAAAATTGGACATGGTGTCAAGGGTCGAGCCCGATTTAGAAATCACCACAAGGAGCAGTTCATAGACAGCACTGTCGCCCATGCCTGCCGCAAAGTGAGCCGCTTTCACTTTCGCCTCGGCTTCAATCTGGCTAATGAGCTGGCTAGTCCTTAGCGGATCAATATTATTGCCGCTAAAATAGAGTTTGGGATAGCCATCACGTTCCGCGGCGCTTTTACTATTCCAAAACTCGCCGCAATGTACATCAAACAGAACTTTATTACCTAAAAATGAACCGCCAATCCCGAAGGAAATAACAGCATCCGTGTGATAGCGCAGCGACGCCGAAAACTCTTTCAACCGCGCTAGCGACGAAGGACTATTCAAATGGTCGGCCGTCACAAACGGCAGCTCTGTAAACAAAACTGGTTCGGGCGTACCGTCTTTTGATAAATGCCCTGTGACTTCGCCAGTCTGACGCATATGAGAAATGGCGGCATGAGCTGCTTTCAATTTTTGGGAAAGCGCCGCAAGATCCTGTTCCTTAACCTTGCCTTCACCAACTAAATTGCCATAATCGAAAGTAAAACCAGAATCTAGAGTCAACTGCTTTGTCTGCTTTTCTATCATCTTGTGTCACTCCTTCTATCGATTTTGGGTGGCTGCTCATCACATTACCTAGGACTCACTCGTCGCCATAGCCATCAGGATAGGCTTGATGCCATTCCCAGGCCGATGCGACAATCTCTTGAACCGAGCTGTGCTGTGGTTGCCAGCCTAATTCGGCGCGAATTTTGGCGCTAGAAGCCACAAGCACCGCTGGATCGCCAGCGCGACGAGCCGCTTCTTTTACCGGAAAATCAACACCTGTCACTTCTTTGGCTACGGCAATAATTTCTTTAACACTAAAGCCGTGCTCACTGCCAAGATTATAAACCGCCGAAGCGCCGCCTGCCAATAAATGTCTAAGCGCCAGCACGTGAGCGTCAGCTAAGTCAGTAACATGAACATAGTCGCGAATACACGTTCCGTCAGGCGTCGGATAGTCTGTGCCAAAAACAGAAATCGCTTCTCTTTGGCCTAAAGCCGTCTTTAAAATTAGCGGAATCAGATGCGTTTCTGTGGCATGATCTTCGCCGATAAACCCGCCTTCTAGCGCGCCGGCAGCATTAAAATAGCGTAGAACAGCATACTTTAGGCCATAAGCTGCTTCATAATCGGCCAGCATCCCTTCAATAACAAGCTTCGTCCGACCATACACATTCGTTGGCGCCTGTTTCGCCGTTTCCAAAATAGGTACAGCTTCCGGTTCGCCATATACAGCCGCGGTAGAAGAAAACACGATTTTCTTCACCTTAGCTGCTACGAGAGCATTGAGGAGCGATAGAGTTCCAGCCACATTATTTTGATAATAATAAGCAGGATTTTTCATGGACTCGCCTACAAGACTCGCTGCGGCAAAATGGACGACAGCATCAATTTTTTCTTCGTGCAGCACCGACTCTAACAGCTCCGTATCGGCAATATCGCCAAGGACAAACTGGACTTTTTCCGCTTCAGCTGGTACAGCGTCTACATGACCTGTCACCAGGCTATCATAAACGACGATCTTATCCGCATCGGCTAACAGCGCCTGCACTGTATGCGAGCCAATATAGCCAGCTCCGCCTGTTACTAAAATATTCATCAATACCACTCCATTTTTAAACTGGCTCTGACAATTGCCAAAGTTTAATCGCAATTATTCAAGAGCGGTTTTACTGTCCGTACAAGATACTCCAAAAAGGGATCTCTAAGATCAGGCCGTTTCAAGGCGTATTCCACAGTCGCCTCTAAAAAGCCCTGTTTATCGCCAATATCATAGCGCCGTCCTTCAAACTGAAAGGCATAGACGGATCGATCAAGAGCTAACTTCTGCAGTGCATCAGTCAGTTGAATCTCCCCACCGCGGCCTGGCTCTGTTGTTTCGAGTAAAGCAAAGATCTCCGGCTCAATAATATAGCGTCCCAATACAGCAAGTCGTGATGGCGCTTCGCTCACATCAGGCTTTTCTACCAAAGATTCAGCCTGCCAAAGACGCGGCTTTAAAGCCTTTGGCTTCACAATGCCATAACTCGACACCTTATTTTGCGGCACTTCCTGAACACCGAGAATCGTACCAGGATTCGACTCATACACATCAATAAGCTGCTTTAAGCAGGGAACGGAAGAATCGACAATATCATCTCCTAAGAGAACGGCAAAAGGCTCATTGCCCACAAACTGCTTGGCGCAAAGGACAGCATGACCCAGCCCCCGGGCCTCTTTCTGACGAATATAATGAATCTCTACATTAGAGATTTCTTCAATCAAACCAAGCAAATCGTATTTACCACTGGCTTTTAGTGAAAGCTCTAGTTCAATAGACCGATCAAAGTGATCTTCAATGGCCCGTTTGTTCCGTCCAGTAATAATTAAAATTTCCTCAATTCCAGAATGAATCGCCTCTTCAATAATATACTGAATCGCCGGCTTATCAATAATTGGCAGCATTTCCTTTGGCTGCGCCTTCGTCGCCGGCAAAAAACGAGTTCCCAGACCTGCTGCCGGAATGACAGCTTTACGGACTGTCTGATTTGGTTTTCTAATTACCACAGGCAACACTCCATTGTTATTAGATTAGTTTTTGTATTCGCTCATAGTAGAAGTGAATCCTGCCCTAGGCATACCCTACACCAGTGAATAGAGGAAAAAAGTCACAGGAAAATAAAGAGGATTCTCGACAAAACCAGCGAAATTCTTTCTAATGCTATATTTACCTATTGTTGCTATCATTTAAGAGGAGATGAAGTTTGTGCACCGTTTTACAAAGAAAACCACTCTAGTTACACTTGCGCTCATGATCGGCTGCTTTCTGCTGACTGTAGCCACAGCTTCGGCAGCGCCGAAGCGAATTGGTATCACTAAGTTTGAAACAAACAACTACACAGTCCGTGTTCGCGGCGGCTACTACGATATTGGACTTGGCGCTTCCGATATGCTCACAACTGAACTGGCCAAAAATAGAAATTTTGAAGTCGTAGAAAGAGAACAAATTCGTTCCGTATTACAAGAGCAGGGTTTTGGCGCATCTGGCGCAGTGGATCCTAGCACGGCCCCGCAGATGGGCAAACTGCTTGGCTTAAAATACATTGTCTACGGTAAAATTCTGTCAGCTGGCGCAGAAGAAAAACATGACCAAATTATGGGCCTGCATATTGATAAATTAACAGCCAAAGTCCGTATTTCCGTACGCATGATCGATGCTACGACAGGCTCCATCGTCTGGGCGGATCAGGTCGAAGGGAAAGTCGAAAAAAGCGGCGGCGGCATTGAAGGCCTTGGCGGCACCTCAACTGAAGTATCAGCAAGCATTTATGACGATGCTCTGCATGGCGCCATTAACCAGATTGTCAGCCACATCAATCAAGGCGCTCCTACGGAAGGCGCCATCGCGAAAGTCAGTGGCCGCAAAGTATATCTTGACATCGGCGTAGACCAAGGCGTACAGCCTGGCCAAACCTATGTAGTATATCGTGAAGGCGAAGCCATTACGAATAGCGCTGGTCAAGTCATCGGCGTTGATAAAACCGATCTTTGCACGGTAAAAGTGACCCGCGTAGACGGCGGCATGGCCATCGCTGAAATTCAAGACAAAAGTATGCCGCTATTGCAAGCTGGCGATAAAGTCCGTTCCAACTAAATTTACAGACTAACTAAATCTACAGAATCATTAGGTTAATAGATTCTAAAACTGATCATAACCAAAAGGCGCTCTAACTTAGAGTGCCTTTTTCAGAAGGGAGTTTTTTTTGCATGAAAAAGAGTCTTCTGGCAAGCTTTTTTGCTCTCTTACTATTTCTAACAGCGCAGACCGTTTTTGCGCAAAGTGTGACCGTCACAGGCAATGGCGTCTCCCGTGAAGATGCGATTCGCGATGGATTACGTCTAGCCGTGGAACAGGCCGTCGGCACCTTAGTTGACTCACAAACCTTATCGCGAAACAACCAGATTGTAAACGATGAAGTCTATACAAAATCATCAGGCTTTGTACAGGATTATCAGGTCGTCAGCGAACAGCGAAATGGCGGTGTTTACACCGTGGATCTTGCTGTCACTGTGGATACGGATCCAAGCTCGGCCTTATACACGAAGCTGCAAAAGCTGCGCCTCATCGAAGTAATGCTGCGCGATCCGCGCATTGCCGTCTTTATTCCCGAGCGCTACCAATCTGGCGCTTTCCCTGATCCGGCTGGTGAAACAGCCGTCATCCAGAAATTGCGTGATGCCGGCTTTAAGCATGTCCTTGACGCGCGTCAGACAGCCAATATTCAAGAAAATCAGATTGTCCGCGCCATCCTTGACGGTAACCTCCGTGACGCTCGCTCCATGGCTACCACCTATCAGCTAGACTTCGTCATTGTCGGCGAAGCTACGGCCCAATATGCTGGCGATCTGTATGACAGTGGCATTAAATCAAGTCGGGCTCATATTGACGCCAAGGTACTCAAAGTGGATACAGGTGAAATTATTGCCGCGCAAGGTTTTGAAGCAGGCGGCGTTGACATTACGCCGCGGATTGCCGCTAAAAAAGCCCTAGCTGCGGCGGGAGCGCAAGTCGGCGATTATATGGTCCAACAGCTCATGCAGTATGCAAGTGATCCTGATAAACCACTGACCATCTATGTCAGCCGCGCTAGTTTTAATAAGCTTAACCTTATGCAAAACGCGTTAAAACAAGTACCTGGCGTAAAATCAGTCTTTTTGCGTTCTTATACGAATGGCGTCGCCCAAATTGACGTGACCTATACAGGTTCGCCAAAAGTCCTGGCTGATGCACTACAAAACACGGACGGCGTATCGCTTGATGTAACGTCTATCTCGAACAGCACAGTGCAAGTCACGCTGCGTTAAATAAGACGATAGCAAAATCGGCCGCAAGCGACAATAAAACGATGTCGTCAAAACGAAAGCTCACGACCACAAACAAAGCCTCAGCCTTTTCCCAAACGGAAATGACTGAGGCTTTTGCTTTGTAACTTTACGTACGAATCACAATTCTATTGTCTATTTCGTACCGTGATTTTCCCCTTTGCTTACAGCCGCTTGGGCTGCCGCCAGTCTAGCTACGGGAACACGATAAGGTGAGCAGCTCACATAATCAAGCCCGATCTGGTGGCAAAACTCGACAGAACTCGGTTCACCGCCATGCTCGCCGCAAATGCCAATAAGCATGCCTGGCCGCGTCTTCCGGCCCCGTTCTACGGCAATCTGCATCAATTGACCGACGCCGTCGCGATCGAGAACAATAAAGGGGCTTTCCTTAAAGATTTTCGCATCAATATAATCGGCCAAGAACTTGCCTTCGGCATCGTCACGACTAAAGCCGAGCGTCGTCTGGGTCAAGTCATTCGTCCCAAAACTGAAGAACTCTGCTTCCTTAGCCATGCGATCTGCTAAGAGAGCCGCTCGCGGCAATTCAATCATTGAGCCGATTGTATACTCAAATTCGACTTTCATTTCCTGCATAACATCCGTAGCAATCCCTTCAATCCGTTCCTTGAAGAAAGCCATTTCTTTCGGATCAATCGGTAGCGGAATTTCGACTTCCGGCATGACCTTCACGCCTTCTTTCACGAGTCTTGCTACAGCCTGGAAAATAGCGCGGCTCTGCATATCGTAAATGGCTGGGAAGGTAATGCCAAGGCGACAACCGCGATGGCCCAACATCGGATTAAATTCATGGAGCGCCCGGACCTTCTTTAAAATTTGCATCCTGGCTTCCAGTCTTGCCGGATCCTTGCCAGTCACCCGCAGTTCTGTCGTCTCTACAAGCAAATCTTCTAAGCTTGGCAAAAACTCATGAAGCGGCGGATCTAAGAGACGAATGGTTACGGGATAGCCAGCCATAGCCTTAAAAATGCCGTAAAAATCGCCTTCTTGCATAGGGAGCAGCTTATCAAGAGCATCTTGCCGTTCTGCTTCATCTTCCGCTAAAATCATCTTCTGGACAAAAGGCAGGCGATCTTGCGCCATAAACATATGTTCCGTCCGGGTTAAGCCAATTCCAGTTGCGCCAAATTGCCGTGCCTTCAGCGCATCTTCCGGCGTATCGGCATTGGCCCGTACTTCCAGGCGTTTGACTTCATCAGCCCACTGTAAAATCGCCAGATATTCTTCAGACAGTTTCGGCTCTAACATCGGAACCGTACCGCCGATGACTCGTCCGGTAGCGCCATCAATGGAAATCATGGCTCCTTTGGCAAAGACCTGGCCGCCGACAACAAATTCTTGCTTGTCATAATCAATCTTTACAGCATCGCATCCGCAGACACAAGGCTTGCCCATACCACGAGCTACCACAGCGGCATGGCTCGTCATACCACCGCGACTTGTCAAAATCCCTTGAGCCGCTACAATCCCATGAATATCATCAGGCGTCGTTTCGTTGCGAACAAGAATCACTTTTACGCCATTTTTGCCAAGGCGCTCTGCTTCATCGGCATCAAAAACAACTTCACCCGACGCAGCGCCAGGCGACGCTGGAAGTCCTGTTGCCAGCACATTGAGCTTCGCTGAGTCATCAATCCGCCGATGCAGCAGCTGGTCAAGCTGACCAGGATCAACTAGGAGCAAGGCGTCCCGTTTCTCCACCATACCTGATTGAACCATATCATAAGCAATCTGAATCGAAGCCGCCGCTGTCCGTTTCCCATTCCGAGTCTGGAGAATATACAGCTTACCCCGCTCAACAGTAAACTCAATATCCTGCATATTTTTATAATGCCGCTCCAGCTGGCGAGAGATTTTATGGAATTCCTTATAAATCGTTGGCATTTCTTCCGCCAGTTTGGCAATAGGCTGCGGCGTCCGAATCCCAGCTACCACATCTTCCCCCTGCGCATTGGTCAAATACTCGCCATAAAGCACATTCTCGCCCGTCGAAGGGTTACGACTAAAAGCAACACCCGTACCAGAATCGTCACCCATATTGCCAAAGACCATCTCTTGAATATTGACAGCCGTGCCAAGGTCATGAGCAATCTTATTGATATTCCGATAGATAATGGCCCGGTTGTTATTCCAGGAACGAAATACAGCTTCCACCGCCATAAAGAGCTGCTCGACCGGATCTTCCGGGAAGGGCTTGCCGCTCCGCTGTGCCACGAGCTTCTTATAATCGGCAATGACTAGGCGCAGTGTGTCGGCAGACAGTTCCTGATCGAGTTTTACGCCCTGCTTTTCCTTATGGTCCGCTAAAATCAGTTCAAAGTCATGCTTGGGAATTTCGAGCACCACATCACCGAACATTTGAATGAAGCGGCGATAGCAATCGCAAGCAAAGCGCGGATTTTTCGTATTTTTGGCCACAGCCGCCATAGTCTGTTCATTTAAGCCCAGATTTAAAATGGTATCCATCATGCCAGGCATGGAAAACATGGCGCCAGACCGAACCGAAACAAGCAGCGGATTCTCGGCATCTCCTAGCTTTTTCCCACTCTTTTTTTCGACAGCTTTCAAACAAAAGCTCACTTCATCCTTTAAGCCGTCAGGCCATTTTTTACCGGCCTTATAGTAGTCATTGCAGGCGGCCGTCGTGATTGTCATCCCTGTCGGCACAGGCAGGCCCATGCGAGTCATTTCGGCCAAATTGGCCCCCTTACCGCCTAAAAGCGCTTTCATTTCGGCCTTGCCCTCATCAAAAAAATACACATACTTTGCCACTTACTTTTCCCCCTTCCGATATATCTCCATAATCATCGCTGCCGTCTCTTCTACCGCCTTATTGGTCACATCAATCGTAGGACAGCCAATGCGGCGCATAATCGAAGCAGCGTAATCAAGCTCAGCTAAGATTCTTTCCAGGTTTGCATAGTCGCTGTTTGGCGATAATTTCATCGACCGCAACCGTTCCTTGCGAATTTCATAAAGCTGCATGGGATCAATCGTAAGACCGAAAACTTTTCGTTTTGGCACTTCAAAGAGTTCTTCCGGTAAAGGCGTTTCCGGTACGAGCGGAACATTGGCTGCTTTTAGGCCCTTATGAGCCATATACATACATAACGGGGTCTTCGAGGTACGCGATACGCCCGTAAAAACAATATCAGCCTTTAGCAAGCCCCGCGGCTCCTTGCCGTCATCAAATTTTACGGCAAACTCAATGGCCTCTACCCGTGTAAAATAATCATGGTCAATTCGGCGTATCAGGCCAGGTTCATGCGTCGCTTCCTGCTGCACCAAACCGCCCAACATAGCGATGACAGGCCCCATAATATCGGTACAGGGAATATCAATCTCCGCTGCCTTTCGTTCTAGATACTCTTTCAGAGTGGGTGTTACGAGCGTATAGACAACAGCCGCTCCTGACGCTTCCGCCGCCTGTAAGGCTTCATCGATTTCTTCGGGTGTACTGATGTAGGGAACACGGCGAAATTCAAAGCGTACCTGCCGAAATTGGCTGGCAGCAGCCTTGACCACAATCTCGCCAGTCTCGCCGATGGAATCAGACAGAACATACACCACAGTGACTTCTCTGTTACTAATACATGCCGCCTCCCTTCAGACTAGAACAAGTGTAATTTAATTTTATGAGCTGTAAATTAACTTTATTTTTGGAATATTTTCTTATTTCTATTATACCACAAAATTTGCCTATACCTTAAATTTATGAATCTCCGCCTGAAGATTATCGGCTAATTTGGCCAAAGCCTAACTAGCCGAAGCAATTTGCGCGATGGCTGTTTTTCTCTAAACATTCTCTGCTACAGCTCCTTTAGTATACAATCAGCCAAACTTATTGCCTTTACATTCTTCGTCAAAAAACACCAATTACCTTCGAAACATTACATGACTTATTTCCTGTTTTATAAAAATACTACAAAAAAACAGCAAGCGCTGTCGATTTAGCGCTTGCTGTTTTTATAGACTACAGAAATATAGATTTATTATGTTGACCGTGATTCTCTTTCCCGCTTACTTCGCTGACCAATTCTGGCCATCAGCCGCTACTTGATACATTTTGCCGCCGATATTAAAAGAGTTCAACTGGTAGCCGCCGCCCTTCGCCCAGTCCTGGAGCGTCAGAGTGTCACTACTGCCATCTAGCGAAATGACCAGATCATTGCCACTCAGCTGACTATGGATGCTACTTAGGGGTGTATTATAGAGCATCAAGGCATCTTGACTATTATCAGAACGTCCCGTAATCACATCCTGCCCATCCGTCCGCCCCCACCAATAGGTATCCTGACCGCTACCGCCAGTCATAGTATCACTCCCAGCAGCGCCCCACATTTGACTGCCGCCAGAACCGGCTATCATAATATCGTCACTGCTACTACCGCGAAGTATCGAGTTACCACTGCTTGCCCCTATGACTTCATGAAGACCATTTGCTTTATAGCAAGGCTTCGACAAATCAATTACAGCTTCTTCTCCATCATTCCAAGCCACAACGCTCCTACCAAAAACCCAGCCTTGAATTCTTGCTTTCGCATCCATACCATACCAATCACTTAAAGTTAAACTGGAACCATCAGCGATTGTTAGCACCAAATCATCAGTCTGACGTCCCAAGGTATAACTGCCACGAGTAATATTAGAGAAATAAAGAGCATCACCGCTATTATTTCCTGCCTGGTAGACTCTATCATGACCATTATTCTGGGCCCACCAGAAACAGTTACTGCCACTGCCGCCCATCAACTGGTCATCACCGCCAGCGCCCCAGAGTTGATTATTACCGCTGCCGCCGTCAATCGCATTATTGCCACCGTTACCGCGAAAGATATCATCCCCACTACCTCCCACAATATTGCGGCTCTCACTCCCTGTCAGATTCACGGTCTGCGGCATCGTAGTATCAGAAAAATTAAGTGTGACGTCCTGCATTGGATCATGCGTAATTGATAACGTCTTGACTACACCGCTTGAAACAGATAGTCCATCTAAATCCGTAATGGTCACATAAAACATAACCTCGCGTGAATTGGCGTCAGCCTGAGGTATAAATGCAAGATTTGCCAAAAGAAGATTCACCTGAGGTACAGTAAGCAGGTTCTCACAGGTATAAGTTCCAGTAGCGCTATCATAGTGATCAGAAATCCCTGCCAAACCAGCTGCATCCGCCACTTTCACCTGATCTCCTGGCAACAACTTTCCCATTAACGCTACAGTAACTGTGTCGCATCCTCCACTCGGGTCAGTTACATATAGCCCCTGGGAAAAAATATTCTTTATCTCGCTATCTTTCAAAGAATCCTCGGTTGAACCGCGTTGCGTAATCATCGGCCCAGCATCAACCGGCGGGTACTGAGCCGCTAGAACAAAACTTATGTTTTCGCCCATATCTAAATTTTGAAACATAAACTACGCCTCCCTGCACCGCCTATTCCCGGCTAACCAAAATGGGGCCGCGACATTAAGGAAATTTTCGCTTAGTGCCACAGCCCGATACGACTTACCGTGAAATACATTCTCGTTTTAACATATCATAAATAGTTTAACTTGTACACGATCTATATGAATAGGGACTATTCTTACCTTGTTAGAATCTTACTTTGCTGACCAACTCTTGCCATCAGCCGCTACTTGATACATTTTACCGCCGATATTAAAAGAATTCAGTTGATAGCCGCCGCCCCTCGCCCAGTCTTGAATCGTCAGCGTGTCACTACTGCCATCCAGCGAAATGACTAGATCATTGCCACTCAGCTGGCTGTGGATACTACTTAAAGGCGTGTTGTACAGCATGATGGAGTCCTGACTATTGTCCGCCCGACTCGTAATCACATCATGATCATCGCTCGATCCCCACCAGTACTCATCCTTACCGCTGCCGCCTGTCATAACGTCATTCCCGGCGCCACTCCACATCTGACTGCCACCAATTCCCCCTAACAATACATCATCACCGCCGCTGCCGCGCAATATACTATTGCCAGCGGCACTACCAATGGCAATATGCATATCTAATTGCGCATAGCAAGGCTTTGCCAAATCAACAATAGCTTCTTCCCCATCATTCCAGGCGACAGCGGTCCTACCAAAAACCCAGCCTTGAATTCTTGCTTTCGCATCCATACCATACCAATCACTTACGGTTAAACTAGAGCCATCGGCGATTGTTAGCACCAAATCATTCGCCTGCCGCTCTAAAATATAGCCCCCACGACTAATATTGGAGAAATAAAGGGCATCACCGCTATTATTTCCTGCCTGTTGGACTATATCATGACCGTTATTCTGGGCCCACCAGTAACCGTTACTACCACTACCGCCAATCAGTTTGTCATCACCAGCAGCGCCCCAAAGCTGATTATTGCCGCTGCCGCCATCTAACACATTATTCCCGCTGTTGCCGCGAAACACATCATCGCCGGCGCCGCCTACTATATTGCGGTTCTCACTGCCCATGAGATTCACTTCTTGCGCCGTCGTCGAACCAGAATAATTATCGGTCGGCGTAGAATCCGTTGAAGAGCCGCCGGAACCGCCACTGCCGCCGGAACTTGCCGCCGTTACACTCACTGTTATATTTGCGCCAAGGGAAGGAACATTCGATCCATCTTTCGTCTGTATTTGTACTGTTGCCGCACTAGTCTGGCCCGCTACGGGATGATAACTCAGAGAACGTAACAGCGTCTGCGCAGCGGCTACAGACATCGAATTCCAACTATAAGTCCTAGTTGTTCCTGCCCCAGTACCGCTACTACTCGCAGTCGCCGATTGCGAAGCGCTTATCGTGCCTTCACCCGTTACAGTCACAGTAATTGCTTCGGTCTCCTGAAAGTCCGGATCAGTTAGCGTAGCCTGAGGACACAATGCTAAAGTTCCCGTATTCTGTACTGATTGCGTTGCGAGAATCTGTGATAGAACAGGCGTATCATTTATAGAGGTAATCCGTACTGACATAGACGAGTTCAGACTTGGTGTATCACTCGAAGTAATGGTAAAGGCATCTGTCGACGAATCGCCGGCCAATGTCAAGTTTGCTACAGGCTGAAATAAAATGTTGCCGCTCTGTAAGTCAGCTTGAATCTGGACTCCTGTACCTTTAAGAGTCAGCTTCCCCTGAGGGCCGATAGAAACCTGGGATTGAAAAGATGCATCACTCGCTAAGGAAAAAACGCCCTTTGAAGGATCACCGTTATTAATAGTAAGTGAACTATTAGCCGAACCGCCGCTTAATTGAATCCCCGAAAATAAGTTATTTGCTGTCCTGTCATCATCGATAGAAATAGAAGCTGGAACCTGAGTAATTCTTAAGTCATGAGTTGTGTCATGAGTAATAGAAAAACTTGTTACATTTGATTGACTAAATGACTGGTTTTGTGAATCTGTAATCGTCACATTACAGGATACAAATTGCGGATTAGCCGAAGCTTGCGGTATAAATTCAAGATTATTTAAAAGCACACTCGCCTGAGCTGCCGTAAGATTACTACAAGTATATATTCCAGTAGCACTGTTGTAGTATTCCGTAATTCCGGTCAAACCACTTCCAGCAGCCAAATGCAGATTCGCTCCAGATCCCCCTCCATTTAACTGTACAGTAACTGTCTCCGTATCACCAGCATCAGGGTCAGTCACCGTCGCCCCATTATAAATAAGCTTCACCGTTTCACTATCTTTTATAGTCTTGACAGGACCAGGAGTAATCAAGCCAAACATCACTGTCGGCGCATCATCCACAGGCGTAATTTTGACAGATTGAGTGTTTGTGGCACTGCCACTACCGCCAGTGTTCGTTGCCGAAATACCAAAAGTATCTGTTTGTGTTGTTCCAAGCGAAATTGTATTTTGGGGAATCGCCACCGTAATACTGCCAGCTCGCTGCAGATAAGTTGTAATATCGCCACTAGTTCCAGTTAGTGTAATCGTATTATTAGCTACTGTCACGCCAACACCCGGGCTGCCTGAAGTAAGCGCCGAAAAGCCGAAACCTTGAGGAATAGTAAGCGTAGCCATTACTGTACCAGATCCAGTAATTGTTACTTGGCTAAAAGGATTCATTCTCTCCACTGTATCATTATAATCTAGCTCGGTAGCCGTTACTGAAATTGACGGCGCCCTATACAGCTCGACAACAGCTACATCTGTTGTTACCGGAGTAGCTAGCGTCGCTCCCAAACTATCTTTGATACTTGCACTAATCGTTCTATCTCCACTGCCAAGAGATGTCGCGGTAAAAGTCATATTCTTTAGTGTAGTCTGTATTTGAGCTACAGTGCCTATATAAGTATAAGTATAAGTGTGAGTTGCAGCATCATAACTGCCACTGCCCCCAGAGCTCGCAATAGAATCGCCGCTAGTATAATTACTGCTAATCGTTACAGTGAGTGTATCTACATCGTTACTATCAATAGGGTCATCACTAACAGTCATACTACCAAACAGAGAAACAGAAGCCCCTCCTATGGTAAAAGTAGGACTCGACATGGTCCCCGAAAGCATTGGCGCCTGATTATTATGAATGGTGAGCTGCTTTGATGCTGATTGCCCTGCTGCATCGGTTGCCGTAAGTGTAAACGTTGTATCCTGGGTTTGGTCCACAGTAACAGCCAGACTTCGCAGCTGGCTTTGTAGGGCAGCCGCCCCATTGCCTGTCAAGGTAAGAGGCGTCGAGCTATTATTTGTATAGGTAGTTCCATTATATTTAAAGCTGCCAGAACTCACCGCAACAGTTACTGTCATGGGATCATAGTAATTCTCATCTGTAAGCGTAACCGCCGAAAAAACAGTTTGCGAATTTGGGCTAGCTGCTACGGCAACCTTAGGAGTCGGAATTGCTAAAACAGGGCCCTGCTCCGTCCACTTTGTTACGGGAGAAACAGTTCGCGGACTGGATTGCATACTGTTATCATAATATAAAAGTCCAGAAAAAGGATCCCATACACCATAGGTTACCGTGATCGGTATTGAAGACTTATCACTCCAATTGCCTTGCTTTACAAACACAAGTTTATTTTGTAGTAGATCATTCACATCATTCATTGTACCGACAATTTGGTAATAAGGCACACCAGGATCAGGAATATAGTATAAAATAGCGCCAGTAGTATTGGTGGGGTCTTGCCAGAGATTATCTTCAGGCACCCCATTAGCCAAAGTACTATAGACGATTTGCCCCGTCTTACCCAGATATCCACTAAAATAATCGCTTGCAGTACGTTCCGAAATCGTTCTAGGCCTTCCTGACGCATCAAGGGCTGTCAAAAAGCCATCGCCATTCAGTGTCTGCAGATCAATCTTAAGTCCTACTAAATCCGTACTTACGTTATTAGAACCCGAAACATTCTTAAAAGGATGTTGAACCGATAAATCAATCGTCGTACTTGAATTAATATTGTTTAAACTTATAGCCATAACTACGCCTCCGTGCTCCATTCTTTTCTTCCCTGTTCAAAAAAGAAACCTCTATATTAACAATTATAATGTTCTTCAGTTCCATCGTTATTCAAGCTATTTTTCAAATAGATCCCTACTTTTACCATACCATATTCATTCAACTTATACACTATCTAAAAGTATAGGAACCAGTCCTGATTTTCCTAGGAAAAAAGTCACTTTTTTAATAAAAAAAACAGCTCCCCTTCAGCGGACTTGCTGATTGAGAGCTGTTCTTTTATTCTTACCCTACCAGTTTTTCAGCTGTATTTTGTCGCAATTGAAACTCAGCCAAGGGATAACCAAAAACTTCCCCAAAAGCTGCTTCCACGCCTGCTTGGACTGACAAACGGTAAAAAGTCAAAACCTTGGCAAAGCCGTAATCATCCCAAAGCTGCAACACCATAAGAGCTGCCGTCCGATAAGTCACCTGCGTACCATAGGTCTGTAGCGCTTGCGCCCAGCCATCGCGGCTAGCTATCATCGCCAGCGACGGTGAACCGGACTTAGCCCCCGCTAGCATCGCCTGCCAGCGAGCCTTATATTGATCCACACTGCGCCGCCCCGTTTTTTCCGTAACATGGACGGCCACCGCATCAGCCATGCCTTCGACCAGCCAGACCGCATCTTTCGGAAAGCCGATTTGATTTTGATATTGATGAACCATTTCATGCGACACAAGAAAAATCCGGTCACTATCACTATTAGCCGCGGCGGCATTTCGCAAAATTAAATGGCCGCCCGATACCGCGTCTGTCGTTCTCGCCCAACGCGCCGCAGCCAACTCGTCCAAGTGAAAAATACGTTGCAACTCCTGCTGATAGCGAGTACGATCCGTCAGTAGTCGTACAGTTACCGGTTGTGCCAAAGAAAACCCAAACGATTCCTTACAAAAAGTTGTCGTCTCTGTTAGGGCCAAATCCGTATCAGTCACCATAAGAGGATCTACCCCCGCTTCAGCGACAACTTGATACTCTACTGGAGTATCGGCAGCCAAAGCCATGCTAGTCATCGTAACAAAAGCTATCACCACGGCGATCCAAAACTTGCTTACCAAACGGCCTTGTCTAAGCCACTGTTTCATTGCGCCTCCTCCTGATCAATCAGCTGTAAAAGCTCTGCTGTCTTTTTCATCATCAGCGCTTCATCGCCGCGGCTTTCTACATTAAGGCGAAGTAACGGCTCTGTGTTAGACATACGGACATTAAACCGCCAAGTATCATACTCCACACTAAGGCCATCGGTGCGATCTACTGTAAGCGCTGTCGGAAGATAAATTGCTTCAATCTGGCGTAATACCGCTTTGGCATCTGTCACTTCCCGATTGATCTCGCCGCTTACAGGATAACGAGCAATCCTCTCCTTCACTAGCGCCGACAGCGACTGCCCGCAAAGTGACAGACTCTCAACAATTAATAACCACGGAATCATGCCGCTGTCGCAGTAGAAAAAATCTCTAAAATAATGATGCGCTGACATTTCACCGCCATAAACAGCATCTTCCGCCCGCATTCGTTCTTTAATAAAAGCATGCCCCGTCTTACTCTGCACAGGAACTCCGTCAGCCTGTTCAACCAGTTCCCGCGTATTCCATGTCAGTCGGGGATCATGAATAATCTTGGCTTTAGGATAACGGCGCAAAAAAGCCTCGCCTAAAAAGCCGACTAAGTAATAGCCTTCAATAAAATGACCGGTTTCGTCAAAAAGGAAGCAACGGTCAAAATCACCGTCCCAGGCAATCCCCAGGTCGGCCTTGTAAGCGCGAACGGCGTCCGCTGTAACACTTTGATTTTCTTTTAACAGCGGATTCGGAATGCCATGAGGAAACGTTCCGTTCGGCTCATGCTGTATTTTAATGAATTCAATCGGAAGCTCATCTTGCAGCGCATCAAGCACCGGACCGGCGCAACCATTGCCGCTATTCACGACAACTTTTAAAGGGCGTAGCGCCGTTTTATCAATATAGCTAAGCAAATGAGCCACATAGTCACGCATAATACTCGTCTCAATGACCAAACCTTGCTGCTCTACCGGTAAAGGCTCCGCTAAAAACTGGCCTTGTACGACTCGATCTTCCAATTCGCGAAGGCCCGTATCGCCGCTAATGGGCTTCGAGTCTTTCCGTACCAGCTTTAGTCCATTATAATCGATGGGGTTATGACTCGCCGTAACCATAATGCCGCCGTCTAGGTGTAAGTGCGAAGTGGCAAAATAAATCTGTTCCGTACCGCACAGACCAATATCAACAACATCACAGCCAGACTCGACGAGACCACGGATCAAAGCTTTGGCCAAAGGCTCACTAGAAAGACGGACATCACGGCCTACTGCCACCTTCTTAGCGTCTAGAAGCTCAGCAAAAACACGGCCAATCCGATATGTCATAACTTCATTTAATTCATCAGGTACGCGGCCTCGAATATCATAAGCCTTAAAGGCCTTACGTGAAACTTCCATCATGTCCCCCTTATACCCGGCCATAGCTGTCTTCAAAACGAACAATATCATCTTCACCTAAGTAATCGCCATTTTGCACTTCAATGATCTCCAAGGGAATCTTGCCAGGATTTTCGAGCCGATGCTTCGTAGAAGACGGAATAAAGACGCTTTCATTCTTATGCACCATCTGCTCCGCTTCGCCCACCGTGACCTTGGCGGTACCGCCAATGACAATCCAGTGCTCACTGCGATGGTAATGGAGTTGCAGACTGAGTTTCTGCCCTGGGGTTACAACAATTTTCTTCATCTTATAGCCAGGACCTTCGCCCATAACCGTGTAGCTTCCCCAGGGGCGGTACATGGTCGTATGCTCCGTTGCTTCCTTACGTTTCCGCTTTTTTAGTTCATGGACAAGATCCTTTACCTGCTGGGATTCCCCTTTACGAGCAACTAAAATCACATCATCCGTCTCCACCACCAGTAAATCCTCAAGGCCAATTCCGGCAATGAGCCTGCTACGAGACATCAAGAGGGAATTAGAGCAATTCATGGGCAGGCAATCGCCCTTTATGGCATTTCCAGCTTCGTCTTTGTCCATCACTTCATAGATCGCATCCCAGGAACCAATATCATTCCAATAGGCTGCAAAAGGAATAATAACAGCATTCTGTGATTTTTCCGCTACAGCATAGTCAATTGAGATATCTGGCATTTCGCTAAAGCGTTCCTGGAGTTCTAGAAAGGGCAGCTGAAGCAAAGCAGCAATCGGTGTAAAGTGAAGCTGCAACTCCTGCATAATCAATTGGATCGAAAAAGCAAACATTCCGGAGTTCCAATAATAGCCGCCTGCCGTCAAATAGGCTTCGGCAGTAGCTAAATCAGGTTTTTCCTTAAAAGATTCCACAGTGTAACCATTAAAAGCACCGCTACAAGTCTTGCCTGCATGAATATAGCCATATCCAGTTTCCGGTTTGTCTGGTGAAATGCCAAACGTTACAAAGTTCCCTATCTCCGCCGCAATTTTTGCTTGCGCCACAGCCGCTTCAAAAGCCTTGTCAGAACGAATCACGTGATCCGATGGTGAAACAAAGATGGTTTCTGCTGCATCAGAGCCGAGGATATCAAGGCAATAGCGAACAGCAAAGGCAATTGCTGGCGCTGTGTTTCTCCCCACAGGTTCGAGCAAAATATGAGCATCTGATGCACCGACCGATTTCAATTCAGCTTGTACATGATGAAAATAAGCAGAACTTGTAACAACCAAAATATCTTGCGGCTCAACAACCTGTAAAAAACGTTCCACAGTCTGTGCTAACAGCGATTTTTCGCTGTCAATCTGTAGAAACTGCTTCGGGTAAGAAGTTCGTGACAAAGGAAATAGTCTTGTTCCACCGCCGCCTGCTAAAATGACTACCTTCATTCTCTCGCCACCCTTTCAAAATTTCGATTTATAATCCGATCCAAATCATCGGCCATCTTCGCAAAAACAGGTCCCCACTTTCCTTCGGTACGCTGACGATACAGTTTTATGGTAGGATACCAAGGAGAATCTTCGCGATCGCGCAGCCAGCGCCATTCATTGAGTTTTGGCAAAACAAGCCAGGTAGGCTTTCCCATCGCACCAGAGAGATGGGGTACCGATGTATCAATAGAAATGATAAGATCGAGATTTGCAATCGCCCCTGCCGTATCGGCAAAGTCCTGAATTTGACCTGACAAATCAGTAACAGTAAAATCCGCCGGCAGTTTCTTTAAGTCACTCGCCTCTTCCCCTACCTGCAGACTATAAAAAGCTGTATTTTTCACGCGAAAGAGCGGATAAAAATCGCTCAACTCACAAGAACGGTTTAAAATCGTATTTTTCTTTCCTGACCAGACAAAGCCAATCTTACAAACCCGCTCCGGCCTTATATAAGGTTTCCATTGATCAACCCACTCTGGCTCTAACTCAATATAAGGAACTCGATTCGGAATCGTATGTAAAGTAGTACCAAAAATCATGGGCAGGCTGAGCAGAGGAATAAATAAATCAAAATCTCGTAAACGAATTTCATCAGCTACACAATCGACAACAGCATGTAACGATTTCTTAGCTATTCTGCGCAATGAATGAGGCGGCAAAAAAGTCACATGTCCGCCGCGACTTTTCACGAACCCCAAATAACGCATAAACTGCAGTGTATCGCCAAGTCCCTGCTCTCGATAGACTAATAGCTTCTTACCAGAAAAGGTCTCTCCCTGCCAGCGTGGATATGACAAAGGTACATATACATGTCTTGACGTCTGATGCAGAATACGCCCTTCATACTTTTTAAAGCCTTCATATAAATTTCCTGATTTTAAATCCGTAATTGCGCTTGAAAGCAGCTGATTCATTGACTGGAAAAGCTCTTCCTGAGATATTTCAATGCCAGTATTGTCTTCTTTTGTCTGCTCCATTTGTCCTCTCATCCTGCTATTGTCGCCAATAGCCTTTGCACATGCTAAACTTTTTCTTTAAGTATAAAGGAATTTTACTTTCTTTAAAACCAAGACGATACCCTAAAAACTTAGCCAGCGTGCGTAGCATCGCCCCAGGAATTTGCAGTATAGCTCCTTTGCACCACAAATAAGCAAGTTCAGATTTGACAAAGCGCGCCCCTTCTCCTTCCGCTTGGCCAAAGGTTTCGCGAATCCAAAGCTCGCGCGCTTGAAAAACGCCAATATCAAAATAACGCTGAAACTCCTGCAACATTGTATAATCATGAGAATGATAAACTTTCGCTTCTGCCTGATAAGCAATCTTTTTGCCAGCAAGAAGCAATTTTGCCGCCACATACATATCTTCACTTAAAATCGTCGTCGCCGGAAAACCGCCTACAGCGATTAAATCACTACGCCGATAGGCCGCAAAGGAATTAGATAAGAAAGCCGTCTTTAAACCATAGCGCGGCGCATCATCTAATGACTTTACGACTGATTCCGGTCCATAATTAAAGATTCTCGCATGGGCTCCCAAAAGTCCGGCGTTCTGATGGGGCAACTGTCTGCCATAGACAGCGCTGACAGAAGAATCCTGAAAGGGTCGCAACAGTTTGGCAAAAGCTTCGCTGTCTGCCAGTAAAACATCCTGCGTCAAATAGATAAGAAACGATACGGCAAGCTGAGTTGCCGCACTTTGCCGCGTGCCGCCGTGATTAAAAGATGCCGCCGGAATGATCTCTAGATGAAAGCCAAATTCTTTGGCCCAAGCGGCCGTTTGATCTTTTGATGTAGAATCAATAACAAGAACCTGTTGCGGCTGCAAGGACTGCGCTTGCAAAGAAGCAAAAAGCCTTTGCACCTGTGCGCCGCCATTACGAGTTGGAATAACTACGGCAAAATCGTCCATTGTTCTACCGATCTCGCTCTATCATAAAATTTTTTTCAATTCCCTGAGCCACACGCCGCCAAAGATCCAGCCATGATTCCGTCGGTTCCTTGCGAACAAGGCGCATCGTCGGGTACCAAGGGGAATCAGTACGCTTCGCTAGCCAACGCCAGTCAGCTTCTTCCGATAGCAAAGTCAATACAGGACGGCCTAAAGCGCCTGCCAAATGAGCTGTCGATGTATCTGTCGAAATAATCAGGTCCAAGTTAAGCATTACTGCCGCCGTATCGGCGAAATCAGAAAGCTCCTCATCTAAATTGATCATAGACAAAGCTGCAGGCTTTTCGGGCCACTCTGAAGCGCCAGTCCCTTTCTGTAAGCTTACAAAGTTGACTTTAGCTAGTTCTGATAACGGCGCTAAATCACCAATATGGCAAGTATTGTGAGAGTTGCCACTCCAAATCACACCAATTTTAGGACCAGAAAGTGCCGCAAGCTTCTCTTGCCATGCGGTTACAAGCGGTCGAGGCGTTTTGATATAAGGCGTCGACGCAGGAATCGTAGCAAGACTTGTCCCAAAAATCATGGGGAGCGACAAGAGCGCTACCGATAAATCATAATCCTTCCACTCACAAGAATTGACTACGGCATCAACGCCAGGCAAAGCTTCAAAGAGACGCAATAAAGGCTTTTGACAGGCAAGGGTTACATGACCGCCTCGTAGCTTTACCAGCGGTAAATAGCGGACAAACTGCACCGTATCGCCAAGACCTTCCTCGCAATATATTAAAAGTTTCTTACCAGAAAAAATCTCGCCCTGCCACTGGGGCAGATTCTGATCAAACTGGTCATAAAAATCTTTGCCTTTCGGCAACTTCTTGCGCCATTCTAGCTCCTTAAAGCCTTCTGGCAAATGGCCGAAATAAAGTAGCGCTTCCAGCAGATAGCCATGATATTCAGCATTTTCCGGATCTTTGTCTATGGCCTGGCGAAAATAAGCTAGAGCTTCTGTTTCCTTCAGAGAATAACGGGAAATATTGCCCATTTCAGCATAAGCTTCCGCCAGATCAGGCTGCCATAAAGCGACTTTTTCATAATAAGAAAAAGCCAAATCAAATTCATGGTCCTGCTTATGAAGCCTTCCTAACAGCAGCGCTGCTTGCCAATTCTTCTCTTCTAGTTCCAACAGGTCTTTGAGCAGTATCTTGGCTTTCGCAAAGTTTCCTGTCTCAATATAAAGCCGACTTAGTTTATCGCCAAGACGCGGGTCTCGCGGCGCTAATAAAAAAGCCTCTTCATAGGCGGCAATCGCTTTATCTTTTTGATTCGTTTCGTAAATTAATCCTAGATTTGCCTGGGCTTCAAACTTTTGCGGATTGTCGCGTAAGGTTCGTTCATAAGCGCGAACCGCCTCCTCGAGTTTTCCTGCCTGATGCAATGCTAATGCTTTGGCAAATTGTTTTTCCGCTTCTTTTCGTTTTCGTTCTTGTCGCGTACTTTGCTGCGCCATGATGATTCCTCACTTTCCAAACAGGGGTAATTTAGCTTGATCCATTTCGTCAAGGCAAGGATAAACCGTATCTTTTTCCGATAAAGAAACATCCTGTAATGGCCATTGAATGCCAATTTTCGGATCATTCCAAGCGATACCGCCCTCATCTGCCGGACTATAAAGCTCTGTACATTTATAAGTAAAATAAGCCGTATCACTGACGACGCAAAAGCCATGAGCAAAGCCTGCCGGAATCCAAAACTGACGATGATTTTCGCCTGATAAAATGACTCCGGTCCACTGACCGAAAGTGGGCGAACCGCGCCGAATATCTACAGCCACATCAAAGACCTCACCGGCAATCACTGAGACAAGCTTTCCCTGACCATGGGGATTTTGAAAATGCAACCCCCGTAAAACGCCTTTCGTCGAAAACGATAAATTATCTTGCACGAAAGGGGCTCTAATCCCCATCGCTTCATACCGTTCTTTTTGCCAGGTTTCCTGGAAAAAACCGCGATGATCGCCAAAAACCTTTGGCTCTATAATGAATACGCCTGATAAATTTGTTTCCAAAACATTCATAATGGTCACTTCCTCTTCTTACTTACTATATAAAAATAGAGAAGGCAGGATAGCCAAACGATTCTCCTGCCTTCTCACTTACTTACTGTCACCTAAGGAAGAATCATGGGACGATTCCCGTTCCTGCTGGTTATATAAGTCATAATAGCTGCCCTTACTTGCTATAAGATCTTCATGGGTTCCCGACTCTACGATCTGTCCATGATCCATCACAAAGATCTTGTGACAATGACGAACGGTAGAAAGTCGATGCGCAATCATAATCATCGTACGACCGGCAGCAATTTGGGCCAAATTATTCATAATAATTCGCTCAGACTCATAATCCAGAGCGCTAGTGGCTTCATCAAAAATCAAGATTTTCGGATCGGTCATCAAAGCCCGGGCAATTGCAATGCGCTGCCGCTGTCCACCTGAAAGCAAAGCGCCACGCTCGCCGACAGGCGTATCATAGCCTTCAGGCAGTTGTTCAATAAATTCATGAGCGCCTGCCGCCTGTGCCACGCGCACAATATCTTCTAAGGTTGCATGGGGCGCGGCAACAGCAATATTTTCGCGAATGGAACCGCCAAATAGGAAGTTTTCCTGCAGCACTACACCGATCTGTCGCCGCAGCCACGCTGGTTCTACCTGTACAAGATCGACACCGTCAATCAACACACGGCCTGCTTCGGGCACATACAAACGCTGAATCAATTTTGTCAGCGTGCTTTTTCCGGAACCGGAGCGACCTACAATCCCGATCGACTGCCCAGCAGCAATATGAAGTCCCACTTGTCGCAGCGTTTCACTGCCGTCTTTACGATAGCGAAAGGTCACACGATCCAGCAGAATTTCGCCAGACAAAGCCGGTAGCGTTGTTCTAGCTGGATCAAAGGAAGGTTCCGGCGTTTCCCTCATAATATCGCCAAGGCGATCCACAGATACCATGGTCTGCTGGAATTGCTGCCACATACTGACAAGGCGGAGAATCGGTGCAATGACCTGGCCAGCCATCATTTGGAAGGCAATGAGTTCGCCGACTGACAATTTTTCATCAAGGACGGCGTGAGCGCCCACCCACAAAATGGCGATCGTAAAGAGATTCTGTAGCAAGGTTCCTAAGTTTCCCGCTACATTGCCAACTTGTATAGCGGAAAAAGAAGCTTTGGCATAGCGGGCCAAAAGCCCTTCATACTTATCAATAAACTGTTTCTCTACAGCCATAGATTTAATCGTCTGAATCCCCGTGACTGCTTCAATCAAAAAAGACTGATTTTCAGCACCAGCAAAAAACCGCTTATTCAAGCGATCTTTCAGAATCGGTGTCACAATGAGACTTAAGAGCAAATAAAGCGCCACTGTAATGCCTGTGACAATGCTCAGCATACCACTGTAGGCTACCATGACGGTCACATAAACGACGGCAAAGACCAGATCAAGCACGACAGTCAGAGCGGATCCAGTAATAAACTGTCGAATCGTATCAAGCTCCCTTACACGGGAAACTACATCACCAACTTGCCACGTTTCGAAATACTTGATCGACAAAGTGGCGATCCGACGAAATAAATGACTGCCTAGCGTCACATCAATCTTATTCGTCGTATGAGTAAACAAGTAAGATCGAAGCGCCGTCATCCAGGACTGGAAAAAGCTGACGAGTACCATGCCAAGTAATAAAATATCAAGCGTTCCTGTACTATGATGTACCAGGACTTTATCAATGATAACCTGCATAAATAACGGACTAGCCAAACCGAACAGTTGTAATAAAAAAGAAATAAGCAAAACTTGCAGGAAAAACCGTTTATACTTGGAAATGACCGGAATAAACCAGGACAACCCAAACTGTGCGGCCTGTTCCTTGAGGCCATAGCGGCGTGCTAGTAGAATCATTTCGCCGCTCCAGACCTCGAAAAACTTATCAATCGTCACGGTAAAGGGCTGAGGCTGACAAGGATCATAAATGACAGCCTTTTGTCCGTCGCACTGCATCAGCAGGGCAAACGCGCCATTTTTTAAAATAGCAATCGCCGGAAGGGGAAGTTTTCCAATCACTTCCCTTGCGGGTCTGAGTAGCCGCGCTTTGAGGCTTAAATCGCGAGCTGCTCGCAGCAAAGTGACCGAATCCATGCCGCTATTCGAAACAACATAGGCTCTGGCAAGCTGCTCCCGATCAGCGGCTATGCCCAAGAGTTGGGCCGCTCCGACCAGGCAGGCAAGACCTGTATCAATGGGGCGACCTGCTTTTTGTTCGCTATGATCTGCCATAGTCTATCTCTCCCTTAATCCTTCACTTTGATACTTGCGGAACGGATCAAGGAAGAACTCCATAATTCGTTTTTCACGGATTTTAATTTCTGCCGTAACGGTCATACCTGGCGTAAGCGGCTGATTGGCATCATTGACAAGGACATGTCCTTGATCCATCGTCAACACGACGCGGTACTTGCGGTCTCTTTCCTTATCCTTTTGATCCTCAATGGCATCAGGACTGATTTCTGATACAACAGCCGACAATGTGCCGTACTTTTGGAAATTAAATGTGTCTACTTTCAAGGCGGCCGTCTGGCCGATTTTTACGAAGCCAATATCCTTATTAGCAACCCAAGCTTCTATTTCCAAGGTCGCGTCTTCCGGTACGATCGCCATGAGAGGCTGCGCTGCTGTTACAACACCACCGACCGTATGAATAGAAAGCTGACCAACACGACCATCAACCGGTGCTATAATACGGGCTAGACGATTCTTATCTTCCGCCTTTTTCAATTCTTCCGTATATTGCAAGAGCTGTTTGCGATCTTCTGTCAGCTTTGTATCAATATCTTTATCATAAGAAGCTGAGGAATTTAAGAGGCGCTGACGGCTTTCTTCCATAGTGGCCTGACTTTTGGCAATCTCACCATCCTGGGCAATAACACTCTGCTCCAAGCTCTTGCGTTTTGCTCTTTGCTCTAACAATTGAAAATAAGCCACAGCATTTTGCTGATACAGCGTTTCACTGCGTTCTTCCATTTCTCTGGCAACTTCGAGCTGCTGAGCGTAATTTTCCCGATTTGCCTGAGCAGCCGCATAAGCCGCCGCACTTTGTTGAATCGTTGCTTGGCCTTCACCTAGCTTGGCCTGCCGTTCCATGAGCCAACTCTGATACAAACTCACCTGAGCAGCTAAATCCTTCGGATCAAGATCAGGCGACGTAGGTGGCGAGAAGGAGCTACCCGTTTTTTGGGCCATCAAACGAGCTATTTCGAGATTATAATAAGCAATCTGTTTGCGAATACTAGCTAAGTCCGCTTCTGACACCGTTCTATCCAGTTCTACCAGGACATCGCCTTTTTTCACAGTCTGTCCTTCTTGTACGTAAATCTGGCGAATCACACCTTTGTCTTCCGCCTGAATCACCTTTACCTGACCAGATGGAATGACTTTGCCGTTAGCCACAGCTACTTCATCGACATGGCCAAGAAAAGACCAAAGTAACGCCGCTGCGAGCAGCACCATCAGTGAGAAAAGCAGCAAACGGCCTACTGGCGATGGCGGCGTTTCCGTCACTTCTAGTACAGCCGGCAAAAATTCTACTTCATCACGGGTCAGCTCATCTTGCTTTTTGGGGAAAATCCATTTTTTCCAATTCATATTATCCCTCTTGTTGTAAATATAAATGATAATATAAGCCCTGCAAAGCCATCAACTGGTCATGAGTACCAGCTTCAACCAGACGGCCGTGATCTAATACTGCAATGGCGTCAAAATTCTGTACTGTCGAAAGGCGATGAGCAATCATAAAGAAGGTGCGCCCAGCGCATATCTGTCCGAGATGATCCATAATGATCCGTTCCGACTCATAATCAAGGGCGCTAGTAGCTTCATCAAAAATCAACACACGCGGATTAATCAAGAGTGCTCTGGCAATAGCAACCCGCTGACGTTGACCGCCAGACAGGGAAGCTCCCCGCTCACCCACTTTCGTATCATACCCCTCAGGCAATTCCAGAATAAATTCATGGGCACCAGCAATCTGCGCTGCCGCAATGACTTCACTCATAGACGCACTAGGCCGACTCAGGGCGATATTGTCACGAACGCTCCCATTGAAGAGATAGTTTTCCTGGAGGACTACGCCAATCTGACTGCGTAGCCAATACGGCGGCACTGTGGCAATATCCATTCCATCGACTAACACGCGACCGCTGTCAGGTATGTACATATGCTGAATGAGTTTCGTCAGCGTACTCTTCCCAGAGCCAGAGCGTCCCACAATTCCTACCTTGGCGCCAGGAGGCACCTGAAAAGAAATATTCTCAAGTACAGGCGGCAAGTCTAAGCGATAGCGAAAAGCAATATTTTCAAAGACAATCTCGCCCCGTAAGGGAGGCGCGTCAGGTCGAACCGGCGCCAAGACTGGCTCTGCCTTTGTATTTAAAATATCACTAAGACGCTCCATCGACAAAGCAGACTGCTGAACCTGCTGCCACATGCCGATGAGTGTCAATAGCGGCGAAGTGGCCTGTGCCGCTAGCATCTGAAAGGCAATAAACTGACCGAGAGTCATTTTGCCGTCCATGACGAGATGACCACCGACCCAGAGAATACTCATGGACGATAAAACCTGAATGACAGAAGCGCCGCCGTTAATCCCAATTCCGAGCTTTGCCGTATCAAAGGTTTTACCTACATAGCGGGCTAGCAAATTCTCCCACTTATGAACAAACTGCGGTTCCAAGGCCAAAGCCTTGATGGTATGCATACCAGTCACGGCTTCGACGAGAAAGGCATTGTTTGCCGCGCCAGCTTCCCACATGGTTTCAAGCCGTTTTTGGTACAAGGGCGTCACAAAAACATTCATGGCGAGATAAAAAGGAACTACCGCCAAGGCAACCCAAGTTAACAGCGGACTAAAGGTAAACATAACGGCAATAAAGACCACAGAAAAAATCACATCTAAGATGACCGTAATTGCCGTACCTGTCAAAAACTCACGAATGCTGGCAAGAGCACCCACACGCATCATCGTATCGCCCACACGGCGGTGCTCAAAGTAAGGCATTGGCAGGGCCGACAAGTGGCGAAACAGCCTTGTCCCTAAAATAACATCAAGCTTATTCGTCGTATGAGTCAATATGTAGGTACGTAAGATGCCCAAACCACATTGAAAGACACTTAACACCAAAAGAACCAGAGCTAAGATATCGAGGGTCGAGACACCATTATTGCCAATGACTTTATCGACAATAACCTGCGTAAATAGAGGGACGACCACCCCAAAGAGCTGCAAGAAGAATGAAGCGGCAAAAACTTCCGCAAAATACTGTTTATAATGCATAATAACAGCATAAAACCATTTGAGATTGTATTTACGAATGACTCGCTGCCAATCAAACTTGCGTGTAAAGAGTAGCAGCTCACCTGTCCATTCAGCAGCAAACTCTTCCACTGGAACTGCTACAGGTTTTTCTTGTAATGGATCTGATACAAAAACATGTTTCTCGTTGTTCCAACCGACAACGACAAAATGCCCGTCTTTCATACGGGCAATAGCTGGTATAGGTATACCAGGCAATTCTTCGATTTTTACCCGTTTTGCTTGGGCCTGAAAACGATAATCCTTGGCAAGCTTCTGTAAGAAAAGCAGCGCCTCTTCTCCCTGCCAGCGGGCCGCTAAAATTTCCGGCTCCACTTTCACCTCTAGATAAGAAGCCGCAATCGAAAAACAAGTCAAGGCTGTCTTCTCTTGGGGACTCATTTCATTTCGTTTCGTTTGCAATGTTCATACCTCATTGATGAATTTTACTCACTAGTTCTTATTATGGCAGAAATTAGTCTTATGGTCAATAAAGAAAAGAGGCGCAGCCCTTAGGCCACACCTCTTCATAAACATCACTTAAGCAATAATTGTTTATGCTTTTACCAATTGGTAAGTTCCTTGTACATTCGACACTTTATAAGTGTTGTCAGTTGTTTGTTTTGTTCCCAAAACAAAAGTATTTACGCTAGTCGTAGCGTCCCAACCAGTAATTTTCAAAGAATCAGAACCAATAGTCAGCGTTAAGTCTGCAGCACCTACGGCACTTAATTTCACATCAGATGCAGTCAGGCCATTTGTATAAAGCATAACTTTATCTGTTTTATCGCTACCATTAGCAGTAATTGTATCAGTACCGTCACCAGCACCAAAATAGAATACATCAGCGCCTTTACCACCAGTCAAAGTATCAGTACCTGCACCGCCCCAAATCAAAGCGCCACCGTCTCCAGCTACAATTGTATTGGCAGCACTATTACCACGAAGAGTATCGCTACCTGCACCGCCTTTGATATTGTTGATACCTTGATATTTAGCTGTGTCATACAAGCTGATTGTTACACCAGCAGTCTGAGCAGTAGCGTCAATAACGTCACCTTGTCCTGCAGTAGCACCTGTTACGGCTACATACGCTAAAGCTTTTGCATCATATTTCACAGCAGAAGTAGTACTTGCAGCAGCCACTACATCAAAGCCAGTGTTATCTGTCGTAGCAAAGGTCGGACGAACTGTTGATGCTGCATAGCCAGCTACGGTCAGTTTGCTTGCACTACTATCGCCTTTAAACGATACAGTAAGATCGGTACCATCATTAGCAAATACCAAATCGGTTGCTTTTGCACTATAAAGCTTAACTAAATCTTCTTTACCATAGCTATCCACTTTCACAGTACCATCGCCAGCACCGAAGAAGTACGTATCAGCTACGCCATCATCTACACCAGTAGTTCCACCGGAAAGAACACTATTTACAGCTCCTTTTCCAGCCCACAACTGATCACTACCGCCGCCACCAATTAAGGTGCTAGTTTTTCCAGCAACACCGCGAAGAATATCATTACCAGAGCCACCAGTAGCATTCAAAATACCGCTATATTTTGTAGTATCGCCTAAAGTAGCTGTGATACCCGTGGATACTGCAGACGCATCCAGCGTTCCAACTGCTGTATCAAGATAAAAGCCAGCTTTAGCATCATATTTTTCCGCTGCATTAGTTCCCTTTACTACAGTAAAACCAGCATTGTCTTTCGTAACGAAAGTTACAGAAGGTTTTGCATTAAAGTCAACAATATCAAGACTATCTGTCGAATTGTTTTTAAAAGTTACTTTAAGACCTGCAGCTGCATCATCAGCAAACACAAGATCCGCTACATTAACATTGTATAATTTAACGACATCTTTACCGCCATTACCAGTTACAGCATCAACACCATCGCCTGAACCAAAGAAGAAAGTATCATCGCCAGTACCGCCTTTTAATGTATCAGTACCACCTACACCGCCCCACAACTGATTACCGTTGGTATTAAGAGATGCATCTAGAACACTCGATTTAAAGCCACCTACACCGCGAAGAATATCACCAGCAGTACTAGCAGCGCTCGTTACTTTTACGATGTTAGAGTACTTTGTCGTATCATAGAGAGTAACCGTATCTCCCTTACCATCTGTTGTAAGAACAGTACTTCCATCTGAGTTGCCAACATATTTTTGAATTTTGGCATCATAGGTAATAGCAGCACCTACGCCGACTTTAAATCCAGCAGCATTATCACTAGTGACGAATGTAGGTTGAGTTGCAGCTGTTGACCAGTCAGCAATAACTAATTTGTCAGCAGTATTTCCGTTAAACGTTACTTCTAAGGTTGCACCAACGCTAGTAAATGTAACATCAGAAGCTTTTACATTATAAAGTTTAATGGTATCTTTACCGCTATTTGCACCACCAAGTGTAACGGTATCAGTACCGTCACCAGTACCAAAGTAGAAAGTATCATCGCCCTTTCCACCTTTGAGCGTATCATTTCCAGCTTTACCCCAAATTAAATTATTACCCGTACTAGCAGAATAATCAATTGTATTATTGCCTGCATCACCACGAACAATATCAGCGTATGCCGTTCCGCCTTTTACATTCGTAACGTTTTTAAATTTAGTTGTATCTGACAAATCAATAGTAACAGCATTTACAGCAGAAGAATCATCTACAGTATTTGCAGTAGTTGCTTTGCCACCATCAACAAACTTTTCAGTGCCGTAATATTTAATTACATCGTCACCGTCTAAGCCAACAACATATGCTCCGGCAGCAGCGGCAGCACTACCAGCATCAATAGTATTGCCCGCATTATCTTTACCAAATACAAATTTACCATTATCTGCAGTCACAAAATCTTTAACGAATGCACTCAAATCCGTGAAAGGAGCAGCTCCATGCAGTGTAATGCTATTATTGGCATCTAATGAAACAACAACATCGCCACCACCAGTCAGAGAAAAACTTAGCTGACTTGCATTTACATTACCAAATTTAATTGTTTGCTTTGTTGGGTCAAAACCATTAATTGTATCTTTGCCTTCACCAGCATTATATACAACTATGTCTTTACCACTACCAACACCAAATTTAATGGTATCGTCGCCACTCAAACCATGAATCGTCGTACCATCAGCAGTATTATTACTTACATCAATTGTATTAGCGCTCGAATCGCCCCATACTTCTAGAGCAACTGCAGCGTCACCAACTACACTCGTGTAATTATGAGTACCAGAATCAACCGCCACTTGTTTCAATGTTGTTGCCATCTTATAAAAGCCCCCTTGTTTTTATCTGTTTTGTGTAAAAATATGATAGCAGAATCTCATAAAAAGATATGAGCCTGTAACATTCCCCCTTTGCCCGACTGAAATGGCGCATGGTTTTTGACTGTTTTTGTCACAATGTATTCTTATTATATCATGCGCCTATGGCAAATAAAAGGTAAAACTGAAAATTTATCCAGACCAATTGGCAGGGTGCGCGCTTTCTCCCTGCCAATTGCTGGATTCCAGAGAAATTCCAGTTTTATTAGTATTTCACTTCTACACAAGTGCAAATTTTCCTTTTTTTTCTCGTATTTTTTTTATTTTTTTAAGGTTTTTTCTAGATTTTTTCTAATTTCCCTCTAGCCATTTCATAATTTTTCCATTTTGAGTCTCTATATTTGCTTCGAAAACAGTATGATTTTTTAATTTTATATCTTGAAGCAGTTCATTGCCTAGAGTCTGATCAAAATGCAGCAGATCTTTATAATGTGACAAATCACCTATATATTTCGGCTCTGCTTGAAAATCATGAACAATTGCATTGGGATAGTTCTTTAAAGCTTGACATAAATAAATTCTCGCCTGCAGCCAAGCGTCAATCGTCGCCGGGTCTTTCTGACGAAAAAGTTCATAAAAATACAACGTGCTCGGCGGCAGCAAGAGATCAAATTGGGTCGTCGGATTCGCCGCAATAAAAGGAAGAATATTTCTATCGATATTTGCTTTGAACTGATCGAATGTATAAGGCGCTGCTTCATAGTAGCGGCGGGCTTGCGGCATATCATGAAAATCATCAGCACGCAGTTTTTCAAAGCTGCGCACTACCGGTCCTTGGCCAAAGTCGCGCGTCTTGGCCTGCCAATTGTTTAATAGCTGGAGACTCGGACCATAGATCGCTTTCAGGCGCAGGCGTTCTAAGAGAAGATCGCTGCTTTGCCGCGTGGTCGTGCCATTAAAAAGATACTCCCAATCATTCCAGAAATTTTGATCATAGAGATAAAAAGGAAAATGACTTGTCACTGCTTCGACCTGATCAGAAGGACCGCCGAGCGACATAAAGTCCAGCTCCCACAGGACGGACTGGACTTTGCCTGTAGCTAGCGCCGCTGTAAGCGTGAGCGCTTGCTCATGGACACTAGAGCCGCTCATGGCTAGCTTGACGCTTTTGCCGCCAAGAATCTCATCCACTTCCTCCGGGATATAATTTTCTACAGCCGAGGTGCCGAGAATGACGCGATCATATGGCAGGTTTCGTAATAAGCCAGGATTTTGATACCGCTGTTCCGCTGACCAATGGGGCAAAGTCCGATTTAGGCGGTAAAACTGCAGCGGGTCCAGCACATAGTTAAACAGCAAAATCAGACTGCTGCCGCCCACAAGCAAAGCCGCCCACAAAAAAAGCCAGCGGCGCGCCGCCAAACGGCTCAACTTCTTTTCTTGGCGCTGCCAGCGACGCCAGCAGGCAGCAACACCGCCAAGAACGAGATAGGAGCTGAAGAAAAGGACGACAAAGGCGCCGCCATAGGATACGACCTGTCTTAGACCACTTTGGGGCGACAGTTCGGATCGGATTGGTATCGTCCAACTCAGATCGCCGGAAAGCGGCAACGCCTTCGACAGTGCTTGACCGTTTAGTTTGACGACGGCCTGCCCGCCATCCTCATCTTGGAGGAGTAAAAAACAATCCTTTCGGCCATAGCCCTGCCACAAAAGCGAACCGGTACCGCCCCGGCTAGCAACCCAATTACCTTGCTCACTCTGCCAAGTATGAAAATCGACTTGAAAGGCGGTTGGCGGCAGTCTTTCGCCATCGACAAAAAAGGCTTTCACTTTCAGCATCTGACCAGGATAAGCTGGTGAAATTTCAAGGGTAAACGGCTGCAACGGCTGCCAATGAGTGAGATAAAACGCCCCACACAAAGCAAAGAGTAAACTGGCAATCAGCCGAAATCTACTCAAAGCAATTTTGCTCATAGATAGCCTCCCTTCTGCTGTATTTCATAAAGATGCTATTAGAATTTAAAATATAAGAATTCACTCACTTGATTGAGATTGAGCAGAGCCGCTAAGAGAAGCAATGCAAGCAGCAAGGCGCTTGTCCAGCTAGGCGACAGTGAGTCGGCCGTATCCTGAGAGTTCTTGCCGCAAAAGGCTAGAGCGGCGCCAACGCCAAAAAGGATCGCGACTTCCATCGTAAGATATTCAGGCGTAGTACCGCCGGAGCGGCCCAGCATAGCCCGAAAAAAAGTAAAGGCTGTTGTGAGGTCTGGACTGCGCAGAATCACTAAGGTGCCATTTACAAAGAGAAACGTTGCCGCCCAAGCCAGAGCAGCGGGCACCTTCCAGCCCTGGCGTCGCCACCAGTGATTGACGACAAGGCCAGTGGCGTGAAGAGCATAAAACAACAAAAAGCCCCAGCCAGCCTGATGCCAAAGTCCAGCGATCATCATAGCCAGAAAAGTAGCCGCCATAGCATAAGGGAAGGTAAACTTACCAAAGGCGCGAAAAATCGGCGTATAGAGATAGGTCGTAATAAACTGCGTCAAAGAAATGTGCCAGCGCTGCCAAAATTCAATAATCGTTTTGGCCTTATAGGGGCTGTTGAAGTTAATCGGCAACCGGATATTGAACATGCGACCAATGCCAAGGGCCATATCGGAGTAACCGGAAAAGTCAAAATAAAGCTGAAAAGTATACGCAAAGCTAACGACCCAGGCAGCCCCGGAAGAAAGCATTTCAGGTGCGACAAAGCCGGGATTGGCGATGCGGGCGAAGGCATCGGCCAGCAGCACTTTTTTTGCCAGGCCTAAGGTAAATAAGGCAATGCCGCTCATAAACCAATCCGCTTGAAAAAGTTTACTACGCAGACGATCAAACTGCGGCATCATCTGCTTATGGTGTAAGATTGGTCCCATAAGCAGATGGGGAAAGAAGGTGACAAATAAGAAATAATCGAGAAAGTCGGACTTTTTGACAAGACCTTCATAACTGTCGACAAGGTAGGTAAGCTGAGTAATTGTAAAAAAGCTAATGCCAAGAGGCAGTACGAGATTCCACAGAGGCCAGTCTGAACCGAATAAGAGATTGATATTCTCTAGGAAAAAGTCCGTATATTTAAAATAGACAAGTACAGAAATATTGACTGCTAAAGCAAATTGCAAGAGTCGTTTCCGCCCTTGACTCTTTCGCTCCTGCCGTGTGGCAATCAAGCGTTTCCCTAGAAAAAAATTAAAGAAAATACTCCCTAAAAGAATCGGTATGTACTGCAAATTGAACCAGCCGTAAAAGAATAGCGAAGCCGCCGCCAGCCAGCCTTTGGCAGCCAGCGTTAAATGACGGCGGTTCAAGTAGAAATAACATAGGAGTGTAACAGGCAGAAACACAAAAATAAAGGGATAGGAATTAAAGAGCATGGCGTTCCTCCTGAAGTAGCTCCATGAGACCGAGCGGCGTATAGACAAAAGCCACTTCCCTGCCACCAAACAGCGGCGCTGGTTTCGGCGGCGAAATCAGTCGAGCGCCTTCTCGGCTAAGCTGCTCAATCGCTGGAAGAAGATCAGGAACTTCCCAGCATAAATGGTAGAGATAGACCCCTTTCTTCACATAGCTTGCTACGACTGGCCCCGCAATGAGCTCAATGGACAGACCAGCCGCCGTCTCAATCATACAAAGCTCCGCTTGCTGAGCCGCATCAGCTACTACAGGACTGATTGATAGCACCGGCTGGGTTCGACGAACAAAGTCAGCGGCAGCGGCGATATCGCCGCAAGCAATGCCTGCATGGTGAAATTTCATGCTAGTTTTTCCTCGATCAAAACCAGCATCTCGCCAACGTTCTGCAAACTTTGCAGTTCCCCTAAGGCAAAGCGGATCTCAAAGGCTTCTTCGACAGCGATCACCAGCCGGATATGAGCAATAGAGTCCCATTCGGCAATATCAGCAGCTGTCGTCTCGCCCGTAATGGTAAGATTCGCATCATCAAAAACCTCTTGAAACACGGTTTGCAGCTTGTCTAATGTATTCATCCTAATATACCTCCAATAACGCAGAATAAGAAACGTCGAGTTTTTGTTTTTCCATCCAAGCTAAGTCTTTCGCCAGTGAGGGCGCGACAAGTTCATCGACAATCCGATAGCCAGCATCACGTAAAAGCTGGCGAATTTCTTCGACCGTACGGAAATGGTAGAGATGGTCAATGGCCGGACTGTTGGCGCAAGTCGTCACAAAGAGACGGCTGCCCTCATGCATCAGTCTAGCTAAACCGCGCAAAATCGCTGTCGGGTCGGGCACATGTTCCAAGACCTCGCCCATCGTAATAAAATCATATTGTTTTCCTGGCTGAAAAGCCACGACATCGGCTAAGACGAGTGATAGCCGCTCTTTCGCTTCCGGCTGCAGGGCGGCAATAATCTCTGTCGTAATGGCTAGCGAGGTTTTACTAATATCGACAATGTCCATATGCGCAAAGCCCGGTCCTTCTGTCAGCATGGCCAAAGTGTAGAGGCCGTGGCCGCTGCCCACTTCAAGCACTTGCTGCTGCGGCGAAAGTTCTTGCAAAATGCGGCGGTAATGGCAAAAGATCTGATAATGGTGGGGCCAGAGAAACTGCGATAAGGCTAACCCAAGCATATACTGCTGCATAAGTTTAGGATTATCGTAGACCTTTTCTACCGCTTCTGCTTGAGACTGAGCCGGATAGCGGCCTGTCCGCAAAAACTCCATCCTGGCATGCATTGTTTGATTGAGCATATCCAAATAAGACTGGGCCAGTGCTGCAGGCGTAATGCCTTGGCGCGCCATAAAGACGCTGTACTTGCTCAGAAAGCGGTCTAGTTCGCCTTCCATGGCTGGTTCTGCGGTAAAAGCGGCTTCAATTTTCTTTTGCTGTGTCGGCATTTGGGTAAATATATAATCAAGGATTTCTTGTTTCATGGTTCACCTCGATCCACTGATTTTGTTTCTCATAAACATCGGGAATGGTAAACTGCCAAAGCGTTTCGCCGTCAAGTCCTTCGCCTGCCGGAATAAATCCCAGTGATGCATAAAGGCTAGCAACCATGGCATTTTTCGCTGTTGGCCGATAGACGCCGCAAATGGTCTCAATCTGCCGTTTTTGGCAGAGCGCCACAAGTTCGTCAAAAAGGGCTTGCTCTAACGACCGCTTTAAGACGCGACAGCTCATAATCCAGAGCTCAAGCAAAAGTGTATTCGCTTCCTGGCGACCAATCAAAGCAGTTACCAGCCCATTATCGCCAAATTGATCGGCCAATCTTCCATAAAGAGTGACATAGTCTGACCGCTGCGAAAGAGCTTCTACTTCCGCAAAGGTATAACGGCGCGTCGTCAAATTAAACTGATTCGTTTTATTAATGAGCTGGGTCAGTCTTTCCCAATGCAACGGCGCAAAGGGCTTTATTTCGGCCTTCATCTTTAAAGACAGTAAAAACTCCTCATAGCTGGCAAAAGCAGCCGACTGTTCTTCCCGCTTTGCTTTCTCCTGATAAAAGCGCGCCCGCTGTAAATCATCGGCTGACAAGAGGGCCGGCTCAAAATAGCCGCTGCGGCTAAGCTGCGACACATAGTAGGCTACATCAGAGCCAATATCCGGCACAGAGACAAGAGGTAGCTGCTGCGCCACAATCTGCCGTTCCGCCGGATTATCATCAAAAAAGACGAAGCTGTCTAGGCCCAGCTGCAGCGTTGTCGCCATTGCCTGCAGATTATCTGATTTAGCCTGCCAATTGGCCGTAAAGTTAGCAAAGTCACTCAGGCTCAAGACGCTACTCGGATGCGTGAAGCCTTCCTTAGCAATGTGGGGCTCATTTTTCGAACAAACCGCTAAAACAACGCCGCGCTGTCCAAGCTCTTTTACATAGCGCTGCAAAGCGCTATGGGCTTCGCCAGATGGCGTTTCCGGTCCCAGTTCAATGTGATCTAGACCATCATCGCCGATGGTCCCGCCCCACAAAGTATTATCAAGATCAAGAACGAGACACTTCTTGCTCTTGCCATAAAGCGCCAAAATCATGATAGAAAGATTCGCCGCGATCTCGACAAGCCCTTCCATTCCCATGGCATATTTATAGGCATACCAAAGTTTTTCATCATGCCAATGTTTTAGCCCGATTGTGCTGGCCAGTGTATGCAAATCCTGCACGAAAAAATGCGCTGTCTGCTGTGCATAGTCGGCGAGGCGCTGATTTAACTCGCGCACAAAGCGAGTATGACCGCGCCAGTCAGACTGGTCTAGATTGCCAAGCAGGCGATAAGGCGGCAGTTCCCAGTTGTTCTGAATCACTGTGCAGCCATAAGCGGCGGCTGTCTTTTCCCAGATTCGTTTATGGTGCTGAAACTGAAGCGCTAATTTCTCTTCTGCACTGGCTTTTGTATCGGTCATAGCAGGCCAGTAGCGAATGTTGCGGACTGATGTATGAAAATAGAGCAAATCGGGGGCAAAATCCTTTAACTTTGGATTGTCAAAAAGTATATCTTCTTCATATTGATTATAATCACTTTCATAAAAAACTGGCTTGATCCCCTGACTCATCAGAAAAACAGCCATAAGGTCAGCTAACTGGGCTGTGGTCGAACCTCCCAGAATAGCGATTTTCAGCGACAACGAGTAGTTTTTTTGATCAAGCTGTTTTTTCCAGCTCCGGTAGTGCTTTAGCACCGTCTGATACTGGAAGGAATATGGATTTGCCATGCTTTCCACTGCCTTTATCCCTCCTTGTCGCGAACTACGCCAATCCCACTGATCCGTTCGACAAAGTATTCATTGTCAAGTAAATTTCGATTCCAGCAGATCAGGCTGTTACGATCCCAGATAAAAGAATCTTCTGGCGTAAATTGATCATATTGGATATGCCAGCCCTTCCCTTCTTTTTCAGCTGGCAAAAAGCGACCTTTTCGATCAGCAAAGATTTTTTTCCGCGCCTGTTCCGGGCTGCGAAGCGGATAGTGACGCAGCAAAAATTTAATCGGATAAACTTTTTGATCGGCAAATTCGGCAATATGACCGCCGCTTGCGGCAAGATTTACCGCTACGCCAGATTGGTTCTTCCAAGCTTTCACCTGAGCAAAATGGCCTGGCCGCTTGCCAAATTCAAAAAAGAGTAAATTATTCTGCATCCCGCCGGGTCTGTCAGACTGCGGCGCAACTGGACGAAAATCAAGTACGGTAAAATCAATTGCATTAAAGCCTAATTCATCAATAAAAGCAATCGCTGCGCCTAAGGTAACCCCTTTCCAGGGCGATTCGCGGATTTCGTCAGCGTCTTGATGAATAATCCAATCATAGCCGCTGGCAGCGCCAACCTCTACGGTATGCTTAAGCAGACGTTCCCATTCATAGTACTGACCTGGCTGCTCAGGAAAACGGCAGGAAAAAACCCGCCCCGGATAGGCCGCTTCCAGCGACTGAATGGCTTCGTAGGTACCATCATTAGACCAGTTATCAACAACTTGGACATCCACATCTTGTCGTAAAAGATGCTCTACGACTTCGCCGATCATGTCAACTTCATTATAAGCGTTTACGACTGCCAGAACTCGACAAGGTTTCGTTGCTGGCTGGTAAAGATGAGTCCCCGTCAGTGCCAGGATTGTATTTTTTTGTAGGTGATAGCTTGTATTAATCGTATGTCCCAACATAAAAGGGGCAAAGTCATAGCGGCGGAGCAGCAAATCAAATTCATCAGCTGTCCATTCCCTGACGTGACAACGATTCGCTGGCGGACCAAAGTCGCCAAGGCCACGGCATTTCACTCGGTCTGGCGTCGAGATTAAAATATAAGGGCATTGGTGACTGAGTGAACTGAGACTCGCTAGCAACTTATGGGGATTCACTAAATGTTCCACTACATCGGATATGATAATCAGCGTTTTCGCTAGCGCCACTGGCGGCAGGGATGGCAGCCCTTCTTCGAGATTCGCCTCAACAAAATGCATACTAGGTAGATTTTTCCGGATAATTTCTTGATTCCCGCCATAATCGATGCAAATCAGCTGATAGTCGTCACTGAAGGGTTTCAGCTTGATACCATTGCCGCTGCCAATATCAATAATGGTTTCAATCTGCGACCGTTTTGCCAGATAACGGGCCAGTTCGTAGACATCAGGCTGGTAAATAAACTGATCGGCCACATCCAGATAATATTCGGTCTCGCGATTTATCGCATAGCCTTCTTTCAGGCAGAATCGATCTTCTTCTATATTGTCGCTTGCCCTTTTGGCAAAAAAATCAAAGAAGCCCATAGTTAGTCCTCCGTCTCTTGCTGTTGCTCAATAAAATCAATCTGCGCATCTGTCACTATAACGGCGCCATGCTGTCGACCGAAACGGTCTTGTCTATTTACTTTAAGAGAAAAACAGTCACTCACATGATGAACCACTGTATGATCCTCCATAGTTCCTTCATCAAGTCCAATACTGATAAAGTAGGTTCCAGGCCTTAGTCCTGGCAGCTTTAAGCAGTAGCGAATACAAAACGGCTCCGTCGACTCATGCAGGCACTGTACCTGCGTCAAGGCCGTATCGCTATTAAAATGAACAAGTGGCACACCTTTATCATTAAAGATGCCAAACCCAAAGAGCGGCTGATAAACTGGCTTTTGTACAGCAACTCTGGTATAGAGAGTCAATAGCTCATCACCTTGTAGATCCTGGCTGTCTTTCCCTTCCGGCAGAACCAGCGCCGCTGCGATAAAGCGCGTTGCTTCGCCGCCCAAAGCGGCAAAGGGAGAAAGGTCCAGCCAGTTTAAGCCTGTTTCTTTAGAAGTATCACTACAGTCGCCGGTCATAGCGCTCCCTGCTTCTCGCTGAGCTTCGCCGTTGCTTTCGCCTGTTACGGTTATTTCTTCTCGTTCACACGGTTCGGCTTTTTCTTCCGGCAATATGCCATGAATCATGAAATCCTCATAAAGTCTGGCTACTTTTTTCGGTTCGCCGCTTTGAAACAAGCGTCCGTCAGCCAGCCAAATGACGCGATTGCAAAAGGTGCGGACAGAGCGCATGTCATGAGAAACAAACAAAATAGCTTTTGCTTTCGCCATAAGTTCTTTCATCTTGCGAATCGCCTTTTGCTGAAACCGCAAGTCACCAACAGCTAGTGCTTCATCAATAATCAGAATTTCCGGCTCTACAGCAATAGCTACAGCAAAAGCCAGCCGGACGAACATCCCGCTGGAATAGGTTTTTACAGGTTGTTCAATAAATTGGCCAATATCGGCGAATTCCAAAATGGCATCAACCTTGCTGTCCATTTCTTCTTTCGTATAGCCCATAATCGTGCCATGAAAATAAATATTTTCCCGTCCCGTAAATTCTGGGTTAAAACCGGCTCCCAGTTCAAGCAGCGCTGATACGCGGCCTGTCATGTCAATTTGTCCGCTCGTGGGCGTCAAAACGCCTGTAAGCATTTTTAAAAGAGTTGATTTACCTGATCCATTGCGACCGATGATGCCTACCATTTCGCCTTTACGGATCGAAAAGGAGAGATCCTTTACAGCGAAAAATTCCTGATGGTACTGGCGTCCCAAGGGATGAAGCGACTCTTTTAGACGGTCAACTGGCTTATTATAGATTTTATAAGCTTTTGATAAATTTTTTACATCAATTACGACTTCATTCATAACTTAGCGTCTCCTCCAGGTCCAAAGACCAATCCAGCGGGATGTAATGCATAGGCGACTATAAGTCCGTTTAACGGAATCGCCGCTCACTAAGGCCTGTAAAAAACGCAGTGAGTGATAGCAAAGAGCGGCTGTAAATAGTCCAAAAATCGGCAAACTCCAATTTTTCCGGCAGAAACCGCCAAAACCAAGACCGTAGGAAAAGGCTTTCGCCGCAGCATCAGGTGCGCCTGGCGGATGATATACCGTAATCGACGGAACAAAAAACACTGCTTTTTGCGCTTTTAGCATTTGATAAATATAGTCAGCATCTTCGGCCGCGCCAAAATGAGCGCCAGCCCCAAGTTGCTCACAAAAAAACTGTTCGCTGTTCACTTCGCGCTTCACAAATAAGCCCACGGAAGAAAACTTCGTATAAAAGTTCATGGTATGCAATTGAATCGGTTCTGTGGGCCACTGTCTGATAGAAGCGGCGCCGTCAGCCGTCTTCACTGCGCCAATAATAGCAGAAGCCTTGTCGTATTGAGCAAAAGCGGCGACGACGTTCCTAAGGGTCTGTGGATCATATTCACAATCATCATCAGGAAAGCCTACAATCCGTCCGCTGCAAAGAGCTAATCCCTGATTACGGGCAAGTGAAAGTCCTCTTGTCGCCAACCTGATATACTGGATTGTCAGCCTCTCATGATACGGTATCAGCCGCTCTTGCAGTGCATCTGTTTCATTTTGGTCGACAATAATAAGCTCGACAGTTGCCAAGTCAAACTGGGATTTTAATAGACTTTGAATAAACAACTCCGGTTCTTCTAGTCGTCCCACTGTTGCCATCACTAAGGAAATTTCCTTGTTCATCCTTTTCGTCCCTGCACCAATTCTTGTACTTTACGGCGAATTTCTCTTTCAGACTGTCCCTTTAAACCCATAAATCCATAAACGTATTCGTCCTGAATAATGAGCTGATTCCTCTCGTAAAAATGCAGGAGCGACTGAACAAAACCATCTTGCTTATACCGTGCTTGCATGTACTCTGTTTCTGTCTGAGCTTGCTTGGGATGATACATAATATGATGATGCACCACTTTGGCAGTGGGACAATTTACCATCGTTTTGCCTAGCCCTTTGATCTGCAGTGAAATATCGTTGTCTTCAAAGGCATTGACATAACCTGACGAGTAATCAAGCTCGTCAATGACCGAACGCTTAAACAAAGTCGCCCCGCCCGGAACCCAGCCGCACTCATGCCATAAGGCAGTTTCAAGCTCAGTTTCGTCTTTGCCTGTATCAATCAATGAATAGATAACGAAATCATCCTGAATCGCAAGCGCACCGCCATTAAACTGCAGCTTGCCGTCTGGAAATACCGTTTTGCAGCAGACAGCGCCAATAGCTACATCAGATTCAGCCCGCACTAAAAGTTCTTCTACACAATGAGGCGTTACGAAGACATCATTGTCTAGCTGAATAATATAGTCACCATTGGCTAATTTCACAGCTTCCCGCCGACCGCCCGGACAGCCTAGATTTTGCGGCGAATAATGGACATGGACCTGTGCTTTCGTTTCAACATGCAGGCGCAAAAACTCTTTCGTTGCTTCGCTTGAAGCATTATCAAAAATAATAATTTCGTAAGGCGCCTTTACAGTTCGTTCGATTGCTTCGACGCACTCTAATGTCATTTCCTTTTTCTCAAAGGAAAGAACCACAAAAGATATGAGTTTATCAAAAGTTCCTGTAGCGATTGCCTGACGCAATTTTGCTTCCCGTCGAATAGCTGCCACGATTTTTTCGATTCGTGCTGCCGCTTCCTGGGTCGTCTGCTTGGCATGAATCCGGTGATGATAAACAGGCTCCGGCAAATAGCAAAAGGCCTTGTCGCCAAGATGAAAAGCCGTTTTAAGGGCTATATCGTAATCCTGGGCCCCGTCAAAGCGACTTTCATGAAGACCAATTGTCAGGAAAACATCGCGATGAATGATTTTCAAATGGCTTGTATACATCCCAACAAGAAGTTCTTTAAAATATCTTTCTGTGGGGCGGCAGCGAAAGCTTTCTATCTCAGCCTGTTTTGTCGCCTCAAATTCATTCACACGATCTGTATAGCCATACACAGCCGCTTCCGACTGATCGAGAGCTTGTACCAATTTGGCTACAGCCTGCTCATCAAGCCAGTCATCACAATCAAGAAAAGCAATCCACTGCCCTTTGGCGGCAATAATCGCTTCATTCATCGTAGCGCTGATGCCACTGTTTGCGGCTTTTTTAAACCAGCGAAAGCGAGGATTTCCCTCAAAAGACCGCAAAATGTCATAGACAGCGGCGTCAGTTGAGCAGTCATCAACAGCTAGTACTTCTAAATTTTCATAGCTTTGTGCTAAAGCGCTTTCGATACAGCGTTGTAAGTATTCGGCGTTATTGTAAACCGGAATAGTGACCGTAACAAGAGCCTGCTTTTCCCGATGATAAAGCAAACGTTTCGTCTGGTCAGGGAGGTCACCTTGACTATCTAGTTCCCGTGAAAGACGCTCGCGGCTTTTTGTAAATAATGAAGCAATTTCACCGCGCAATAATTTCTTGCCCGCCTTCTTTGCATTGTCCAAGGTCAGTAAGGAGCTGAGTCGCAATAGCGGAATCCGTTTTGCAGCCTGCTCGAAAGTAAAATCACCTGTAAAGAGTTTGCCAAGTCGCACAAGCCGTCGATATTTATCAAGGCTCGCAAGTCTCGCATCAAGCTGAGTACCCCAGGCTGCAAGTTCTTCAATGCGGGCTTCTTTCTCGCGAATCACTGCATCGAGTGAATTGCCCCAAGCTAATAATTCCGGGACACGCTGGCTATTGGCATAAATATCCTGAAACGATTCATAGCCTTTTAGATACTGAGAGGCATAACAATAAGGTTTGGTTTTGCCATGAACATAATTTTGAAACCCTTGTTCCATTCTATTAAAAGCAGCTAGCTGAGCATGATCCATCTGGAGCTGATCATAAATTTCATCAAGAGTCATAAAGCCAGAAAAATAGTCTCGATATTTATGATAGAACACTTCCAGACTGCGATACAAAATAAAGTTAATAGGCATATTGGGAAAAACCCATTCATAGTCAATGATTGTTGGCAAATCGTTGTCTGACCAAAACACATTCTCAAAAATCAGGTCTATGTCTGCTGTTTCAAGACAGGGGACTGCCTCAAGAGTGACCTTTGAATCAAAGGGATTGATGACATCTAGGGTCTTTAAGGGACTTAGGCTCGCAAGCCAAGACCGATACTGGTTTAATAGCTGCCAAAAAGCAGTTTTATCTTTTTGCCGCAGCGTTTTTGCTAATTCACTATCAAAGGAAAGTCCCTGCACATATTCAAAGAAAATCGCCTGATTTTTCAGCTCGGCAGTAGCAATTTTGACATTTTGATAGGTCAAGTTCAATTGCTGATAATTTGTATAAAGAGTCTGTATATGCTCTTTTGCCTGCTCACAAAGCGCTTTTTTTCGCACATGTTTCATGCCATTTTCTTCACACACAGCCGTTTCGGTCTGAAACTTTGGCAATCGTTCTCGGTTATATTTCGCATATAGTATTCGCATTTTATTCTCCTATTGTGCAAAAATCAGAAATGAGTTGGCAAAGAACTCAAACTGGTTATTTTCTATCAGGCCGTCGTAAACGAGATCTTCGCGAAACAAAGCAATCCGGTCTTGATCATAATTAGGAGTCATGGCGTCAAGCTGTCCGACTTTGGGCAGTTGGGCCTGCGAGTACACTTCTTTAGGCAGTTTATAGTCTGGCACTGGATAGTAATAATCTATATTAGTAAACCCAGCCTGCTGCAATAACGCTTGAAGCTCAGGTCGCCCAAAGGTCGCAATTCCCTGCGATGTAGGATACCCTTCCACCCCTTCGAAAGGCTTACCAGTATGGTCTTCCGCTGCTCCGGCCCAATATTTAAGGCCAAATTTATTTTCAATAGCTAAAATAAGTTTACCCTGGGGCTTCAACATTTTTCTTACAGTTACCAAAAAATCTAAATAGGGCTGACGAGACGGCGTAAATTTACCAGCATACTCTAGTACGCCAATCAGTGTAATATAATCAAATTGCTCTGTAAAATTTATTTTTTGCAGATCTCCTACTAAGATCGTCAGATTCTTGCACTGTTGATGACGCTGCGCTGTAATTTCTGCTCTTGTCTTGGAAAGTTCGACCGCAACAACATCCTTCACTTTTTCACAGAAAAGACCAGTCAAAGCCCCACAGCCTGCACCGATTTCCAAAAGCTTCGCCTCAGGCGAAAAGTCATACCATTCTAATAAGTTGCGCCTAGCTGGGCTAAAGTGACACAGGAAAGGCCAGTCTCGTTTTTGTCCAAGCACGTGGGTCCAATCCGGTGATTCTTTGGCAAGTCGAAGCATTTCTTGCTCGACAAGGCCGTCACTGTAAAGATCAAATCCTTCATAGGCTCTATAATCCATAACAACCTGCCCGATTTTTTGACAGGCTGGTTCGTTTGTGTGCGTTTTCATGAGTGCCTTCCTATCTATCCCTAGAGATATTTTTACAATACATCGGCAAAATGCGGCCGCAGCCGTTTAAAAACAAAAATCCCTAACAAAAACATAGCGCCTGTAAACGTCCAAAAGTACAAAGTTAAGGACATATTTTCCCAAAACCATTTATGATAGACAAAACAATCCCGATAGCCTTCCGTAAGATAATACACAGGATTTAAGACTAATAAAGAATGATACCGAGCGGGAATTGTTTTTAATGACCAGAGAATCGGCGTCATCCAAAAGAGGAACTGCAACATCATCGTAATAAATTGACTAACATCACGTAAAAAAACAACTATGGCGGAAGTTAGCCAGGAAAAACCCAGCACAAAAATCAAGGATGCAAACAAATAATAGACTACTTGAAGCGCATACAGATCGGGCTTATAGCCATAAATAAGAAACATAGAAACTAAAAAAATGAGAAAGAAAAAATGCACAAATAAAGCAGATAAAACCTTGATAACAGGAAGTACATGAACAGGAAAAACAACCTTTTTGACGAGATAACTGCTTTCAAGCACGGAATTAGCAGCAGAAGACATGCTGTCAGAAAGGAAAAACCATGCAAGCATTCCTGGTAAAAACCACAAGATAAAAGGATAATTATCAACTGGCATCGATTTAAACCCGACTTCAAAGACAAACCAAAAAATAAGTACGGTAATCGTCGGTTGAATAAATGCCCAAAGAATCCCCAAATAGGACCCTAAATATCTTGTTTGCAAATCTTTTTTTGTTAATTCCAAGATTAAGGAACGATTTTGGCTAATATCCCAAAGAAAAGCTCCTAGCTGTTTGATAAAGTTCACCAACGGCAGCTCCTATCGCTATAAAATCAAAAAGTTTCTTGCTCTGCAATATATTCTTGCAAAGCCTCTTCCCAATTACGCATATCGTGACCAAGTACTACACGTAAAAGGTTGTTCTGTAACGGCGAATAGGGAGGCCGCGGCGCCGGACGATTCAGTTCTGCCGTCGTCTGCGGCAAGACCTGTATTTGCTGATTGCCGCTGAGTTCAAAGATTTTCTTCGCAAAATCAAACCATGTGGTAATTCCCTGATTCACGGCATGATAGGTACCATAGGCGTCTGTTGCCACTAGCGCGATAATCGCCTCAGCTAAGTCTACCGTCGACGTAGGACAGCCAAACTGGTCATTCACTACTTTCAAAACATCTCGTTCTTTGCCTAAACGTAGCATCGTACGGACAAAATTATTGCCATCGCCGTACAGCCAAGATGTTCTCACAATGTAAGAACGAGCAACGATTTGCCGGGTAATCTGCTCACCAGCAAATTTACTTCGTCCATAAATCCCCTGCGGGTTTGTCTGATCATATTCATCATAAGCCCGTCCTAAAGAACCATCAAAAACATAATCCGTACTAACATACAGAAGTTTAGCGCCAGTTTTCAGACAAGCCGCCGCGACGTTCTGCGTACCAATAGCATTAATCTGAAAAGCCTCGTTTCGTACTTTCTCTGCTTCATCAACATTTGTATAAGCAGCGGCCTGAATCACCGCATCAGGCATATACTCCTTAATAACCTGCAAAGTCTGTGCTGCATTGGTAATATCGAGTTCTTGTCTAGACGCTGCAAAAAAGGCAATATCCGTTTTTTTCAGTTGCCGCACTAATTCTCGCCCAAGCTGCCCCTGGGCACCCGTAATTAACAATTTCATAAACTTCTCCTACCGATTTTTATACATTCTCTCATAATAGCCCTGATATTCGCCGGATTTAATATTTTTCCACCAAGCTTGATGATTCACATACCACTTAACAGTTTCTTCTATTCCTGTTTCAAAAGTATATTGAGGTTCCCAGCCTAGTTCACTTCTGAGTTTTGTCGCATCAATGGCGTAGCGCCGATCATGACCCAAGCGATCAGTTACGTGACGAATTAACGTTTCCGGCTTTTTCAGTTGCTGTAAAATACTTTGTACAATATATAAATTGGTTCTTTCGTTATGACCGCCGATATTATATACTTCCCCTAATTTTCCTTGATGTAGTACCAAATCAATGGCACGACAATGATCCAATACATGCAACCAATCTCTAACCTGCTGACCATCGCCATATACAGGTATCTCTTTGTCCTCCATGGCATTCGTAATTACAAGCGGTATGAGTTTTTCAGGAAAGTGATAGGGACCGTAATTATTAGAACAACGCGTAATGTTGACTGGCAGACCATATGTTTCGTGATAAGCCCGTACAAGAAAGTCAGCCCCAGCTTTGCTTGCCGAATAGGGACTATTCGGCGCCAGCGGCGTTGTCTCACAAAAAAAGCCTGTAGCTCCCAGCGTACCGTATACTTCGTCTGTGGAAACCTGCAGGTATTTTTTTATGCTGTATTTTTTTGCCGCGTTGAGCAGATTTTGCGTCCCCATAATGTTGGTTCGGACAAAAAGATTTGGATCTTCTATGCTCCGGTCCACATGGGATTCCGCTGCGAAATTGACAATAGCGTCAACTCCCTGGTTCATAACGGCTTCAATATCCGAAGGAACCGTAATATCAGCTTTTATGAAATGATAGCGCGAATTTTGGCTTACATCTGCTAAATTTTCCAGATTGCCGGCATAAGTTAAGGCATCAAGATTAAATATTTCATAATCGCTATGATTTTCCAACATATAGCGGACGAAGTTACTGCCAATGAAACCAGCTCCGCCTGTAACTAAGATCTTCTGCATCTGACTCATCCTCTCAAATCCCTTTTGCAACTTGCAGCAAGTACTGACCATAATTATTCTTTTTGAGGGGTTCTGCTAGTTGCATTAAGTGCTCAGCATCTATATAGCCCATACGGTAAGCGATCTCTTCCGGACAAGCTACTTTCAGACCCTGCCGTTGTTCAATCGTCTGCACAAAATTGGATGCCTGCAACAACGAATCATGCGTACCTGTATCGAGCCAAGCGTAGCCTCGCCCCAGCTTTTCTACTTTAAGCTGCTTATTGGCAAGATATACTTTATTTACATCGGTAATTTCCAGTTCGCCGCGAGCAGAAGGCTTTAAACTTTTTGCAATTTCAACGACCTGATTATCATAAAAATAAAGTCCAGTTACCGCATAATTGGACTGAGGACGAAGGGGTTTTTCTTCTAAACTCACAGCTTGTCCTGCTTCATCAAAAGCAACCACGCCATAACTTTCAGGATTCTTCACCCAATAGGCAAATACGGTCGCTCCGTTTTCCTGGCTTGCCGCATGCTGCACATATTTAGCCAAACGATTGCCATAAAAGACATTGTCTCCCAAAATCAAAGAGCAACTATCGGGGCCAATAAAAGTTTCCCCAATTAAAAAGGCCTGTGCTAAACCATCAGGACTTGGCTGCACAGCATATTGTATGTTAAGGCCCCACTGACTACCATCACTCAAAAGTCTTTGAAAGCCCTGACTATCCTGCGGCGTAGTGATGATTAAGATATCACGAATCCCAGCAAGCATTAAAGTGCAAAGGGGATAATAGATCATAGGTTTATCGTAAATTGGCATCATCTGCTTACTAATTACACAGGTAAGCGGATGCAGCCTCGTTCCGGAACCGCCTGCTAGAATAATTCCTTTCTTAATCAAACAACTCGCCTCATTTCTCTAAGGTCACCGCAGTATTAATAAGCGCCTTTGCGCTTTAAAACAACGCCAACTGTTTTAAATAGCGTCACTATATCAAGCCATAAAGACCAGTTTCTCACATACCAGGAATCAAGCTGTACTCGCTCTTCATAACTAACATCACTGCGGCCGCTTACTTGCCACATACCAGTAATGCCTGGACGAACCATGTGATAATCCTGAATGTATTCACCATAGCGAACAACTTCTTCGGCAATAATTGGCCGCGGACCGACAAGACTCATTTCGCCGCGCAATACATTAAACAGCTGAGGAAGTTCATCAAGACTGGTCTTTCGCAAAAATTTCCCAATCGGTGTCACTCGTGGATCTTCTTTTAGTTTAAAATCAGTTTGCCATTCTTGGCAAGCGGTAGGATTTTCCTGTAAATATTGCGCCAGTTTTTCTTCGGCATTGGTAACCATCGTTCTGATTTTATAGCAAGGAAAGAACTGCCCCCCCTTGCCAACGCGTTGCTGAACAAAAAAGACCGGGCCTGGTGAATTCAAGTAAGTAAATAAAGCAATAACAACTAAGAATAATACAACGAAAGGCAACAGCAATAGACTCACAAAAAAATCAAAGAAATACTTAATAAGCCGATTGGTCCAGCGAGCTAAGTTATTGCGTACCCGTAATAAAGCTGTTTTTTCCTGCAACAGCGTATCAAGCTCCATACTGCAGGCAGGTATGCCAAACAAATCAGGCACAAAAGTAATATCATCTACGTAAGGCTGCAATCGATAAATCAGGTTATGCAACGCCTCTCTGTCCAAACCAGGTGCAGCGATTACAATATTGCGAATCCCTGATTTTTGAATACATTCCGCTGCCTGTGAAAAGTTTCCTAAAATGGGATAAGGCGTTAAGGCATCCGCTTCTGTTTTTTCATGATCTTCAATAAAGCCGACTACTTTATAGCCTAAACTTGGATCATCTTGAAATTGCTTTACAAGAAGCGCTGCCGTTTTCCCTGCTCCGACGATAACAATCGGCGTTTTCCACATATCCCGCGCAATAAGAAGCTTTTTTATCAAAAGCCGTTCTGCCAACAAATAAAAATAAGTCAGAAAAGCAGTTAACGCTACGAACAACCGTGACACATCGTGCGCAGCATGACTAATATAAAGCATGCAAACTACCATAGCCATAGAATAGACACTAATCTTAAGCAGACGACCGGCTTCCTGGCCAAAAGGCAAATGCCTGGAATAATGCCCGTCAAAGTGCAACAAGACGATAAATGGCACTGGAATCAATAAATAGAGATACATATCATGCAACGTAAAGTAAGGCAAGGAAAACCAGGCAGAAAAAAAGTGCTGACGTAAGTAATAGGCTGTAACCGTTGCGGCACTTAAAGCACCGTAGTCAGCTGCCAGCAAAACGATTTGGATATAAACTTTTTTAAGCCAAATAAAGATTGCCGGTTCGGATGCGAGTCGCTCTGCATAAGTAAACGGTTTTATTTCGGCCATATTCTCACCTTTTCTAATTTCACTCTAAGTCTTATTTAATTCGCCTTTTTCCTGTATATTCCCTGCATATTTTCTATTTTAGCCTACTAATTTTATTTTTGTCTTGATTCGCGCTTGTCGTGACGCTCCAGGCGTTGCTCTACCTTTGCCAAAATCGTCTTTGCCTCAATTTCTTTCATACATTCATGGCCACTACAGCTATGCTGACCACAAGCCAAGCAGTCTCTGGCGCTCACGATCACCGCATCTTGCTGATGATAGGGCGCATAGCGAATAGGATCTGACGGACCAAAGAGAGCAATTACAGGCACTTTTTGGGATACAGCAATATGCATCGGCCCAGAGTCTCCTGTGACCAGCACGCGACATCTTTGAACAAGTGCAGCCATTTCGAGAAGTGTCGTCTTCCCCGTAAATATAGCAAGTCGTTTGGAGTTAGCATGCTGCATCAACGCTAAAATCGCCGTTACATCGGCTAAATCCATGGGCCCGCCGAAAAAAGCCACACCATAACCTGACTCCAGAAGCGAGTCTGCCAAAACGGCAAAGCCTTCCTTAGACCAGCGCTTGGTCGGCCAACTGCCGCCTGTATTAAGTCCAACTACGGAAAAGTGCGGCAAATCTTCCGGGAAGACTTCATACCACAAGGCCTCAGCCTTCTCTTTCGACGCCTCATCCACTTCCATTTCAAGACCTTCATTTGCCAGAGGAATTCCCACCGACTTTAAAACTTCCAAATAAGCATCTACTTGATGAATATCAGTTCTTTCCTCTATTACTTGATCAAAGAAAAAGTGAAAACCAGGCTTACTAAAACCGATAATTTTTTTACCACCGCTAAAAGCTGCCAAAGCAGAAGACCGTTCATTCCGATGAAGATTGATGACAAGGTCAAATTTTTTTTGTCGCAACTCCTGTATAAGCTCGATAAAATGTGGAAGCTTCGCATGATAGCCTTTTTTATCGATTTCGATGATTTCTGATATATGGCGATTATGGCGAACCACAGCTGCATTTTTCTTATCAGCTAACAGTGTAATCTTTGCCTCAGGAAAAGCAATTCGTAAGCTGCGTAATGCAGGTGTTGCAAAAAGCAAATCACCAATATACATGAGATTAATGACCAAGATATTTTGCATAATTCGCCCCTTTCTCCGTCTCCTTTATGGCAATGCCAACAAAAAACCAGTAGTAGCTGCTAATATTAAATTGATCCATACTATAATCAACCATTCCGTGAAAGAGATAGGCCAAAGTAAGTAAAAAGGCGCTTAAGGCAAAGGGATTTTTCGTCTGCCGATATAAAAGAAAAGTATGTTTTATCAAATAAAAGAAGAGTAACAGTAAACAACTAAAACCTAAAATACCTGTTTCAGCAAAGCTCTTTAAAAACATATTATGGGGATGAGTGTGCAACCCCGCTTCTCGCGCCAGCGGCGAAATATAATGAAAATTATAGACCTCATAAAAATTTTCCACGCCAATTCCAGTGAGCCAATAATCATGAATTATACGAAGTGCACTTTTCCACATTAAAATTCGTTCCGTATTCGATACAAAATGCGGATCTAGCAATGTGCTAAAGCGTTCCTCAAAATAAAGCGAAATGGAAGGTATAAAGGCGATAAATGACAAAAGAATGAAACCAACTAGAACGCTTTTTACTATGTGTTTTTTTCTCTGTCGCATAAATAGTCCACTTACTACCAGAACTAAAAGAACCAATACAATCCACGAAGCCCTCGTCCCATTAAAAACTAAAGCAGGAATAGACAAAAAAACAGTAATTCCCATTAGCCAACGGTACCAGAGCTCGGTTTCCTTCCGTAACGCATAACACCCAGCAATAATACTGTAAAAAATAAAATGATGCGAAAGAACATAGGGATGATCTGTTCCAAAGCCCGAAGCTCGTTCAATACCATGAAAACCTTGATAAATAGTATAAACAGCTACAGTCAGAGTAGATAAAGTAGCCGCTAGAAAAACCCAACGTGTCATGTCGTGACGGACAACAATAGGAACTACAAGCAGTGCTAAAAAAGGAAGCGCAATATTTCTAATTTCAGATAAGCTGTGCAGAGGGGTAAGCGAAAAAACACAGGAGAAAATATAAGAACCCAAAAGCAAAAAAACATAGTATTTCAGTTTTCCCTTGCCAAACAAGGAAATGCGATAACGATAATATTGATAAATAAATCCTACTAAAGCAAATAAAGCAGCTATGGTCATGGCTTGTCGCGGCACTTTGACAAAAGTCCCCCAGGCCAGACAATAAATAATGACAGCTAATAAAATAAGCCCTTCTAAAATAGGGTTATACTTATAACTACTTTCCATAAATCTATATCTCTCCTATTTACCGTTAAAGCCGCAATGCTTTTTCATATACAGCAACAGTATCGCGCGCCATTTTATTCCAACTAAAATTTTCTGCCTGCTTTAGACCTAGCTCTGATAAATTCTGCCACAACTTCTTATCTTGTAGGATTCGTTCCCAGCAGTCTGCAATCTGCTCTATGTCATTTGGATCAACCTGTAGCCCTGCCTTGCCGACGACTTCCGGCAATGCGGAAACATTAGAAACTAACACAGGCGTACCGCACTGCATAGCTTCTAAAACAGGCAGTCCAAAGCCCTCTAGCTTCGATACATGAATAAAGAATGTCGCCAAGTTGTATAGGTAAGGTAAATCCTCCCGCTCTGTGTAGCCAACAAACTGCACCCGATCTGTTAACCCAAGCCGTTGTATTTCCTGAACCAATTCATCATAACCATTTCCCTTGCCGCCAACAAAAACTAAATTTTCTTCGCACCCGGCGCGGCAAACCTGTTGAAAGGCTCTGACTGTTGCAATTAGATTTTTCCTTGCGTTAAGATTGCCCACATGTAGTACATACCGCTGGGGCAACTGATACTTACAACGAATTTCTTCGCACTTAGAATCATCTGCTGGCAGCGGATGAAAGATTTCATCCGCTGCCAAATAGGTTACATCAATTTTATCAGGATCTACCTGCAAAAAGTTTACTAAATCCCGTTTGGTACTTTCAGAAACAGCAATAATACGATCACTGGCACGAACGTGATAGGGAATATCGTGCTCTTGAAATCGCAGATTCTGAGGCGTTAGCGTTTCAGGATAATACTTCGATACCAAGTCATGCACCGTAACGACTACTTTAGCCCGATGAGTTGGTAACGAAACATAGCCTGTTCCATGATAAATATCAAAAGAACCAAGAAACATTTCCACAGGAATACGATAAAACAACCTTGGACCAAACAAACGATATAAATTGCGATAGGGATAAGAAATTTTTTGTTCTTTTGCGTTAATAAACCCCATTGTTTTCAGCTTTGACTTATTATAAAGCATAATATAATCATGTTTTGGGCTGCATGTCTGCAAATATTCCATAAGACGATAGCAGTAATAGCCAACACCGCCTAAATCACGATTCATGATTGATATGCCATCTAAATAAACTTTCAAATTCTTTTCCTCATTTCTCTGGCAAAAGCGTTTTACAAGCCGTCAGAACTTCTTCCAAAGTAATCGACTGCATACATTGCTTATGATCGCATTGAAAGCCTGTGGCGTCACAAGGTGTACAGGAAAGTGGATGTTCCACAACAACCGTACGATTTTTCGGCGCCCAGTGGGCTGAGGAAGTTGCTCCATACAAGGCAATAATTGGCGTTTGCGTCGCAGCTGCAATATGGATTGGTCCACTGCAGTGCCCGATGAACAAGTCTGATCTTCGAATGATTTCCGCCATTTCTGTCAGTGTTGTCCGTCCCAACCAATTGACTCCATCGACAAGCTTTTCTGATTTAGGTCGATCTGCCGCCGATCCCAACAAAACGATTTCACAGTTGTAGTTGTGCCGGAGCTGCCTAATCAGCGATTGAACGTTTTCCAACGGCCAGTTTTTTGCATCAGCTGAGCTAAAAGGAACTATCGTAATAATCTTAGCAGTAGAAGACAACTTTGCTTCTTTAAACAGAGAGTCCACGCTCTGCAAATCCTGCGGTGTCGCTGGTGATACGAATAACTTCGTCAAATCGCCCTCTAAGGTCATTTGCAAGCTGCGTTGAATAATACCCGCATAATTATATGGTTCATAGATGAACTCCTGCTGAGCATCGCGTTCTACGGGACGATTTAAAAAAAGTCCCCGCTTGTGACGAAGACCTGCCCGCAAAGGAATTGCTGCTAAAAAAGCAAATAAAGCACTGCGATAGGTAAAATCTAAGCAAATTGCTACATCATAGCGCCAAATTTTTTTTATAATGGACCATACCGAGTCACGTCCACGTTCATAAGTAATAATTTCATCAATAAAAGAGAGGCCCTTTAGCAAATCGTAGACATTGCTTCCTACGAGAACAGCTAGGTGCGAATCAGGAAATTTGTCCTTCAGCGCTTTAAAAATAGGCGTCGATAAAATGACATCACCAATTCCAGCCCGATTTGTTACTAGGATTCTTTTTGATCCAGCCATTGGCACGCTCCTTTATAGACTTCCTCTACGGTAATTCCTGTCAGACACTTCTTTTCATTCTCACAGCCGTCTTCAGGGACTTGACAAGGACAGCAAGGCACATCAAAGTGATAGGTAATGACCTTATCAGAAAGAGGACGCCAGCGCGGTGGCGGATAGCACCCGAACATGGCTAAAATAGGTACGGATGTTGTTGCTGCGACATGGGCGGCTCCTGTGTCAACTGTAACAAACAAATCCGATTGATCCAACAAAGCTGCTAAGTCAATCAATGTTGTTTTCCCGCAAAAATTATGAATAGGAACAGAAGACAGAGCGACTACTTCATCAGCATAGGCGCGGTCACCAGGAGCTCCTATAATATAAAAATTCGCTTCATATCGTTCATTCAATCGCTCTACTAAAGTCGCAAAATATTCTTGCGGCCAGTTCTTCAAAGCAAAAGTTCCTTTAACACAAAGAGCAATCGAATACTTTTTCCGTGGCAAACCGCCTAAAAGTTGCTTTACTTTCTGTTTATGAGTATCTTCAATTCTTGCAATTACAGGTCTGGCAAACTCCTTGATTCCTGTATATCCCTGAACGATAGACTGAAATGTATGGGCTTGCGGCGTCGTTAAAAGATCGTGCGGCAGTGGAATCGCATGAGTAAAAAATAAAGTAGACCAGCTAAATTTATTATCAAAAAGCTTCTTTCCGCCAACTCGGATTGGGATTCTAGCCAGCCAGGTAAGGAGCCACGACCTAGTTTTGCCGTCAAAAGCAAAACACAGGTCAAACTTCTTATTTTTTATTTTTTTTACTTCCTTCCAAATACTAGAGAAAGACCGCTCTTTAGACTTATATTGATAAATATACACTTCATCAATTAAAGGATTATTCTCCATAATTGACGCGGCATCAGGTCGTACCATGGCTGTAATCTTGGCATCAGGATAGGCTTTTCTCACTAGCGCGATAGCGCTTGTCGTCAAAATAACATCCCCAATGTTCACTAGTGAATATACTAAAATATTCATGCTTTTTCTCTCCTGTCAAGAGATCGTAATGTATCCATAACAGCACTATACACTGTATCTACTGATAATTCAAGCATACATCGGTTTACTTCACATACTCCATGACTATCGCAAGGCGAACAGGGTAAGTTCAAGCTCACAATAGCAGCTCGTTTTTTCGGCGCCCATCGCGCACTTGATCCCGGACCATAGAGAACAACCACAGGCGTATCTACAGCCGCAGCCACATGCATATGACCGCTGCAAGACCCGACAAGAACTTTGGCGCGGCGAATCAACTCCGCCATTTCCAATAAAGAAGTTTTGCCCACAAGATTGATGGCTTTCGATGGTAAAACACGGGATTGATCCTGCGGTCCGCCAATCATAAGAATCGGATAAGAAGTCGCGGCCTGCAGTTTTGCAACAAGTTCTACGTAAGAAGCAAAAGGCCAGTCTTTTGGCGCATAGGCCGTAAACGGAGCCATTGCAATATAAGGCTGATTCCCGATTCCCGCTTGTGCTAATAAATGACTTACGCTTTGTTGTGCTGTTTCTGGAATTGGAGCAATTTCAAGTTTCGTTAGATCCGTATCTAGGTGCAATCCAATTCCTTCTTCTAAAATATTAGAAAAATTAATAGGCTCATAGATCGAATCAAAATCCGGTGCAAGTGCCACGGGATGCGTCAGCAGCTTTCTTCTCTTGTGCGCAATTCCTGTTCTTATGGGAACTCGCGCTAACCAAGCTAAGAGAGCTGGGCGGTACTGCCAATCTAAAAAGATTGCTATATCAAATTTCCATATTTTCTTAATGACAGACAAAGAACTATTCTTCTTTTTATCATAGGCAATGACTTCATCGACAAAGGGAAGACCAGAAATAAAATCATAGGCATTGGGAAAAATCATTACAGTCAATTTACTATTAGGATACTTTTCCTTAATTCCACGCAAAATCGGTGTTGCTAAAAGAGCATCACCTAAACCGCCCCGCTTACTGACAAAAATCTTCTTTGGCTCCATATTATCACCATCTATCTGCCACACTTTTTATATGTTCCTTAACAAAGTCATAGAGATTGCCGTTATGTTCGGCGGCTTTAAAGAAATATCCCGTAACCCCGGCATTCGCGGCGGCTTCCATATCGCTTTGTTTATCACCAATCATAAAAGAGTTCGCCCTATCTAGCCCCAAATCTGCGGTAGCTTGTAGCAGCATACCAGGTTGCGGTTTGCGACAATTACAGTCTTCTCGATAACGAGCTACTTCTCCTTGAACGTGATGAGGGCAATAATAGAAAGCATCAATATGAGCCTGCTGCTTGGCCAGTTCTTCATTCATCCAGGCGTGAAGCTTCTTAACGTCTGCTTCTTCATAATAAGCGCGAGCAATACCGCTTTGATTGGTCACAACAATTACAGCATAGCCTAGTTCATTACAGCGCCGGATCGTTTCGATCGCGCCTGGCATCCACACAAATTCTTCCTGCTTATAGACATAGCCTTTATCAATATTCAATACGCCGTCGCGGTCAAAAAAAGCGGCCTTTCTTAGCATAATTCGTAGTATCCCTCATTCTGATCAAGTTGCTTCACATAGTCAGCTACAGCCGCTTCCAGTGAAGTAAATTCTTCCGTATAACCAGCAGCTCGCAAATTTGCCAAATCCGCTTGGGTATAACACTGGTATTTTCCTTTTAAGGAATCGGGAAAAGGAATATATTCGATGCGACCCCGCTGTTGCGTTGCCATAACAGCTTTAGCCATATCATTAAAGGAACGGGCGCGGCCTGTACCGCAGTTGTAAATTCCGCTCGTCAGTTTTTGCTCATAGAACGAAAGATTAACTTTCACAACATCTTTCACATAGACAAAATCGCGGCGCTGCTCACCATTTTCATAACCGCCGTAAGCAGAAAAGAGACGTACTGTGTCACCTTGCTTCAGTTGATTGTAGAAATGGAAAGCCGTCGAGGCCATCTTGCCTTTGTGATTTTCCTGTGGTCCAAAAACATTAAAATATTTTAAGCCAACGATCTGACTCGTCGCTGACGGCATAACTTGACGGACATAGCGATCAAAGAGCAATTTCGAAAAAGCGTAGGTGTTAAGAGCGCCTTCGCAAACATCGCCTTCCGTAAAGCCTTTCGCACCACTACCATACGTAGAAGCTGACGACGCATAAAAGAAGGGAATATTGCGATGCATCGCATATTGCAACAGCGTCTTACTATACTCGTAATTATTGGCCATCATATAGTTGGCATTATACTCCATCGTATCAGAGCAAGCGCCTTGATGAAAAATCGCCTCTACGGGTTCATCACCCCAGCGTCCCTGTTTAATTGATTCCAGAAAATCCTCTTTATGCATATAATCATGAAACCGAATTCCAATTAAATTTTTATATTTTTCACTCTGTCCGAGGTTGTCAACAATAATAATATCGTGGCAGCCTTTTTCATTCAAGCCTTTGACTAAATTGCTGCCGATAAATCCGGCACCGCCTGTTACAATAATCATTTTACTTCCTCCTTTACTTCAACTGCCTGCTGCAAAGCTGCAACGAACTCTCGTTGGGAAATCGCATAAGTTCCCACTTTGCCGACAACAACGCCTGCTGCTAGATTGGCCGCATAAGCCGCTTCATAGAGTGGCAAATTGCCGGCCAGAGCAGCGCCAAATACGGCGATTACCGTGTCGCCTGCCCCGGAAACATCAAAGACTTCCTGCGCTAGTGTAGGAATGTGAAAGACCGTAGCTTCGCCCGCATAGCTTAAACCATGCTCAGAACGTGTCGCAATGACTGCGCCAAGGGAAAATCTTTTGCGCAAAGTTTGCGCGGCTTTCAGCACCTCGCCATCTTCATTGGCTACTTTTTTCTTCAGCGCTTCGCCCACTTCTTTCAAATTCGGCGTAATATAAGAGGCGCCTTGATACTTCTGCCACTTGTCGCCTTTGGGGTCAACAATGACCGGCACTTTCCCCTCACTCGCTATGCGTATGACCTGACGGCAGAGCCGCGGCGTACACAAGCCTTTCCCATAATCAGAAAGAATGATTACAGCTGCGCCTTGGTCCAGGCTTTGTTGTACTTTTTCCAGTATTTTATCTTCCAAGCGCCGAGAGATCGGCGCTGTTTCTTCAAAGTCAATTCGCATCATCTGTTGATGGCCGCCAATCACACGCAGCTTTGTCGTGGTAGGACGGCTGCTTTCGACTAAGCTGTCTGTATGCATCCCGCTGGCCGCCATAAGTTCTGTCAAGGCGCCACGAGCCTCATCGGCCCCAACGAGTCCGACTAGATCGACCTGACAGCCCAAGCGACGTAGATTATGCGCTACATTGCCAGCGCCGCCTAATACGCCAGTCTGTTTTAAAACACGCGTTACCGGCACAGGCGCTTCTGGCGAAATCCGTTTTACTTCGCCAAAGTAATACCGATCCAGCATGATATCGCCGAGAACAAGAATCCGGCTCTTACGAATCGTCTGACCAAAATAGTCTAAAAGCATTTCTTTATGGGCAATCATGACACACCTCATCAATATGCTGGCAGAGAATATGGCCGATTAAAATATGAGCTTCCTGCACGCGTGCGGTTACTGGCGCTGGTACAGCCAGACATAAATCAGCGCAGCCCGCCAGCTTGCCGCCGCCTTGACCAGTAAGCGCCAGTGTCCGAGCGCCACGCCGCTTTGCTTCTTCCATAGCGCGCACAATACTCGGGCTGTTGCCCGAAGTAGAGATGCCAATTACGAGATCATTCTTCTGCACAAAAGCCTGTACCTGCCGCAGAAAAATAGCGTCATAGCCGTAGTCATTCCCGACAGCTGTTAAGATGGATGTATCCGTCGTAAAAGCGACGGCAGGCAGTGGATTTCTTTCTACCTGAAATCGGCCGACAAATTCAGCGGCAATATGCTGACTGTCAGCGGCACTGCCGCCATTTCCCATTAAATAAATTCGCTGACCGCTTTGGATCGTCTCGCTGCACATCCGAGCAGCTGTGGCAATCTCTGGCTCTAACGCTTTCAGTTTTTCAATCGTCGCCAGATGTTCTTCTATTACTTCACGAATCATGTCGCATACGCTCCTTTGTCGTCTCTGTTAAAATTTGCACTACGCCTTGCACAAAACGATTCGGTGCAAAGTCAACAGCAGCCCGCTCTAATTCCTCAGTATAGGTAGGTTCTTGTTCGTCAAAGGTATTTACAAATTCCGTCAAGGCTTGTTTTAGCGCTGCGGAATCAGTCGCATCAAAGGCTAAACCAATCTCATAGCTATCAAGCACCTCTGGATTAATATCATCCGATAACAACACCGGCTTTTGAAACCCAATCGCCGTAAAGAGCATGCCGCCCCAATGATAACGGTAACGCGGCGCAGCATAGGGCATAACAAGAGCGTCAATGGCCAAAATGGCTTCTTGCCACTCACGGCCGAATAAGCCTTTATGAATAAACTGAAATTCTTTATAGCTGCCATATTTATCAATCAGTCGATCAAAATCATCTCGGTCCGCCGGATCGACTGTAGCGCCTTGAATCACGCACTTGACGGGCCTGGTAAAGCGGCAGTCCAGAAAGAGCTGCAAAAAAGCTTCCAGATTCTTCTCGCGACGATACTGGCCAAAAAAGCCCAGAATCAATTCGTCTTGCCCCGTAGCGGCTTTCGCCTTTTGCCGCGCCGCTGCTGCCTCAATGGCCAGATCGCGCGGCTTATAGGTCGGCGGCTTGATTGTTTGAATCTGTTTATTAGCAGCCGGAAACAGACGTCCGCCGCAGTGAATCACAGCCACTTGGATCTGGGGCTGCGCCATGAAAGCGCTGAGCGCGGCCTTGACCTTGGGCTTTTCCGTCGGATTGATACCATGCATGACAAAGAGCACTGGCACAGGCGAATTCTTTAAGGGACTGCGCTTTAATCCTTTGAGATAGCGATATGTCGAGGTAGGAATAATGATCGCATCAAATTTTCCTGCCGCCGCTTCCCGATACAGCTGCGTAAACCACTGATAGCGACGATATTCTCTCACAAGGCTGAGCCAATTCTTTTTAAGACCCGTCACACCGGCATAAGAAACGCCGCACCCCTGTAAGTAATGAATCGGAATCGTATAGTCATGCTGAAAGGGGAATTTTTCCGGTACATATAAGATCGGCTCGTGGCCGCAAACAACGAGTTCTTCTATTAAAAGACGGTCAAAATCCACTTCGTGGCCGCCTGTCGTAATAATCGATTCAAACACAGCGATTCTCATAACTATTTCTCCTGCTCTTCGGCCAGACTATCTAGCTTCACATATTTCGCCATCGTATAGGTCAGATGAAACGAAGCTAAAATAAAGCCGATCTTCCCATCACGCCAGCCGCCTTGTAAGAGATACATCTTCACAAAAGCAAATAAGGGCCGAGCCACGATATCGCGCCAAAACGAACAGCGCTTGCCCTTACCATAATTTTTTTCGGCAGCAAGCCGCGTGTAATTGTTCAGTTTGTTAAAGTACTGTTCCCAACTGCTATAGGTATAATGAATAATATGGTTCTTGAGTTTGCGTGACTGATAAGGATGGACGAATTGGGGATGAACAAAGCCTTCCACATGAAAATCTTCGCGCGGCATTAAATGAAAACCATAGTCAGGATACCAGCCGCCATGATAAAGGGGCTTGCCCATGGCATGATTCAGCCTTGGCACAAGATAAGCATATTTTTCATTTCTGTCAACAGCGGCTCTCACTTCCTCAGCCAACGCCGCAGGAATCCGTTCATCGGCATCAAGGAAAAAAATCCAATCAGTCTTCGCTTGTTCAATCGCGTAGGTTTGCTGGGCGCCCCAGTTGCCATTCATACTATGCTGATAGATTGTCGCCCCTAGCTGCTTCGCTAGTTCTACAGTCCGATCCGTGCTGAAATCGTCAATGACAATGACCTCATCGGCAAACAAGGCGCTTTGAATACAAGCTTCTATATTTTTCTCTTCATTCTTTGCTAATATAATAACAGATACACTCATAGAGTCGCCCCATTTCGCAACTGTTCTCGGGCTGCAGCAATAACAGCCGCCGCATCATGTTTCATACACTGCTGCTCGCGGCAGTCGCCCTTTCCCCAACAGGGAGAACAGTCCTCGTGTCGATAAAAAACTCGGTCTCTTGGCCCGCGCGGTCCCCAGATAGCAGGATCGGTCGGACCAAATAAAGCTAGTACGGGCGTCCCTACAGCCTGCGCTAAGTGAAGCGGTCCCGTATCGACTGTGATAAGCAATTGGCACTGTTCTAAGAGGGCCGCCAGTTCTCCGAGCGAAAGGGTCCCCGCCAAAGCCAACGCTTTATGATCGCTTGCCGCTACTAATGCTGCCAAGGCTGGCGCTTCTTTATGGCCGCCAAGCAGTAAAACCTCATGATCTTTTGCTAAATCAGCAATGACAGACAAATAGCCTGCCTCATCCCAACTCTTTCGAGCATAACTTCCAACCGGGCATAAAGCAATGATGGGTTTTACCCGCTTAGAGGTCGCCGAAAACAGGTCCGGATATTTTTCTGCCAGACTCGCCCGATCTTCTGGGCGTACGGCAAGTTTTAAAGCAGTATCAAGCGGTGCTTTCGGCGCGCTAATTCCTAATGGTTGCAGCAAATCGAGGTAATTTTCCGTTTCATGACGCACAAGCGGCCGCTGAGCGCTCACCGTCTGCGTTAAAAACACCCCAGCATGTTGCGCATCATAGCCAATACGCTGCGGAATGCGCGCCGCCCAAGCTAACATCGCGCCGCGGGCGGCAAAATTCGTCGAAATTGCCAAGTCATAGTGGCGGCTTTTTACAGTTTGAATCAGTTTCATTAGCTCACGCCACGCTTTATGTTTGCCCCGCTTATCATAGACCAGCGTTTCCGTTACATACGGGTGACGCGATGCAATTGGTTCGGTCAAAGGAATGACCATACAGTCAATCTGTGCGGCAGGATAAGCCTCATGCAAGACCGTAATCAAAGGCGATGACAACAATACATCGCCAATAAAAGCGAGATTTATGACCAGAATGCGCTGAGCTTGGTTCGGCATAGAAATCATGCTTTTCCCTCCCGGTCCTGCGCTAGGAGAATACGAAAGGATTCCATCACAGCCTCTGGCGATATTTGCGCCAGACAATCTAAGTGCTTGGGGCAGCTACGCTGCCAACAGCCAGCGCAATCTAAAGCTATGACATGGGTCCGATGGCCTGCGCCATAGGGACCGTTTCGGTTGGTATCAGTCGGTCCGAACAAACCAATGACTGGCGTACCAAGACCAGCTGCTAAATGCATCGGCCCGGTGTCGCCCCCTAAAAAAACACGCGCTTTTAAAATCAACGCTGCCAATTCAATTAAAGAAGTTTTCCCTGTTATATCAAAAAACGGTCGATTGGCGAAGCTCTTTACCGCTTCTAACAGCGGCTGATCGCCAGGCCCGCCGATATAGACAGGCGCAACGCCTTGCAGCGATAGCCAATCACTGACTGCCGCTAAATGTTTTGCTGGCCAACGTTTATTCGGCCAATTGGCCCCCAGCGTTAATAAAACATAAGGTACATCTAGCGAAAAGCCTGCCGCTATAGCAATTTTTTCAGCCCTTTCCTGCTCTTCTGGTTGAATTTCTAAGGGAAAGCGAACATTTTCCACTTTGCAGCCAATCGCTCTGGCCACATCCAGATAGCGCTCCATCACATGGCCTTGTTGATGGGCGCCGCAAACAGGACGGCTGATCAAAGAACTACCTTCGCGCATATTGCAAAACCCGAAGGCCGCTTTCGCTTTACTTAAATAAACAATCACAGCACTTTTAAAGAGTCCCTGTAGATCGAGAGCCACATCATAGGGTCTTGCCGTAAGCTTCGCCTTTAAGGGTGGAATATTACGAATAAGGCCTGGGAGACTGCGAAAATCCTTCTTAGGAAAAGAAATAATTTCATCGACATAAGGATTATGCTCAATAAGTTCACGACAGCCTGTTTCCACAACCCAAGTTAAATGACTATTAGGATAGGTCTCTTTGATCGCATAAGCTACAGGCATCGCATGAATGACATCACCGATAGCGCTCATTTTTACGACTAAAATGTTTTGCGGACGGCCTGATTCTGTCATACTACTTCCCCTGCTCTGCAATTTTGGCAATGACTCGCGTTGTGGATCTCCCTTTGACTTCCGGCACCAGGACAGTTTTCCCACCGTAGGCAGCTACAATTGCCGCTTCTGGCAGTTTATCTAAGGAGTAATCTCCGCCTTTTACATAAATGGCTGGTTTCAGTTCCGACACAAGCGGTTCCGCCGTTTGTTCCGAGAAAATGACGACATAATCGACGGCATAAAGACCGGCCAATACTTCTGCCCGGTCCGCTTCCTGATTAATCGGCCGCGATGGGCCTTTAAGACGTTGTACCGAAGCATCGCTATTCAAGCCGACGATCAAACAATCGCCCAAAGTTCTCGCTTCATTGAGATAGCGTACATGTCCGGCATGCAAAATATCAAAACAGCCGTTAGTAAACACCACTTGTTTGCCTTGTTGGCGCAGCATTTCTCCCAGCTTCGTTAAATGATCTCGTTCAATGACTTTCATGATTTTTCGTTTCCTCCATCAGTGCTGACAATCGCCGCTTTTAATTCATCAGGTGTTGTCGTTGCAGTTCCTGATTTTCTTACTACAATTCCAGCCGCATAGTTAGCAATCCGAGCCGCAGTCGAATAGTCCGCGCCCGCCGCAATCGCCAGCATCATCGTCACAACAACTGTATCACCGGCGCCACTTACATCATAAACTTCACTTACATTCGATACAGGAATATGCGTCGACTGGCCATTAGACTCAACCAGAGTCATTCCCTGGGCCCCCTGCGTAATTAAGACACCTTTTGCCTGTAGACGCTGGCACAATTCTTTAGCTGCGGCGCTAAACCCGTCAGCAGCAATCTCGGCTAGACCTAAAGCCGCTGCTGCCTCGGCTTCATTTTGTTTCACTAGCGTTACCTGCGGATAGGCGAGAATATCATAACGGGAATCGACCATACAAGGAATATTATATCTATTACACAAATCAATCACCATCGTACGGAGCTTTGACGTCACAGTCTGACTGCCATAGTCACTAAGCACAACGGCTTCCATATGAAAAAGCTCTGTTTCTATATACCGTAGCAAAGAAACCTCTGTTTCTGGCAACAGCGGCTCCTTGCTTTCTCTGTCTATGCGAACAACCTGCTGCCGCACTGTTGCCAAACCGCCAGCCATAATTCGTTGTTTGCTAATGGTAGGACGGTCGCCTTCCTTGATCAGCCCCGCTGTTTCAACGCCCACGCTCTGCAGCTTATGGGTCAGCAAGCCGCCAACCGTATCTTCACCAATTACGCCAACAGCATAGACGCGGCCGCCAAGCGTAGCGGCATTATGCACCACATTGGCAGCGCCGCCTGGCACAACTTTTTCGCCCCTGTGTTCCAAGATGAGTACAGGAGCTTCCCGTGAAATGCGCGAAATGGCGCCTTCTAAATAGGAGTCGGCCACCATATCACCAATGACCATAATTTTCTTATCTTTCATCAAGTCAATCCAGCGTAGTAAAGCGGATTGCTTTTCTGTAGAATTCATTTGCATAACAATTCCTCTTCTTTACCAGTCACTTTTCTTACCAGCGAGCTAAGGAAACATCCCATTTCCATTCATGGCGTTTCGCTCGATACGTTAACGTAAGCTGCCAGCAGTGCAGATCGCGATACCAGGTGTAATCCTGATCATATACGCGCTTATTCTTTAAGTCGTAACTTTGACTAAAGCCAATGGCATTTTTCTTATCAAACCGATAGGTGAAACCTGTATCAAGCTCCCTGCCCATATCGGCCCGATTGAACGCAAACAAACTGTTTTGGCTCTTCGTAAAGTGATAGCCCACCCAGCTATACCATTTATCATCAAAAGTATGACCGACAGTTGCGTCATATTTAAAGTTATGAATGATTGAATTATCAGCGCTTTCTTTAATAAGCCCTACGCCAGTTCCCATATCTAACGTTGTTTTCGGATCTAAATGAATTTGATCACGCGTAAAGTACAAGTTATATTCTTGGTGCCAGCTTGTTCGGTTAGAGTCAGTCCATTTTCCATACGTGGCGTCAAAAGTATAGGTGATCGGCAGATCGCCAATGCGATGCGATTTATAGTGGAAATCATATTCTGGCCACTTTTTTACCCAGTTGGCGTCGCTATCGCGATAGTAGCCTGCCTTGGCTTCAACCCAATAATTTTTTTGGTCCCAATTGATACCGCTATTATTTTTAAAGGAAAGTTTGCCGTAGTAGTTTAGTTCAGTATAGGCTGTCAAATCGTCGGTAATACTGTGCGTAAATTTTTGCTTTATATGAATTCCATCACGACTGCTATAACTAATGGATGGATACGCTGTTTGTTCCGCATTCGGATCAAGGGATTGCGTATAGGTCGGCATTGTATACAGCAGGATTGACCCAATCCAAACTTTAGCATTATAGGCGATCATTTTATCGCCCGGCCATATTTCAATTTTATCAGCACTCATATGGTAATCAGGTACTTTCGCAGGGCACCGCGTCATGGTACCATCATGTATAATAATTTCACCATTTAAGGTCAACGCTTCATGGCCTGTTACAATATCACGGCCCACATGACCTTTAATCTGATCGAGTGTGCCTTCCTTGGTCTGATAATTATAACGAAGACCTTCCGTATTCAGTTTCGTATTTGTTAGGGAATCACTAAATACAGCTTGACCATTTACCCAAACTTCCTGCTGTTTCGTATTCCCATTCACAAGATCTGTGGTCATCAGCTGTGTTGCCTGCAGAATATTTACATTCCCCTTAGCATAAACATCGCCATTGGCATCGTTTACATAAAGCTCATCCGCTGTAATGGTAATAGGCTCTTTCGGCTTAGCCACAGCCGCAGTCTTCTTATGCTGGCCTTTATCAGCTTTATCAGCTTTATCAGCTTTATCAGCTTTATCAGCTTTATCAGCTTTATCAGCCTTGTCAATCTTATCAACTTTGCTAACCGTGCTCGCTTCTTCCGGCTTAGTAGCAACCTTGCTATCCGCCTGTGCGCCTTCCGCCGTATCCGCAACCTGCGAATCGTCTACTGCGTTGTTTGACTGATTGGCTGTCGTTTCATTCTGCACGCTTTCTTGATTGACCGTCAAAGGCGCTGCCTGTAACGAATCCATAGAATGAATGCCGTAACCGCCATAAACAAGACTATAAGCTACCAAAAAACGCAACAGACGCTGCGATGATTTCTTCATAATATACTCCTCTATTCTACTCTAACAATAATCTAACCAAACCGAAGCCGTAGTCTAAATAAAAATCGATTAAGGATTTTTTCATAAACATAACTATTGTATCATGTTTCTACAGGAAAAGCTCTTTTCCTGCCGTTTTTCCTGTGGCAATCTCCGGCAGACAAGAGAAAAACCGGTCTTGGTAAAGGACCGGTTTCAAGCTGTTTCTGTCGCTTCATTGTCTTAACGAATTTTCACACCATATATGCGTGTATCTGATTTTGTTTGAATGTAAATTTCTGAACCAGCAGGCATATCATTATCTTTCCCATGAACAAAAGCACCACCAAGAATACCAATCGGTCCAAGTAGGATCATCCCAGCCATAGAAGCTCCGGCAACCTTTGCTACACTGTTTGTTTTCTCCTTGGCCTTGTCACCAAGAACCGTAGCAAGCTCCGAGCCGTCTACCGCTTCAATGGAGTTGAACTCAACCTGCAATTTCCCGTCACGTCCTAAATTTCCCGCGCGATCTACGGCTTTCACCGTACCATGACCAACGGCCCCTTTCGTCACGATCAGTACACCGTTATCAAAAATATCTTCCGCTGCGATGAAACTTACCGTATCGCCAGGACGACTATCTTTACTGGTCAGTGGCGTCAACAGCTTAATTTTAACGAGTGTATCCTGTTTCACTGCCGCCTCAGCCAAATCAATTTGCCCATCCGTAAAGGCAAGTCTCATTAATTTCGTCAGCCGCGTATCAAACGCGCCAGTAGTCGGACTGCCGGAAAGAGTCGTTTCTAAACTTTCTAACCGCGCCTTCGCCGCATTATTGGTCACGTTATGCAACAAATTCCACTCGGCTGCATTTAACCTTAGAATAAAGGAAGGACTGCCAATCGAAGATAATTTCGTGTAGGCATAAAGACGGTCAATACGCGTCATGATTGGATCTTTTTCACTAGCGCCAAAAATGTCTTTTTCTAACTTTTTCGTACGATCAATCAAGGAACCCGTCTGCTCGCTACCATAATATATATTCTCAGTAACACTAAGTTTTTCGAGCGCCGTCATATCAGAGCTTACTCCTTGAGCAAAGCCCAGAGAAGCAAAGGAAAAGCTGAGACAAATAACTAGAACCAAAGCAATAATTTTTCGATTCATAAGGATATACCCTCCTAATTCCAAATGCTTACTATTTCGGGAAGCAAAAGAAAAAATCCTGCCAATGAAGGCAGGATTTTCGTCTCTATTCTAATGGTAAGATTAGAAGTTGTAGTTAACAGTTGCACGGAAGGATTTGTCTTTAATGTTATCGTTTTTAACATTTTTAGAATCTTTATAGAATACGTTTACGTTCACAGCTTTGGTGAAAGTATGAGTGTAGCTATAGTACATGCCCTTTTCACCAGTGTCAAACGTCGTGTTACCATTCAAATCACCTAGAGCTTCAACTTTGTAGTAAGTAGCGGAAGCTTTGTTTTTGTCGTCAAACTGATAGCCAACGCCATATTGATACGCTTTGTTGTCGTTGGAGTTGTTTGTTTTGCCATATTCAGCAAAAACGTTAGCAGCACCGAAGCTATAGCCAAGGTTCATCGCATAAGCATTTACAGTTTGTTTATCGCCCAATTTGAAACTGGAATCTTTATACTTGTAGTTAGCATAAGTAGCACCAACAGTAAAGTCAGGAGTTGCAGCATAATCAACATGAGCAGCATACATTTTGTTTTTCGATGCTTGACCGTCGCCACGGCTTCTATCTTCCTGCGCAGCAACTACTTGATAGGAAAGAGCATCGGCTTTGCCAGTCCAGGTTACACCATCAAGTAAGCTGTGACGGCCAAGTTTACCAGTGATATCATAGAACAGACCGCTACCAAGAATCAAATCTTGACGACCAATTTTTACTGTGCTGGTATCGCCAGTATATTGGAAACCAAATTGATTTAAACCTGCAGCAAATTCTTTATCGTTCGTATAAACATCGCTCTGGAAATCTTTACCGCCATTAGCGCCTTGTGCTGCAAACTGGCTGTAAACGCTCCAGTTTCCGCCCAAGTCACCTTTTACATTTAAGAAAACTGCTGTTTTGTTAATCCGTTTGTCGCCAGCTGCAGTAGAGCCGCTGTTGTTACGGTATTGGTAGTAAGCGTTACCGTCAACAGTAATGTCGCCAGGTGCTGCCATAGCTACCGAAGTGGAAAGTACTACGGCTGCTGCCATAGCTGATGCAAGAAGAGATTTTTTCATGTTTAAATTCCTCCCTAAATGGGTTTAATTTTTGGCATTTAGTGAAGAATCTTTGTAAATTCCAAGTTAAGTGTCCACGTTTCCTTAGCTTTTTCTTTACGCCAATTCCTTACTGTCTGCCAACTTTGAAATGTCTACTAATTTTATACAATTTCAAAGTTTGATTTTAGTATAATGTTAATTTTAGATTAACGCAATAGAAAAAATCAAAAAAAGAAGCAAAAAGCAGTCATGTTTATGACTTTTTTTGCTTCCCTAATGAAGTTACCATTTTTGACTTAGCAGTCACAATAATTTTATTCTACTTTTCTAATACAACGGCTGATTTTTGAATAAAACCGCTTGCTGCGTTCGCTGCTAAAATGCGATCACCATCTTCATTGCTGATTACGATATTGCGATTATTATCGCGAAGTCCAACCGCTCTGATAACGAATGGATTCGTGCCAGCACGAGACTGACCATTCGCTGCCGCCTGCAAATCCTCTTCCGTAAAGGCGTAATCCGCTAAGCCACGGGAAACCTGCGTATTCGCATCAACATACTGGTTCCCATAAATTACGCGGCCTGATTGATCAAATACTTTTGGCGCCATAACCGGATCTAAATCAAGACCTCTAGCATCGACGATCAACCCTGTATAGTTTGCTGGCACGTCATACCGAACAGCTGGCTGCGGAATTGCTACAGGCTGTACATTTGCCGCATCAGTGACAATACCGCTCAAGCTGTTATCGCCATACAAATTGATGGCCATAATCACTTGATAGCCGCCATTTTCCATAGGCTGTTCCTTCAAAATTCTAGCGCCTTGAATTAAGGCAGAGACGCGAACGCGAACTGTATCATTGGCTGTTTGATAGTTCAATACAGTCGACTCTGCATCCACTTGAACGCCACGAATGGTTTCCGCCAAGTTACGATAGGCATCGACAATAGCTGCCCGCCGCGCCATAATTTTCGCCTGTGCCATGCTAGCATATTGTGATGGCGCAACCCCAAAGCCCTTCACTTGAATCAGTCCCTGTCGCCAATCAATAGCGCCATTGCCTTCGGCCATCGATTCCACGCCAGGAGCAATATGGTCAAAGTCAGTAACCGTAATATTCACCGTTGTTGCCGCAAAAGCCAGCGATGAAACAGAAAGTACCATCATGCAAGCTAGGACAAGACTCACTATTTTTTTCTGCAAATAAAACGCCTCCTTGTAATTATAAAAACACGCAGTCATTCTAACTTATTTGAAATTCGCCTAACAAACAGAAAAATCCTGCCGTTTCAGGCAGAATTTGGCGATAAAAAAAGAACTCGGGAAATTCCCGAGTTCTTTTGATTTAGCAAGCTCTTAGAACCAAACTTCGAGCTGACCGATATAAGCTTTGTTATTTCTGTTGAAATTATTGTCCGAACCGTTAGTGGTTTTCATGTTTTCATATTTGAAGCTCAATACGCCGTTTTTGAACGGTACATATTCAACTCCGAATTCCTGACCTTTGAAACCATTTCTCCAAGTCTGGTTCACAGTATAATCATCGGTTGTGAACGTATAAGCATCAAATTGGTTGTCAATTTTCTTCTG